>NZ_JBJGYL010000001.1:0-310327 GCF_054049975.1 Geodermatophilus sp. SYSU D01119 | reverse complement strand
CCCCCCCCGCGCGCCCCCCCCCCCCCCCCCCCCCCCCCCCCCCCCCCCCCCCCCCCCCCCCCCCCCCCCCCCCCCCCCCCCCCCCCCCGGGCGCGTCAGGACCGGGACGGCGACGGCGCCAGCCGTGTGAGCAGCTTCGACACGAGGTTGCCGGCCACGAGCCACACCAGCGCGGCGAGCGCCGCGTTGATCGTCTCGCCGACCTCCGCGTCCGACGGACGGAACAGGTCGACGGTGAACCAGCCGAGGTCGCGCCGCACCGACGCCGCTGCCGAGACCAGCGGGTTCGCCGGGTTGGCCGCGAAGAACGTGAAGACCGCGTGCACCACGATGACGACGGCGACCAGCGACGCCACCACGCGCACCGCGGACGCGACGAGGGTGAACGCACGGGTCCCGACGCCGGCAGCCATGCGGGCATCGTGACACCGGACGCTGTCACGACGCCAACCACCTGCCCGATCAGGTGGGTCCCACGTCCACCACGAGGGCGCGGTGGTCCGACAGCGGCAGCCGCACCGCCTCGGCCGGGCCGGTCGCCCGCAGCCCGCCGCGCACCAGCACGTGGTCCAGCTGCCGGGTCGGCTCCTCCAGCGGGAACGTCGGCGCCGACGCCAGCGGCCGCAGCCCGCTGACCCGGCGGGCCTGCGGCGGCTCCATGTTGAGGTCGCCGAGGACGACGAGCGGCTCGCGCGTCCCCCGCATCGACCGCACGAGGCGGCGCAGCTGCACGGAGTTCCAGTACGGCACGAACGACAGGTGCGTGCAGGCCACGGTGAACTGCCCGTGCGGGCCGTCGACCACCGCCGCCACGGCGACCCGCGGCTCCTCGCTGACCAGCTTCGGGGCGCGCGCCCCTCTGAACCACACCGGCACCCGCCCGTGCAGGGTCGGCAGGCGGACCACGCGCCAGGACACCACCGGGTACCGCGACAGCAGTGCGACGCCGTAGCTCGCCGCGCCGGGCTGCTCGTCACCGGTGGCGGCCATCCACGTGCCGCCCGGGGTGCCCGACAGCGCGGCGACGAACTGCTGGTCGGTGGCGCCCATCGCCTCGGCGGCCACCGCGGTCAGGTCGGCGTTCATCGACCGCGGCTGGTCGCGGTCGACCTCCTGCAGGCCCAGGACGTCGGCGTCGAGGGCCTTCACCGCCGCGGCGAGCCGGTCGACGTCGACCCGGTCGTCCTCCGGTGAGCGCCCGTGCAGGATGTTGAAGGTCGCGATGCGCACCCGACACCGGTGCCCCGGCCGGTGCCGGTTCACCCGTGCGTGAGCGGATGCGCGCCGGGTAGCAGCACCCCGTGCAGCCCTCCGACCGCGACGAGATCCGGGACCTCCTCAAGCGCACCGCCGTGGCCCTCAAGGAGGGCGGGGTGCCCTTCGCCCTGTGCGGTGGCTACGCGGCGTGGGTCCGCGGCGCCCCCGAGCCCGACCACGACGCGGACTTCCTGGTGACCGCCGACGAGGCCGAGCGGGCGGTCAAGGTCCTGCGCGACGCCGGGCTGGAGGTCGAGGACCCGGCCGAGGACTGGCTGACCAAGGTCGTGCAGGGCAACTCGTTCGTCGACGTCCTGTGGCGCACCTGCGGCCACCCCGTCGAGAGCGACCTCATCGAGCGGGCCGAGGACCGTGCCGTGCTCTCGGTGCACATGCCGGTGCTCGCGGCCACCGACATCCTCACCACCAAGCTGATGGCCCTCGACGAGCACTACTGCGACTTCGCGCGGTTGCTGCCCGTCGCGCGGGCGCTGCGCGAGCAGGTCGACTGGGCCACCGTCCGCCGGGAGGTCGCCGACAACGACTTCGCCTCGGTCTTCCTCGACCTGATCGGCCGCCTCGGCGTCGTCGACCCGGCGCAGTTCGGCGACGGCGGGACCGTCCGCGCGGACGGCTAACCTGGGGGACGAGCGGCGGGCCTGCCGCCGACGCCGGCACCCCTGCCGGACCACCCCAGCGAGCGACCGAGGGATCTCACCGTGCCCACCGGCAGAGTCAAGTGGTTCAACCCCGAGAAGGGGTTCGGCTTCCTCTCGCGCGAGGACGGGCCCGACGTCTTCGTGCACAAGGACGCGCTGCCCTCCGGCACCGCCGAGCTCAAGCCCGGCCAGCGGGTGGAGTTCGGCATCGTCGCCGGCCGGCGGGGTGACCAGGCGCTGCAGGTCCGCGTCCTCGACCCGCTGCCCTCGGTGGCGGCCAAGGTGGCCGAGGCCAAGCGGAAGAAGCCCGACGAGCTGGTCCCGATCATCGAGGACCTCATCAAGCTGCTCGACGACGTCTCGAACTCGCTGCGCCGCGGCCGGCACCCCGACCGCGCCGAGTCGCGCAAGGTCGCGGCCGTGCTGCGAGCCGTCGCCGGCGACCTGGAGGCCTGAGCCCGGTCGGTGGCCTCAGCCGGCCGGCGTCGCCGACGGCGTCGTCGGGGTCGGCTCGGCCACCTCGCCGCCGGCGCGCAGGAAGCCCACCGGCCACGAGCCGGTGAGCAGGCACTCGCCGTGCCGGTCCTCGACGACGACGAGGTAGAACGCCGGCGGGACGACGTCGGAGCTGGTGATCCCCTCGTAGGTGGTCGTGCCGGCCTCGACGTCGACCTCGCCGATCCGCTCCTCGAGCCGCTCGTCGAAGACCTGCACGCTCCAGCCGTTGGCGGCGACGTCGTCGGGCACGGTCAGCGCGATCGGCGTGCCTGGGGGGACCTCGATGATCGGCGGGGTCACCCCGCTGTAGCGCTGCCCCTCGCCCTCGGCGCAGTACTGGGTGGGCCGCGCGGTGACCTCCTGCGGCCCGGCGGTGACGGTGACGTCGGGCGGGGGGTCCGACGCCGACGGTCCGCCGCAGCCGGCCAGCACGACGGGGAGCGCGCCGGCCAGGACGAGGGCGGCGGCGCGGGGGGAGGAGCTCACGGGCGGGGTGCCTCCGGCACGGTCGGGGCGTCGGGCGCGGGCCAGGCCTGCGGTCCGGCGCCGGGCACGGTGGGTGCCTCGGGGTCGACGGGCCGCCAGCTGCGGCGCCGTGGGGTCCACAGCACCAGGCCGACGGCGAGGACGAGCAGTGCGGCGGCCACGGTGAACCCGAGCCAGCCGATCGGGGGGAGCGCGATGCCGATGGCGCCGCCGACCACCCAGGCCAGCTGCAGGACGGTCTCCGAGCGGGCGAACGCCGACGCGCGCAGGCTCTCCGGCACCTCCCGCTGGATGATCGCGTCGAGCGCGACCTTGCCGAGCGCGTTGGCGACCGCCGAGACGCCGGCCACCGCGGCGGCCGTCGCCAGGCCGAAGAACACCGCCGCGAGCACGGTGACCGCGGCGGCGACGCCGGCCGACCAGACCACCACCCGGTCGGGGTCGGCGGAGTGCAGCCGCGACCCGATGCCGGTGCCCAGGACGCTGCCCGCCCCCGCGGCGCCGGCGATCGCGCCGAGCGCCAGCGTGGACTCCCAGCCGCCCTCGACGGTGGCCTGCACGAGGAACGCCGAGAAGATCGTGAGGAAGCCGCCGAGACCGCGCAGCGCGGCGTTGGCGCGCAGCGCCAGCACCACGTGCGGGTTGACCGGGCGGCGCCGGCGGCCGGCCACCGGGACCTCGCCGGTGCTGAGCACGTCGGCGGGCTGCTCGCCGGTGGGGACGTCGACGTGCCGGGGCAGCCGGACGGCGAGGACCCCGGTGACGGCGAAGACGACCGCGGTGACCCACAGCAGGGGTGCGAAGCCGAACGCCCAGGCCAGGCCCGCGCCGAGGCCGCCGAAGACGCCCGCGGTGACCAGGCCGAACACCGACAGGCGCGCGTTGGCCGACGTCAGCGACATCGCGCCGGGCAGCACCCGCGGGACGACGGCGGCGCGCAGCACGTTGTGCGCCTTGGACAGCACGAGCACGCCGAGCGCGGCGGGGTAGAGCCACCAGTCGTCCTGGTGCGCGGCCATGACCAGCGCCAGCAGCGCCCGCCCGGACGAGGCCGCGCCGAGCGCCCACCGGCGCCCGCGCTGCAGCCGGTCGAGCAGCGGGCCGATGACCGGCGCGACGACGGCGAACGGCGCCATCGTCACCAGCAGGTAGAGCGCCACGTTGCCGCGCTGGGCGTCGGCCGCGGCGGCGAAGAACAGGGTGCCGGCCAGCGAGACGGCGATCATCGCGTCGCCGGCCATGTGCATCGCGTTGACCCACAGGAGGTGGGTCAGGCCGCTCTCCCCGGCGCCGTCGGCCCGGCTGGCCCGGCGGACCCGGGCGACGCCGGCCCGGGTCAGCTCGCGGCTGCGGGCGACGGCGACGCGCGTGACGGTGACCCGCGGCTCGGGAGCGGGCGCCGGCTCGGGCTGCGGGACGGTCGGCGGCGCCGGGGGCAGGGCCTGCGGCGGCGGGCCGTACTGCGGAGGCGGTGGCGCGGCGGCCTGGGGCCAGGTGCCCGGCGGGCCGTACTGGGCAGGGGGACCCGGCGGCGGCGCGGCGGCGGCCTGCGGCCAGGGGCCCGGCTGGGGCAGGTCCAGCGGTGCGGTGTCCATCCGGTCCGGCGGGGGCGGCCCGGTCCGGGCGCGGCGCAGCGGACCCCGGCGTGACCCGGGCGGACGCGAGGACGGCACGCCCCCATGGTGCCGTACCGACCTGGGCGTCCGGGACGACCGTGATCACTCCCCGGCCCGGCGGGTGGGTCCCTCCGGGCGCGTCTGGGACGATGGGCGGGTGCTCCCGGACCCCGACCCCGCCCCCGCGGGCAGCGACGCGCTGACCGCCGCCGTCGACACCGCCCGCGCCGCGGCCGAGGAGACGGCCGGCGACCCCGGGCTGGTCGGCGAGCACCTCGGCGCGGCCGCCGAGCCACTCGGCCCCGCGGCCGAGGGCGTGGACGAGGCGGCGCTCGGCGCGGTGGTCACCCACTCCTTCGCCAGCCGGCTGCCCGGCTACGTCGGCTGGCACTGGGCGGTCACCCTCGCCGCCGTCCCCGGCGCGGGCGAGGTCACCGTCGACGAGGTCGTGCTGCTGCCCGGCGACGCCGCGCTGCTGGCGCCGGCCTGGGTGCCCTGGCACGAGCGGCTGCGCCCCGGCGACCTGTCGGTCGGCGACGTGCTGCCGGCCACCGAGGACGACCCGCGGCTGGTGCCGTCCTACACCGCCGACGACGACGCGGCCGCCGACCCCGAGGCGCAGGCCCTGGCCACCGAGATCGGCCTGGGCCGCGAGCGGGTCATGTCGCCGGAGGGCCGCGCCGGCGCGGCCGCCCGCTGGCTGGCCGGCGACTTCGGGCCGCGCGCCCCGATGGCCCGCCAGGCGCCCGGCCCCTGCGGCACCTGCGGCTTCTTCCTCCCGCTGGCCGGGTCGCTGCGCGGCCTGCTCGGCGCCTGCGGCAACGAGTACTCCCCGGCCGACGGCCGCGTCGTCGCCGTCGACTACGGCTGCGGCGCGCACAGCCAGGCCACCCTGGCCGCGGGTGAGCCGGCGGAGGTCGTGACGTCGGCCCGCTACGACACCGCGGACTTCGACGTCCTCACCGACTGAGCGCCGGGCCTCAACCCCGCGGCCGGTCGATCAGCCGGGACAGCACCACCGCGCTCTCCGTCCGGGCGACGGTGGGCAGCGCGCGCAGTCGGCGGACGGCGCGCTCGAGCTCGGCGGTGTCACGCGCCTGCAGCCGCAGCACGGCGTCCGCGGTGCCGGAGATCGTCGTCGCCTGCACCACCTCGGGCACGTCCTCGAGTTGGCGGCGCACCTCCTCCGGGTCGGGCGCCCCCTCGCAGTAGACCCACACGTAGGCCTCCACCGACCACTCGAGGACGGCGGGATCGAGCACCGCGGTGAACCCGCGGATCGCCCCGGTGCGGACCAGGCGGTCGACGCGCCGCTTCACCGCAGGGGCGCTCAGCGACACCTCGGCACCGATGCGGCCGTAGGTGCTGCGGGCGTCCTGCACGAGCCGCTGCACGATCGCCCTGTCCAGGTCGTCCACCGTGGTCCTCCGTTGCGTCGGGTGCCCATCGGACGCAAGGGATCGTAGGGAGGACGCACGAGATCAGGCTCCCGCCGGACGCCCGCGCTCCCTAGCGTTCCCGTCGCCCGCCACGGTGGCGGCCTGCGGAGGAGGAGACGTGACGCTGACGGGGTGGGCGCCCGAGACCGGGGCGCCGCGGGGCGGGCCCAGCCGGGTCGAGGAGGCCGTCCTCGACGCCCTCGACGTCGGCGCGCTGCACCGGACCCTGGCCGATCTCGTGCGGGTGCCCAGCGTGACCGGCAGCGACGCCGAGTCCGACCTGCTCGCCGGGCTCGCGGAGCGCACCGCGCGCGCCGGGATGGACGTCGACCACTGGAGGCTCGACGTCGACGGGCTCGCCGCGCGGCCCGGCTTCCCCGGCACGGAGGTGCCGCGGCGCGAGGCCTGGGGTCTGGTGGCCTCGACGGGGGCCGACGACGGTCCGACCGTGGTGCTGCAGGGGCACGTGGACGTCGTCCCGCCCGGTGACCTCCGGCGCTGGGCCGGCGACCCCTGGACGCCGCGGCCGGCCGGCCGGCGCCTGTACGGCCGCGGCGCCTGCGACATGAAGGCCGGGGTGGCCGCGAACCTCGCGGTCGCCGAGGCGGTGCTGGCCAGCGGCGTGCGGCTGCCCGGCCGGCTGGCGCTGCACCTGGTCGGGGGCGAGGAGGACGGCGGCCTGGGCGCCTTCGCGACGCTGACCCGCGGGCACCGCGGGGACGCCTGCGTCATCACCGAACCCACCAGCGGCACGCTCACCACCGCGGCCGGCGGCGCGCTCACCTTCCGGCTCGTGGTGCCGGGCGAGCCGGCGCACGGCAGCACCCGCTGGGCCGGGCGCAGCGCGGTGGAGCACTTCGGCTTCGTCGACGCCGTGCTGCGCGGGCTCGAGGCCGAGCGCAACGCCGTCGTCGACCCGCTGATGGCGGAGTACCCGGTCGCGCACACGCTCTCGATCGGGACCGTCGTGGCCGGCGACTGGGCCAGCACCGTGCCCGACTCGCTCACCGCCACCGGCCGCCTGGGCGTGCGCCTCGACGAGGACCCCGCCGACGCGCGCGCCGCCGTCGAGGAGCGCCTGGCCGCCGCCTGCGCCGGCCACCCGTTCCTGCGGGCGCACCCGGTGGAGGTGACCTGGTCCGGCGGGCAGTTCGCGCCGGGGCGCACGCCGGCCGGCACCCCGCTGCGGGACGCGGTGTCCTCGGCGCAGGCGGACCTGATGGGCACCGCGCCGCGGGAGCGCGGCGTGCCCTACGGCAGCGACCTGCGGCTCTACGCCGCCGAGGGCGTGCCGACCCTGCACTACGGCCCGGGCGACGTCGTCCACGCGCACTCCTTCGACGAGCACGTCGACCTGACCGAGCTGACGGCGGTCACGCGGGTGCTGGCCGTCGCGACGGTGCGCCTGCTGGCAGCCTGGCCGTAGGGGAGGGGCTCAGCCGGCGTCGGGCCCGCGTCGTCCGAGCTGGCCCTGCCAGCGCATGATCGCCAGCCCCAGGAAGGGCAGCCCGATCCCGGCCACGCAGGTCCAGGTCCACATCCGGTCCACCCGGTCGCCGAGCAGCAGGACGACGACGAGCGCCACCACCCACAGGCCGATCCCGACCAGGACGACGCGCGCGGTGTCGACGCGCAGCGGGGGAGGAGCCTGCTTGAGGGGGCCGGGCACGCACCGACCCTAGGCCCGCCCGCTCGCGTTCCTGCACCGAGGCGCGCGCGGCGTGTGGCACGCTCTTGCCGCTCGTCGCCCGGTCGCAGCAGCACGCAGGAGCCCGCATGCCCGAGAAGTCCCGACCCTCCCGCGGTGCCTCCGCCGCCCGGCCCGCCGCGCGGACGGCGACCGGGGACACCCCCGCCGACGTCGCCGCGGGCGCGCCGGCACCGCGCCGCAGCGACGGCCCGCAGCTGCGGCCGCGCAACGGGCTCGACCGGTACTTCGGCATCAGTGCCCGGCGCAGCACGCTCGGCCGCGAGGTGCGCGGCGGGCTGACCACCTTCTTCACGATGGCCTACATCGTGGTGCTCAACCCGATCATCCTGTCCGGCGCCGACGTCACCGGTGCCACGCTGCCCTTCGGGGCGGTCGCCGCGGTGACCGCGCTGGTCGCCGGCGCGCTGACCGTCGTCATGGGCATCGTGGGCCGCTACCCGTTCGCGCTGGCCACGGGGCTCGGCATCAACGCGATCGTCGCCGTCTTCGCGGCCACCCAGCTGTCCTGGCCGGAGATCATGGGCCTGGTCGTGCTCGAGGGCCTGCTCATCACCGTGCTGGTGCTCACCGGGTTCCGCCGGGCGGTGTTCGAGGCGATCCCGCCGCAGCTCAAGACCGCGATCGCCGTCGGCATCGGCTTCTTCCTCACGATCATCGGACTGGCCGACGCCGGCGTGATCCGGCCCGGCTCGCCGCTGATCAGCTTCGGTGTGAACGGCCAGCTCGCCGGGTGGCCCCTGCTGGTGTTCGTCGTCGGGCTGCTGCTCACCGCGGTGCTCGTCGTGCGCCGGGTCAAGGGCGCGCTGCTCATCGGCATCGTCGTCTCGACCGTGCTCGCGATCGTCATCGAGGCGGTGGCCGGCATCGGGCCGCGCATCGGCACCGACGGCACGGAGAACCCGCGGGGCTGGGCGCTGCAGGTGCCCTCGCTGCCGGACGACGTCGTCGGCGCCCCCGACCTGTCGATCGTCGGCCAGTTCTCGCTGTTCGGCGGGTTCGAGCGGATCGGCGTCGTCGCCGCGCTGCTCATCGTCTTCTCGATCATGATCGCCGACTTCTTCGACACCGTCGGCACGGTGACCGCCGTCGGCGCCGAGGGCGGCCTGCTCGACGAGAAGCGCAACCTGCCGGGCTCCCAGCCGGTGCTGCTGGTCGACTCGATCGCGGCCGCGGCCGGCGGCGCGGCGAGCGTCTCGTCGAACACGACCTACATCGAGAGCGCCTCCGGGGTCGCCGACGGCGCCCGCACCGGCCTGGCCAGCGTCGTCACCGGCGTGCTCTTCCTCGTGGCGATGTTCTTCACCCCGCTGGTGCAGGTGGTGCCCTCGGAGGCCGCCGCCCCGGCGCTGGTGATCGTGGGCGCGCTGATGATCAGCCAGATCCGCACCCTCGAGTGGGACGACATGAGCCTGGTCATCCCGGCCTTCCTCACGATCGCCCTCATGCCGTTCACCTACTCGATCACCAACGGCATCGGCGCGGGCGTCGTCAGCTACGTCCTGCTGCGGACGGCGGTCGGCCGGCGGCGGGAGATCCACCCGCTGATGTGGGTCATCGCGGTGCTCTTCCTCGTCTACTTCGCGCTGGAGCCGCTCCAGCAACTGTTCTGAGCACTGCTAACGACCCGGGTAGGCTGGGGACCGTGACGAGGTCGACGCTGGGCACCGCGGCGCTCGCCCACGACCTGCGCCTGGCCGTCATGCGGTTCTCCCGGCGGCTGCGCAACCAGCGGGTCGACACCTCCGTCACGCTCACCCACCTGGCCGCGCTGTCCACGCTCAAGCGGCACGGCCCCATGAGCCCGGGGGAGCTGGCCGCGCACGAGCGGGTGCAGCCGCCGTCGATGACCCGCGTCGTCGTCGCGCTCGAGGCGCGGGGGCTGGTCACCCGGACCCCGCACCCGACCGACGGCCGGCAGGTGGTCATCGGCCTCACCGACGCCGCCGAGACGCTGCTCACCGAGGAGGCCCGCGCCCGTGAGGCGTGGCTCTCGGGACGGCTGCAGAGCCTGACGCCGGAGAAGCGGGCCACCCTGCGCGAGGCCGCCGAGATCATGGAGGAGCTCGCCGGTGGGTGACGTCCACGGCTGCTGAGACCACCGCCGCGGAGGTCGCGGACCCCGGGCACGGGTCCTTCCGCTCCCTGCGGGTGCACAACTTCCGGCTCTACGCGTCGGCGAACCTGGTCAGCCTGACCGGGACGTGGATGCAGCGCATCGGCCAGGACTGGCTGGTGCTGCAGCTCTCCGGCGACAGCGGCGTCGCCCTCGGGCTGGTGACGGCGCTGCAGTTCGGGCCGACGCTGGTCCTCGGCATGCTCGGCGGGATCCTGGCCGACCGGCACGACAAGCGCCGCGTCCTCGTCGTCACCCAGGCGCTCATGGGCCTGCTCGCGCTGTGCCTGGCCACCCTCGTGGTCACCGACGCGATCGCGCTGTGGCACGTGTTCGTCCTGGCCGCGGGCCTCGGGTCGGTGGCCGCCGTCGACGCGCCGGTGCGGCAGGCGTTCGTCTCGGAGATGGTCGGCCCCGGCCTGCTGGCCAACGCCGTCGGGCTCAACTCGACGATCTTCAACGGCGCCCGTCTCGTCGGCCCGTCGCTGGCCGGGCTGCTCATCGGCGCCGCCGGCGGCGACACCGCGCCGGCGTTCTTCGTCAACGCCGCCAGCTTCGTGTTCACCATCGGGGCGCTGTCGGCGATGCGGCCGGAGGAGCTGCACCGCAGCGCGCCGGTGGCGCGCGGGCGCGGACAGCTGCGCGAGGGGCTCGCCTACACCTGGAACCGCGCCGACCTGCGGCTGGCGATGCTGCTGGCCTTCGTCATCGGCACCTTCGGCTTCAACTTCCAGGTGACCATCGCGCTGATGGCCCGCGAGGTGCTGGGCCTGGGCGCGGAGGGCTTCGGCCTGCTGTCCACGCTGTTCGCCGTCGGCTCGCTGACCGGGGCGTTCCTCTCCACCCGGCGCAGCGCCCGCCCGCGGCGGCGGTTCCTCGTGGTCTCGGCGGTCGTGTTCGGCCTGCTGACGGTGGCGTGCGGGCTGGTCTCCGGGTTCTGGCCGTTCGCCGTCCTGCTGGTGCCCACGGGTGCGGCGGCCCTGGTGTTCAGCGTGGCCAACAACAGCTTCGTGCAGCTGGGCGCCGATCCGCAGATGCGCGGGCGGGTGATGGCGCTGTACTTCACCTGCTTCATGGGCGGCACGCCGCTCGGGGCGCCGCTGGTGGGCTGGGTGAGCGAGCACCTCGGCGCACGGTGGGGGATGTCGCTGGGCGGGGCGGTCGTGGTCGTCGCCGGGGTGGCGGCCGGGCTGTCGCTGCTGCGCGCCCGCCGGGCGCCCGCGGTCGCCTGACCGGCGGCCTGACCGGCGACGTGGCGGGCGGCCCGCCACCGACGTACCGTCGCGGCCACCGCCGTCCCCCGGTCCGCACGGGAGCGCGCCGCATGAGCCCGATGGTCCCCGCCCTGCTCCAGCTCGCCGGCATCACCGCGATGCTCGTCGGCGCCTTCGCCGCGCTCGGCCTGCTGTTCCGCCTGTTCTCCGGCCAGTTCACCCAGGACCTGCGCGCCCGTCGCCGGGCGCGGGAGGCCGCGGGGGGTGCCGCGCCCCCGGCGCCGGTGCACCGCCCCGTGCAGGCGGTCGCCGCCGACCTGCGCCGGCTCGCCCGCCAGCTCGACGTGGTCCCGGCCGGGTCGCCGCAGGTGCGCCGCCGCGGCTTCCAGGCGGCCTACGACGACGTCCTGGTGGAGGCGGCCGGCCAGTTCGCCGTGCCGACGACGCTGCGCGGCCTGCCGCCCGGCTTCGCCCGCGACGTGGAGCGGCTGCGGGTGGAGACGGCGCTGGCCGCGGCCGGCCTGGTGGTGCGCTGACCGGGCCGGCGCCCCTGCGGCTGTTCGTCGCGGCCGTCCCGCCCGAGGACGCCCGCGCCTCGCTCGCCGCGGCGCTGGCGCCGCTGCGCGAGGCGCCCGGCGCCCCGCGGTGGGGCGACCCGGCCCGCTGGCACCTCACGCTGCTGTTCCTCGGCGCGGTGCCGCCGGACCTGCTGCCCGGGCTGACCGCCGCCGTCGGGGCCGCCGTCGACCCGACCCCGCCGGCCACGCTACGGCTGGCCGGGGCCGGGCGGTTCGGCTCCCGGCGCCGGCCGCAGGTGTTCTGGGCCGGGGTGGACGGCGACGTCGACGTGCTCGCCGGGCTCGCCGCGCGGCTGGCCCGCGCCGCCGGGGGGCTCGGGCTGCCGGTGGAGGACCGCCCGTTCCGGCCGCACCTCACGCTGGGCCGCTGGGACCCGCGCCGGCCGGCCGACGCCGACCTGCCCGACCGGCTAGCCGGCCACCGCGGGCCGGACTGGCCGCTGACGGGGGTGACCCTGGTGCGCAGCAGCGGCGGCCGGCACGAGCCGCTCGCCTCCTTCGCTACCAGGCGTACTCCATCGGGGCGGCCCTGAAGCCGGGGAAGACCTCGTCGAGCCGGTCGAGCTGCGCCTGCTCCAGCCTCACGTCCAGCGCGCCGAGCGACCCCTCGAGCTGGGCCATCGTGCGCGGCCCGACGATCGGCGCGGTCACGCCGTCCTGGTGCAGCAGCCAGGCCAGCGCGACGTCGGCCGGCGCGAGCCCCCAGTCGCGGCAGGCGTCCTCGAAGGCCTGCAGCGCGGGCCGGTGCGCCTCGATCCGCTCCCG
The DNA here is from genome assembly GCF_054049975.1 of Geodermatophilus sp. SYSU D01119. Classification (NCBI taxonomy): domain Bacteria; kingdom Bacillati; phylum Actinomycetota; class Actinomycetes; order Geodermatophilales; family Geodermatophilaceae; genus Geodermatophilus; species Geodermatophilus sp. SYSU D01119. Next base: position 297,991 of record NZ_JBJGYL010000001.1, on the reverse strand, counting down.
GTTGCGCTCCATCTGCCGCCGGGCGCCCTCCTGCTCGCCGAGCACGCCGGCCAGCAGCCCCTGCGCCAGCGGGCTCCACGGGATGACCCCGATGCCGTAGTGCCGGGCCGCCGGCAGCACCTCGAGCTCCACGTGCCGGGTGAGCAGGTTGTAGTGCGACTGCTCGCTGACCAGGCCGAGGAAGTGCCGGCGGGCGGCGGCCTCGTTGGCCGCGGCGAGCTGCCAGGCCGCGTGGTTCGACGAGCCGACGTAGAGCACCTTGCCCTGCGCCACGAGCGTCTCGCAGGCCTGCCAGATCTCCTCCCACGGCGTCGCGAGGTCGACGTGGTGGAACTGGTAGAGGTCGATCCAGTCGGTCCGCAGCCGGCGCAGCGACGCGTCGCACGCCCGCACGACGTTGCGGGCGGACAGGAACGTGTCGTTGGGCCAGTCGGACATCCCGCCGTAGACCTTGGTCGCCAGCACGGTGCGCTCCCGGCGGCCGCCGCCCTGGGCGAACCAGGTGCCGATCACCTCCTCGGTGCGGCCCTTGCCGGCCTCGAAGCCGTAGACGTTGGCGGTGTCGAAGAAGTTGATGCCCGCCTCGTGTGCCCGGTCCATGACCGCGTGCGCGTCGGACTCCTCGGTCTTCCAGCCGAAGTTCATCGTGCCGAGGCAGAGGCGGGAGACCGACAGGCCGCTGCGTCCCAGGTGCGTGTACTCCACGTCTGCGCACCCTGGCACCCTGGCGTCCGTGCCGCAGACCGACGCCGCCTTCGACCGGGCCACCGCCGTCACCCGCACCGAGGGCGGCGGGATCCGCGCCGAGCTCGACCCGGGCTGGGACGTCGGCGCCGGCGTCCTCAACGGCGGCTACCTGCTCGGCGTGGTGGCCCGTGCGGCGCTGCTCGACAGCCCGCACCCGCACCCGGTCGCGCTGTCGGCGAGCTACCTGCGCGCCACCCCGGGAGGCCCGGCCGACCTCACCGTCACGGCCGGCCCGGCCGGGCGCACCCTCGCGCACTCCTCGGTGCTGCTCACCGGCGCGGCTGGCCCCTCGCTCGCCGTCCAGGTGACGACGGCGACCCTCGGCCGCGACGGCAGCGACTACTCGGTCAACCCGGCACCCGAGGTCCCCGGACCCGACGAGTGCGTGGCCACCCGCAGCGCCGAGGGCGGCCCGGCGGTCGGGCTGGCCCGGCAGATCGACACCCGGCTGGACCCGGCGACGGCGGGCTGGACGGTGGGCCGGCCCTCCGACACCCGCCTGCTGCGCGCCTGGATCCGGCTGGCCGACGGCCGCGACCCCGACCCGCTGGCCCTCCTGCTGTTCGCCGACGCGCTGCCGCCCACCGCCTTCGCCGTCGGCAGGCCCGGCTGGGCGCCCACCGTGCAGCTGCAGGTGCTCGTCCGCGCGCTGCCCGCGCCGGGCTGGTGCCTGGTCGAGTCGCGCTCCACCGAGGTGACCGGCGGCTGGTCGGACGAGGAGTGCCGGATCTGGGACGCCACCGGGCGGCTGGTCGCCCAGGCCCGGCAGCTGGCCCGCGTCGCGCGCTAGTCCCGCCGGCCGGGCAGGGCGACGTCGCCGGTCAGGTAGCGCTGCACGGTCGGGCCGACCGCCGCCACCAGCTCCTCGGCCGACGCCGAGGCGAGCGGCTCCACGCGGAGCACGTAGCGGGCCATCACCACGCCGATCAGCTGCGAGGCGGTGAGTGCGCCGCGGGCCTCCGCCTCGGCCGGCGGCAGGTCGAGCGTGCCGACCACCCGGCGCAGCACCTGGGAGACGAGGAACTCCCGCAGCAGCCGCGCGGTCCACTCGTTGCCCACCGCCGAGCGGACGAGCGCCAGGCCCGCCGGGCGGGCGGGGCCGTCCCAGACCCGCAGCAGCATGCGGACGACGCTCTCCCCGAGGTGCTCGGGACCGGCCTCGAGCACCTCGGGCAGGAAGGTCCCGGGGTCGGCCGGCGCCTCGATCGCCGCGAGGAACAGCTTGTCCTTGGTGCCGAAGTAGTGGTGCACCAGGGCGGGGTCGACGCCGGCCGCGGTGGCCACCGCGCGGATCGACGTCGCGTCGAAGCCGCGCTCGGCGAAGGCCGCGCGGGCGGCGTCGAGGACCGCCGCCCGCGTGCCGGGGTTGCCCGGCCGCCGTCCGGTCGGGCGCCGCGCTGGGCTCAGCTGCTCCTCCTCCGCAGGGTCGCCGCCGCCAGGGCGAGGGCGAGGACCGCCGCGCCGGCCACCACGCCGACGTCGGTCCACATCGTGCCGGTCCCCGACGACGACCGCCCGACCTCCTGCAGTGCCTCCACCGCGTAGGTCAGCGGCAGCACGTCGCTCACCGCCTGCAGCCAGCCGGCCATCTGCTCGCGGGGCACCAGGAGCCCGCAGAGGAAGAACTGCGGCAGGACGACGACCGGCATGAACTGCACGGCCTGGAACTCGCTGCGGGCGAAGGCGCTGGCCAGCAGGCCCAGCGCCACCCCGAGGACGGCGTCGGCGACGGCGATCAGCACCACCAGCCAGACCGACCCGGCGATGTCGAGGTCGTAGAGCGTGGTGGCCACGGTGACCGTGACCAGCGCCTGGGCCGCGGCGGCCAGCCCGAACGCCGTGCCGTAGCCGAGCAGCAGGTCCAGTCGCGACAGCGGGGTGGTCAGCAGCCGCTCGAGCGTGCCCGACGTGCGCTCGCGCAGCATGGCGATGCTGGTCACCAGGAACATCACGACGAACGGGAAGACCCCGAGCATGGTGAGCCCGACCCGGTCGAAGACCGTCGGCTGCCCGGGCAGCGCCGGCACGTCCCGCCACAGCAGGTACAGCAGGCCCAGCAGCAGGCTCGGCAGCAGCACGAGCATGGCGATGGTGCGGTGGTCGTGGCGCAGCTGGCGCAGCACCCGCCCGGTGGTGGCGACGGTGAGCCGGGGGCTCAGGACGGCGGTGGCGCTGCTCATGCCGGCACCTGCTCCCCGCGCCGCACGAGGGCCAGGAAGGCCTCCTCGAGGTCGGGTGTGCCGGCGTCCTCGCGGAGCTCCCCGGGTGTCACGTCGGCCAGCAGCCGGCCCTCGCGGAGCAGCAGCAGCCGGTCGCAGCGGCCGGCCTCGTCCATGACGTGGCTGGACACCAGCAGCGTGGTGCCGGCCGCGGCCAGGGCGTGGAACCGGTCCCACAGCTCCACGCGCAGCAGCGGGTCCAGGCCCACGGTGGGCTCGTCGAGGACCAGCAGCTCGGGCTCGCCGACCAGCGCGCAGGCCAGCGACGCCCGGCCGCGCTGCCCGCCGGAGAGGTCCGCCACCAGCTGCCCGGCGGCGGCGGCCATCCCGACGGCGGCGAGCGCGTCGTCGGCGGCCCGGGCGCCCCGGCCGTACAGGGCGGCGAAGTGGCGGGCGTTCTCGCGGACGGTCAGGTCGGGGTAGACGCTCGGCGCCTGGGTGACGTAGCCGACCCGCGAGCGCAGGCCGGGGGAGCCGGCGGGCTCGCCGAGCACGGTGACCGTGCCGGAGCGGATCCGCTGCACGCCCACGAGCGCCCGCAGCAGCGTCGTCTTCCCGCTGCCGCTGGGGCCGAGCAGGCCGGTGACCCGGCCGGCGGGGACCGCGCAGGACAGCCCGGGCAGCACGCGGCGGTGCCCGCGGTCGACGACGAGGTCGGTGACGGTGACGGCGTCGGTCATGGGGGCCTCCCGAGGGCGAGAACTCAACGCCTGATGAACTCAACGCTAGGTGAGTTCCGCCGACCGGGTCAAGGGGTGCGGGCGCGCCGCCTCGCCACCGCGTCGGCCGCGGCGACCATCACCAGCGGGACGACGCACCACAGGCCGAGCACCCAGACGGCCCGGCCGGCGCCGTCGCCGCCGAGGTAGGCCAGGCCCCGCAGCGCCCGCACCGCGACCCCCGGCGGGAGCACCGACGCCAGCGGTTCCAGCCAGCCCGGCAGGTACTGCGCGGGGAAGCTGCCGGTGCTGGTGGCCGCGCCGAGGGTGAGCAGGACGGCGGTGGCCACGAACGTGCCCGCGCCGCCCAGCAGGCGCAGGGCGAGGGCGGCTGCGGACCCGCAGGCCAGCGCCAGCAGCGCGACGATCCCGGCGACCGGCCAGAAGCCGGCGGGGAGGGCGCCGGACAGCGTGACCGACAGCAGCGCGCCGAGCAGCCCCGCCGCGACCGCGAACAGGACGGCGCTCAGCAGCCGCAGCCGCAGGCGCAGCTTCGGCGCCGCCTGGTAGCTGGTGATGCCGAAGAGGAACCCGCCGAGCACCACGCCGAACGCGGTGTGGTCGATGGCCCGCCCGCGCCGGTCACCCTCGGCCAGCGGCGCGAGGTCGGTGACCGCCGGCTGCCCACCGGCCCGCTCGGCGACCACCGGTCCCAGGATCCCGGTGAGGTCCTGGGTCACCGGCTGCCCGTGCGCCCCGGCCACGAGCAGCCGCGGCGGGCCGTCGAGCACCAGCGCGGCGACGACGTCCCCGGAGGTCACCGCCCGCTCGGCGACCGCGGCGTCGGGGAGGCCCGTCAGCGCCAGCGCGCCCGGGCGCGACCCCTCGACCCCCGCCCGGACGTCGGCGACGACGTCCGCCGGGCCGGTGACCCCGACGGGCAGGCCGTGCGGCTCCGCGGCGGGGAAGGCGGCCAGGTACACGACGACGAGCAGCAGGCCGATGGCGACGGCGACGACCGCCGGCAGGCCGATGCCGCGCAGCCCGGCCTTGGCCGGGGAGCCGTCGGAGCGCTCCTCCTCGGCGCGCTGGTCGGCCGGTCCGGGCGGCGGGGCGAGTCCGCCCGGCACTCAGGCCCGGCCCAGCGCGGTGCCGAGCAGGTGCCCGGAGGTCCAGGCGCTCTCCACCTTCGACGGCGCCCGCCACCCGTCGCCGCACACGCCCACCCCGTCGGCCAGGCCGTGCGGCTCCTCGCGCGGCGCCGCCGGCTTGGCGAAGGTCCAGCGGTGCACGTGCGTCCAGGCCGGCGGGGTGTCGATGCCGAGCGCCCGGCGCACCGCGGTGGTCACCTCCGGCACCGCGCGGCCCGGGTCGTCCAGGTGCGCCGCGGCGGTGCCCGGCGTCGTGTGCGCGACCAGCACCGGGGCGCCGTCCCCGCGCCGGTCGCCGTCATCGGCGATCCACTCGACCACCGGGTCGTCGTGCACGAAGGCGCCGTGCAGGTCGGCCGGCCACCGGCGCTCGTCCCACCCCAGCGCCACGGCGAGGGTGGGCTGCCAGGGGTGCGCCTGCTCGTCGCCGAGCAGCCGGCCGCCGAGGTCGGCGGGCAGCAGGCGGCGGGCCTGCGGGTCGGGCAGGGCCAGGACGACGGCGGGCACCTGCTCGCCGTCGACCCGCGGGCCCGGCTCCACCCGCCCGACCTCGCGCTCCTGCGCGACGTCGAGGCCACCGGCGAGGTCGGCGACGAGCGAGCGCAGCCCGCCGGGGGCGGCGTAGCGCAGCGGGCCGCTGCGGGTCTCGCGGACCCCGTCGGGCCCGGCGACGGCGAAGGTGTCGGTCCAGGGGCGGGCCAGCCCGCGCGCCACCCAGTCGTCGACGACGGCGGCGAACGGCGAGCCGCCGGAGGCGGTCAGGTAGCTGGCGCCGAGGTCGGTGACCCGGCCCTCCAGCGTCCGGGAGGCCATCCGGCCGCCGGGGCGGCGCCCGCGGTCGAGGACGCGCACCGGCATCCCCGCGTCCGCGAGCGCCCGGGCGCAGGCCACGCCGGCGATGCCGGCTCCGACGACGACCACTGGGTTGGGCACCACCCGATCCTGCGGGGAGGCCGGCTCCGGCGCTCGGGGAGGATGCCCCCGTGGCCGAGCCGATCTCCGACGTCGCCGACGAGCGGGTCGCCGACTTCCGCGACCTGCACGCCGGTGACCGCCCCGCCGGGAGGGAGCGGGGCACCGGCCCGGTGATCGTCGAGGGCGTGCCCGCGGTGCAGCGGCTGCTGGTCTCGCCGTACCGGGTGCGGGCGGTGCTCGGCGTCCCCGGGCGGCTGGCCGCGCTGGACCTGCCGCCGGGCGTGCCGGCCTACGAGATGGACAAGTGGGCGCTGTCGGAGCTCATCGGCTTCCGGCTCACCCGCGGGGTGCTGGCCTCGGCCGACCGGCGCCCGCCGGCCGACGTCGGCGCGCTGCTGGCCGGCCCGGACCCGGCCGCGCCGCGGCGGCTGGCGGTGCTCGAGGCGCTCAACGACGCGGAGAACCTCGGCTCGATCGCCCGCTCCGCGGTGGCCCTCGGTGTCGACGGGCTGCTGCTCGACCCCCGCTGCGCCGACCCGCTCTACCGCCGCGCGGTGCGGGTGTCGATGGGACACGTGCTGGCGCTGCCCTTCGCCGTGCTCGACGACTGGCCCGCGGGCCTGCACCGGCTGCACGACGCCGGCTACCTCACCGTGGCGCTCACCCCGGCCGCCGACGCCGTCGACCTCGGCGACGTCGACCCGCGCGCGCACCCCCGCACCGCGGTCCTGCTCGGCGCCGAGGGTCCGGGGCTCACCCCGGAGGCGCAGGCGGCGGCGCGGGTGCGCGCACGGATCCCCATGCGGGCGGGCGTGGACTCCCTCGGCGTCGCCGCGGCCGCCGCCGTCGCCTTCGCGACCCTGCGCTAGTTCCGGAGCGACCAGCGGGCCAGGATCGCCCGGGCGTTCTCGGCGTGCGCGGGGTCGCACATGACGTCGTACCGGCTCGCGGTCACCTGCGAGACACTGGTGAAGTCGCGCTGCCCGCGGGTGGCCGCGTAGCCCATCGCCCCGAACAGGGCGCCGAAGACGAGGCCGATGAGCAGGCCGGTGAGCACCGAGCTGATCCAGCTCGTGCCGCTCGGCGCGAAGATCCCCAGCAGCAGGCCGACGAACAGGCCCCACCACGCGCCGCTGGCTGCGCCGGCGGCGATCGCGCGGCCCCAGGTCAGCCGGCCGGTGACCCGCTCGACCATCTTCAGGTCCGAGCCGATGATCGTGACGTTCTCGACCGGGAACTTCTCGTCGGACAGGTGGTCCACCGCCGCCTGCGCCTGCTGGTAGCTGTCGTAGGACCCGACCTGGACGCCCCCGAGGGGCATGGACACCGACATCGACATGCCGGTGGGGTACCCGCGCCGATCGGTTGGACACGTCCGGTCCGTCACAGGCCGCCGGTCAGCGGTTGCGGCGCACCCCGAAGACGATGTCCTCCCAGGCCGGGACGCGGGCGCGCGGGTCCTCGTCCTCGCCGTCGGTCTCGCCGGTGCGCAGGACGACCGTGTCGTGCTCGGCGATCTCGTCGTCGGTGAGCTGCGCGGCGTCGGTGCGCCGCTCGGCGGCCGGCGGGGCGACGGGCGCGGGCGGCTCCTCGGCCGCGGGAGCCGCGGAGGCCGGGGTGCGCTCGGGGACGGCGGCGCTGCGGTGCACCGGCATGATCGGCCGCTCGGCCGGGACACCGGGGACGACGCGCACCAGGCGCGTGCCCTCGGCGAAGTCGCGGGTGCCCTGGTCGGCCGGGGTGACGGTGCGCGCCGGGACGTCGTAGACCCAGAGCGTCGTCCCCTCCTTGGCGCCGGCGCGCCACGCGGCGGTCACCACCCAGGTGCCGTCCTCGGCCCGCGCGGCGTCCCACCGGACGGCGTCGAGGTCGGCGCCGAGCAGCCGCAGCCGCTCGGCCATGAACTGCTGGAGCGGGGCGCCGGGGATGCCCTCGGAGAGCCGGACCCGCGCCTCGCGCGCCTGCTCGGCCAGCCGGGAGCGTTCCTGCAGCACGGTGTGGGCGAAGCGCATGATCCGCTCGACCCGGGTGCCGGAGGACGCCGCGACCTGCTCGGGGGTCTCGCCGGCGCGGATGCGGGCCTGGATGACCCGCGGCGACAGCCCGCCGTCGGCCTCGATCTGGCCCAGCCGGCGGGTGTCCCCGCGGGCCGCGGCGCGCAGCCGGTCGTCGACCGGGAGCTCGAAGCGCTCGCCGTCGTCGGCGCCGTCGCCGCCGCCCTCGACGGCGAGCACCAGGTGGCGGCCGTCCTCGGACAGGCCCACGAGGCGCAGGGAGCGCACGGGAGACCTCCTCGGACGGCGACACGGACGGGACCCGGGGTACACGGGCCCAGGGGCGAGGCTATCCGCGCGAGCGCCCGCGTGGCAGCAGGCGGTCCGGCGTGGCGGGTGCGGCTGCCTCCCCGCCCCGCCGGGCCGGCTGCCGCGCCGCCCCTAGACTCGGCTCCCATGCTGACCGGTCCCCGCGACGACGCCGGCCTCGTCCGCGACGAGTCCGCACCCGACGCCGAGCCCGACGCGCGCTTCCTCCCCTCACCGGTCGACGCGGGCCAGAAGCGCCTGCCGATCGACATGGACTACGTCCAGCGCGTGATGATGGAGCTGCTCACCATCCCGAGCCCGTCGGGGCGCACCGACCACGTCATGCAGCTCATCGGCGGTGAGCTGCGGGCGCTGGGCCTGGACTTCGAGGTGACCCGCCGCGGCGCGCTGATCGCCGAGCTGCCCAGCCGCACGCCGGGCGCCGACCGCACCGTGGTCGTGCACGCCGACACGATCGGCTGCATGGTCAGCCAGCTCAAGGACAACGGCCGGCTGGCCATCGTCCCGGTGGGCACGCACAGCGCCCGGTTCGCCGAGGGCGCGCGGGTGACGATCTTCAGCGACGACGTCTCCGGCGACTACTGGCACACCGGCACGATCCTGCCGATCAAGGCCAGCGGGCACCGCTACGGCGACGAGGTCGACGAGCAGGGCGTGGGCTGGGACTTCGTCGAGGTCCGCGTCGACGAGGTGGTGCACAGCCGCGCCGACCTCGAGCGCCGCGGCATCCAGGTCGGCGACTTCGTGGCCATCGACGCCCAGCCGGTGATCACCAGTGGCGGGTTCGTCAACTCCCGGCACCTCGACGACAAGGCCGGCATCGCCGCCGCGCTCGGTGCGTTCAAGGCGATCGTCGACCACGGCGTCGAGGTCCCGGTCACCGCGCACCTGCTGGTCACCATCGCCGAGGAGGTGGGCCTCGGCGCCAGCCACGGCCTCGACGCCGACGTCGCCGAGCTGGTCAGCATCGACACCTCGGTGGTGGCGCCGGGCCAGTCGTCGTCGGAGCAGTGCGTCAACATCGCGATGCAGGACTCGACCGGGCCGTTCGACTACCACCTGACCCGGCACCTCATCGACCTGTGCCGCGTGCACGACGTCCCGCACCGCCGCGACGTCTACAAGTACTACCGCTCCGACGCCGCCTCGGCGCTGGAGGCCGGCGCCAACACCCGTGCCGCGCTCATCGGCTTCGGCATCGACGGCAGCCACGGCAACGAGCGCACCCACCTCGACGGCATCCGCAGCACCGCCGAGCTGGTCGCGCTGTACCTGCAGACCGACCTCACCTTCCGCAGCTGGGACCGCACGCCGACCGGCGACCTGCGCGACTTCCCGAGCACGGCGGTGCAGCCCGCCGACGGCGAGCAGGCCCGCTGAGCGGGCGGGCCCGCCCGCCGGCGGTCAGAGGCGCTCGACGACGAAGTCGACGCAGGCGGTCAGCGCGCTGACGTCGTCGGGGTCGACGGCGGGGAACATGCCGACCCGCAGCTGGTTGCGGCCGAGCTTGCGGTAGGGCTCGACGTCGACGACGCCGTTGGCCCGCAGCGTCCTCGCCAGCGCGGCGGCGTCCACCGAGTCGTCGAAGTCCACCGTGCCGACGACGAGGCTGCGGTGGGCGGGGTCGGCGACGAACGGCGTCGCGTACGGCGACTTCTCCGCCCAGCCGTAGAGCCGCTCGGAGGAGTCCCGGCTGCGCGCGACGGCGCCGTCGAGGCCGCCCAGGCCCAGCATCCAGCGCACCTGGTCGGCGAGCAGGAACAGCGTGGCCACCGCCGGGGTGTTGTAGGTCTGGTCCTTGGCGCTGTTGTCGACGGCGGTCGCGAGGTCCAGGAAGCCGGGGATCCAGCGGCCGGAGGCCTTGATCTCGGCCACCCGGGCCAGCGCGGCGGGGCTCATCAGCGCGATCCAGAGGCCGCCGTCGGAGGCGAAGGACTTCTGCGGCGCGAAGTAGTAGACGTCGGCCTGGGAGACGTCGACCGGCAGGCCGCCGGCGCCGCTGGTGGCGTCGACCAGCACGAGGGCGTCGTCGTCGGCGCCGGCCGGGCGGACCACCGGCGCCATGACGCCGGTGGAGGTCTCGTTGTGCGCCCACGCGTAGGCGTCGACACCGGGCCGCCCCTCCGGCAGGGCCAGCGAGCCGGGCGCCGCCGCCGCGACCACCGGCTCCTCGAGGAAGGGCGCCTCGGCGACGGCGGAGGCGAACTTGGCGGAGAACTCGCCGTAGGTGCCGTGCGCGCTGCGCCGGCGGACCAGCCCGAAGGTGGCGACGTCCCAGAACGCCGTGGAGCCGCCGTTGCCGAGCACCACCTCGTAACCGTCGGGCAGGGAGAACAGCTCACCGAGGCCCTCGCGCACCTGGGCGACCAGGTTCTTCACCGGCGCCTGGCGGTGGGAGGTGCCCATGATCCCGGCGCCGTCGGTGGCCAGCGCCTGCAGCGCCTCGGGGCGCACCTTCGACGGGCCGCAGCCGAACCGGCCGTCGGCGGGGAGCAGGTCGGCGGGGATCTGGATGGTCATGCCGGGTGCCTCTCGGGGTCGGACGGGGGACCGACGGCGACGGCCCGGGCCCGCACGCAGCGGACCCGGGCCGTCGTCGTCGTCACCGGATGGAACGGCCGCCCTTCAGGGGCCCGCGCCGAGCGAGCGAGGCGTGGGGGAAGGGTGGTCCTTCGTCAGGCGGGCGCGTCGACGGCCTTGACCTGGATGGTGTCGAAGCCCTCGACCTCCTCGGGCTTGCGCGCCGAGGGGCCGACGTAGCGGGCCGACGGGCGCACGAGGCGGCCGGTCTGCTTCTGCTCCAGGATGTGCGCGCACCAGCCGGCGGTGCGGGCGCAGGTGAACATCGAGGTGAACATGTGGCTGGGGACCTCGGCGAAGTCGAGGACGATGGCCGCCCAGAACTCGACGTTGGTCTCGACCGGGCGGTCGGGGCGCCGCTCGCGCAGCTCCTTGAGCGCGGCCTGCTCCAGGGCCAGGGCGGCGTCGAAGCGCGGGGCGCCGAGCTCCTTGGCGGCCTTGCGCAGCGTGCGGGCGCGGGGGTCCTCGGCCCGGTAGACCCGGTGCCCGAAGCCCATCAGGCGCTCCTTGCGGTCCAGGAGGTCCTTGACGTACTTCTCGGCGTCGCCGCTCTTCTCGACCTCGTCGAGCATGTGCAGCACGCGGGAGGGGGCGCCGCCGTGCAGCGGGCCCGACATCGCGCCGATCGCGCCGGACATGGCGGCCGCGACGTCCGCGCCGGTGGAGGCGATGACGCGGGCGGTGAAGGTGGAGGCGTTCATGCCGTGCTCGGCGGCCGACGTCCAGTAGGCGTCGACGGCGGCGACGTGGCGGGGGTCGGGCTCGCCGCGCCAGCGGACCATGAACCGCTCGACGATCGTGGCGGCCTCGTCGATCCGGCTCTGCGGCACGGCCGGGACGCCGATGCCGCGGGCGGACTGCGCGACGTAGGACAGCGCCATGACCGCGGCGCGGGCCAGCTGGTCGCGGGCCTCCTCGTCGGAGATGTCCAGCAGCGGGCGGTAGCCCCAGAACGGGGCCAGCATCGCGAGCGCGGCCTGCACGTCGACGCGGACGTCGCCGCTGTGCACCGGGATGGGGAAGGGCTCGGCCGGGGGCAGGCCGGGGCCGAACTTGCCGTCGACCAGCAGCGCCCAGACGTTGCCGAAGGTGATCTTGCCGACCAGGTCCTCGATGTCGACCCCGCGGTAGCGGAGCGAGCCGCCGTCCTTGTCGGGCTCGGCGATCGTGGTCTCGAAGGCGATGACGCCCTCGAGGCCGGGTACGAAGTCGTCGGCCATCTCGCATGCTCCTCTGCGCGCGCGGACCTCGTGCCCGCACGTTCCGCGGCGCACGACTGCACCGCGACACTAGGCCCAGCGGCCTCCCGCGCTCCACGCGGGGCTGCCGCCCAGCGGGAGCCGCCCGGAGCCGGGCCGCGGGAGCGGTGTCAGCATGGCGGGGTGCCCGACCTCTCCCGCATGCGCAGGGACTACGACCGTCCGGGACTGCGCGAGGAGGACCTCGCGCCCACCTGGCTCGAGCAGTTCGACCGCTGGTTCCGCGACGTCGTCGCCGCCGACGTCCCCGACCCCAACGCCGTCGTGGTGGCCACCGCCGACGCCGACGGCGCCCCGGACGCGCGCATCGTGCTGCTCAAGGGCTACGACGAGGCGGGCTTCGTCTTCGGCACCAGCTACGCCTCGGCCAAGGGCGCGCAGATCGCCGCCAACCCGCGCGCCGCGCTGGTCTTCCCCTGGCACGCGCTGCAGCGCCAGGTGCGGGTGACCGGCCGCGTCGAGCGGATCGGCGACGCCGCCTCCGACGACCTGTGGGACCCCCGCCCGCGCGAGGCGCAGCTGGCCGCCGTCGCCTCGGTGCAGTCCACCGTCGTCGACTCCCGCGACGAGCTGGAGTCCCGGGTCCGGCTGCTCGACGAGGGGACGACGACGGAGAAGGTGCCGCGGCCGCCGACGTGGGGCGGCTACCGGGTCGTGCCCGAGCACGTCGAGTTCTGGCAGGGCGGCCCCGGCCGGCTGCACGACCGGCTGCGCTTCGTGCGCGACGACGAGGAGGGCGGCGGCTGGGTGCTCCAGCGGCTCGCTCCATGAGCGCGCCGCAGACGCCCGGGAACGAGCTGCCCGTCGACCCGGTCGAGCCGGGGAAGGTCGCCGAGCCCGCGCCGGTGCCGCCCCGGCGCTCGTCGCGGAGCTGGGCGATCGACACCAGCCCGCTGCGCAACCCCGGGTACCGGCGGCTGTTCTGGGGCCTGACCTCCACGATGGTCGGCCAGCAGATGACGCTGGTCGCGGTCCCCGTGCAGGTCTACGCGCTCACCCGCGACTCGCTGCTGGTCGGCGTCACCTCCATCGTGTCGCTGGTGCCGCTCGTGGTCTTCGGCCTGCTCGGCGGAGCGATCGCCGACGCCATGGACCGGCGCAAGCTCATGCTCGTCACCGGCGTCGGCTCGGCGGTGACCAGCGCGCTGCTCGCCGCGCAGGCGCTGCTGCCCGGCGGCGGGAACCTCTGGCTGCTGTGGGTGCTGGTGGCCGCGGTCTCCGGCTTCACCGCGGTCAACCAGCCCGCGCGCAGCGCCGTCATCCCGGCGCTCGTGGGCCCGGAGGGGGTGGCGGCGGCCAACGCGCTGGCCATGACGGTGCGGCAGGTCGGCGTCATCGTCGGCCCGCTCGCCGCCGGCCTGCTCATCGGCCTGGGTGACCTCTTCCTCGCCTACGTCGTCGACGCGGTCACCCTGCTGGTCGCCGTCCTGCTGGTGCGCGGGCTGCCGCCGTTGCCGCCGGGCGGGCACACGGGGCCGCTGCGGCTGGGCGCCGCCGTCCGCGGGGTGGGGGAGGGCTTCGGCTTCCTGCGCACCCAGCCGGTGCTGCTCATGACCTTCGTCGTCGACGTCATCGCCATGTTCTTCGCCTGGCCGCAGGCGGTGTTCCCCGAGCTCGCCGAGGGCCGGTTCGCCGGGTCGGCCAACGCCTACGGCTGGCTGTTCGCCGGCATCTCCATCGGCGCGCTGCTCATGGGCCTGACGTCGGGCTGGGTGTCGCGGGTCGACCGGCAGGGCGCGGTGGTGCTCGCGGCGATCGTCGTGTGGGGCGTGGCGATCGTCGGCTTCGGGCTGGCGCCGTCGCTGTGGCTGGCCGTGCTCTGCCTGGCCGTCGCCGGGGCCGGCGACATGGTCAGCGCGGTGCTGCGCTCGTCGATGCTGCAGACCGCCGCGCCCGACGAGATGCGCGGCCGCATGCAGGGCGTGTTCATCGTCGTGGTGGCCGGCGGGCCGCGGCTGGGCGACCTGCGGGCCGGCGCCGTGGCCAGCGCCGCGGGCGTGAGCGTGGCGATGGTGTCCGGCGGGATCGTGACCGTGGTGGCGATGGTCGTCGTCGCGCTCGCGGTGCCGTCGTTCCTGCACTTCCGGGCGTCGCGCGCGGTGCGTTAGGCGAGCGCGCCGGCCACCACCCGCAGGTCGGCGACGAGCGCGTCGAACGCGGCCGCGCGGGCCTCCTCGGGGGTGCGCAGGATCGCGGAGGGGTGCGCGGTCGCCAGCATCCACGTCTGCGCGGGCGCCTCCTCGTCGGCCTCGTCGTCGCCGGCCTCGGCCCGCGCCACCCCGGGCGGCGTCCAGGGCATGAGCTTCCCGCGCTCCTTGGTGATCCGGAACGACGGCGAGATGAGCGCCTTGGCCGCCGTCGCGCCCAGGCAGACGACCACCTCGGGCTTGAGCACCTCGAACTCGGCCTCCAGCCACGGCCGGCAGGCGCGGATGTGCTCGGCGCCCGGCGACTGGTGGATCCGCCGCTTGCCGGTCGGGGTGAACCGGAAGTGCTTGACGGCGTTGGTGACGTAGGCGTCGCGGCGCTCGATGCCCGCGTCGGCCAGCGCGCGGTCGAGCAGCCGGCCGGCCGGGCCGACGAACGGCTCGCCCTTGCGGTCCTCCTGGTCGCCGGGCTGCTCGCCGACGAACACGATCCGAGCGGTCTCCGGCCCCTCGCCGAACACCGTCTGGGTGGCCGGCTCCCACAGCTCGCAGGCGCGGCAGCCGGCGGCGGCGCCGCGCAGGCCCTCCAGCCCGACGCCCGACGGCGGGCTGGCGGGCACGTTCTCCTGGCTCATGGACCGATGACACCCCAGGTGAGCGGGCGCCGCGAGGCGGGACCGATAGCGTCGGCGCGCACGGGGACCGACGACGGAACGAGGGGCAGTGCTCGAGTTCGACGGGCTCCACAAGAGCTACGGGGACAACCACGTGCTGGAGGGCGTCGGCTTCACCGTCGCCCCCGGCTCCATGTTCGGCTTCTGCGGGTCCAACGGGGCCGGGAAGACCACGACGATGCGCATCGCGATGGGCCTGGCCCGCGCCGACGCCGGCGAGGTCCGCTGGCGCGGGCGGCCGCTGGACGAGGCGATGCGGCGCCGGATCGGCTACATGCCGGAGGAGCGCGGCCTCTACCCGAAGATGCGGGTCGGCGAGCAGCTCACCTACTTCGCCCGGCTGCACGGCATGGACGGCGCCGCTGCGGCCCGCGCGGCCGGGGAGTGGGCCGGACGGCTCGGTCTCGGGGAGCGCCGCGACGACCCGGTGGAGAAGCTGTCGCTGGGCAACCAGCAGCGCGTGCAGCTGGCCGCCGCGCTGGTCAGCCACCCCGAGGTGCTGATCCTCGACGAGCCGTTCTCCGGCCTCGACCCGGTCGGCGTCGACGCGCTGGCCGAGGCGCTGCTCGAGCAGTGCCGCGCCGGCGTCCCGGTCGTCTTCTCCAGCCACCAGCTCGACCTCGTCGAGCGGCTGTGCGACTCCGTCGGCATCCTCGCCCGCGGCCGCATGGTGGCCACGGGCACCGTCGAGGAGCTGCGCCGCCGCGAGGCCGGCCGGGTGCTGCGGGTCGTGGTGCCCGACGCCGCGCCGGGCTGGGCCGCGGCCGTCCCGGGCGTGCGGGTGGTCTCGGAGTCCAACGGCGACACCCTGCTCGAGCTCGCCGGCGGCACCGACGACCAGGCCGTGCTCGCCGCCGCGCTGCGCACCGGCCGGGTCACCCACTTCGCCTGGCGCGAGGCCACGCTCGTCGAGCTGTTCCGCGAGGCCGTCGCCGACCCGGCGCAGCAGGCCACCAGCGAGCGGGTGGCCGCGTGAGCGCGCCGGAGCGGACCGCCCCGCAGCCCTCCCCGCAGACCTCGCCCCTGTCCAGCGGGCAGCTCGTCCGGCTGGTCGCCGCCCGTGAGATCTCCACCCGCATCCGCGACAAGACGTTCATCGCCAGCTCCGTGCTGATGATCGTGCTCATCCTCGGCGTCCTGGTCTTCCAGGTCGTCGTCAACTCCGGCTCGGACACCAGCCGGGTCGGTGTCGCCGGTGGCGGCGGGCAGCTGACGGCCGCGCTCGAGGCGCAGGCCGGGACGCTCGGCCTCGACGTCGAGGTGGTCGACCTCGACGACGACGCGGCCGCGCGCGCCGCGGTCGAGGACGAGGAGGTCGACGCCGCCGTCCTCGGGGCCGGCGGCAGCGACCCCGAGCTCGTCCTGCGCGAGCCCGACAGCACGCTGGAGGCGCTGGTCTCCGGCGCGGTCTCCGCCGTCTCCCTGGGCCAGGTGCTCGGCGAGGCCGGCGTCGACCCCGCCGACCTGCCGCAGGTCACCGTCACCACGCTCGACGGCGACTCCGCGGCCGACACCCAGCGCACCGTGGTGGCCGTCGTCGGCGTCGTCGTCCTCTACAGCCTGCTGATCCTGTTCGCCCAGTTCGTCGCGCAGGGCGTGGTGGAGGAGAAGTCCAGCCGGGTGGTGGAGCTGCTGCTGGCCACGATGCGGCCGTGGCAGCTGCTGGCCGGGAAGATCCTGGGCCTCGGCGTGCTCGGCCTCGGGCAGATCGCGGTCATCGCGGCGATCGGCATCACCGGCGCGCTGGCGTTCGACGTCGTCGACCTGCCCGGCGAGCTCGTCGGCACGGTGCTGTGGCTGCTGTTCTGGTTCGTGCTCGGCTACGCGCTCTACGCCTCGCTGTTCGCCGTCGCCGCCTCCCTGGTCAGCCGCCAGGAGGACCTCGGCAGCGTGCTCACCCCGGCGTCGCTGGTGCTGGTCGCGGGCTTCATCGTCGCCGTCCAGGCGGCGAGCGACCCCGACGGGACGCTGGCGGTGGTGACCTCCTACGTGCCGGGCCTCTCGCCGATGGTCATGCCGGTGCGGCAGGCGGCCGGCGACGTGGCGCTGTGGGAGGTCGGCGTGGCCGTCGTCCTCATGCTCGTGGCGATCGCGCTGGTGGTCCGTCTCGGCGGCCGGGTCTACTCCGGCGCCCTCCTGCGCACGGGCGGGAAGACCAAGCTGCGGGAGGCGCTGCGGGCCCGCGAGGGCTGACCCGGGGCGGGGGACACCCGCGCGGCGGAGCACCGGACACGTTGGGGTGACCTCACCCCGACGGAGGGCGTGCGCGCAGGTCAGGGCGGACATGATCGCTGCCATGACGGAGGACCTGGACGCGCGCCTCTGGCGGCTGCAGGCCTCCGAGGACGCCGACGAGCTCATCGAGCTGGGCTGCGACCTCGCCGAGGCCGGCCGGCAGACCGACGCCGAGTGGTGCTTCCGCCGCGCGGCCTCGCTCGGCGACGTCACCGGCTACTACGACCTGGGCAACAGCCTGGCCGCGCAGCAGCGGTGGTCGGAGGCCGTGGACGCCTACGAGGTGGCGCTGGCCGGCGGCGAGTCCGACGCCTGGCGCAACCTCGGGCTGGTGCTCGAGCAGCTCGGCGACCTCGCCGGCGCCATGGCCGCCTACCGCGGCGCGGCGGCGGCCGGTGACACCGAGGGCGGGCTGCAGCTGGCGTTCCTGCTGCGCGAGCAGGGGGAGCGCGACCAGGCGCTGGAGGTGGCGCGCGAGCTCGCGGCCTCCGGCGACGAGGAGGCCGACGCCGTCGCCGCCTGCTGGGAGTGGTGCGCCACCCTCGACCCGGCCCTGGAGGACCGCCTGCGGGCCGGCGCCGCGCACTTCGCCGCCGCCCGCGCCGACCTCGCCGCGCTGCTGCTGCAGACCGGCCGCGCCGCCGAGGCCCGCTCGGTGCTCGAGCGCGGCGCCAAGCTCGGCGAGCAGGTGACCTGGCTGCCGCTGGGCAACCTGTACCGCGAGCAGCTGGCCGACGACGAGGCGGCCGAGGAGGCCTACCGCGCCGGCATCCAGGCCGGCGACGCGTACTGCCACCACAACCTGGGCGTGCTGCTGGCCGACCGCGGCGACATCGCCGGCGCGGCCGAGGAGTTCGAGCGCGGCGCCGCCGCCGGCGACCAGCTCGCCGCGGCCGCGCTGAAGCTGCTGCAGGAGAGCTAGACCGCCTCGCGGATGCCGGCCAGCGGCCCGCGGTAGGGGTCGGCCGGCGGGCCGGTGACGCCCGGCCGCACGGTGAACAGCCGCCCGGCCTCGGGCTCGTCGTCCTCGCCGTGGGCGGTGCTGACCACCAGCAGGTCGCGGCCCGGCCCTGCGAACGCGCAGCTGGAGGTGTTGGCCACGCCCACCTCGACGACGGCCAGCAGGTCGCCGTGGGGGGACCAGCGGCGCACCTGCCCGCCGCCCCACATCGCCGTCCAGAGGCAGCCCTCGTCGTCGACGGTGAGCCCGTCGGCCACGCCGTCGACGCCGCCGGTCTCCAGCAGCACCCGCCCGGCGGAGAACGTGCCGGCGTCCGCGTCGTAGGCGAAGGCGTGCACCAGGCCGGGCCCGGAGTCGGACAGGTAGACGGTGCGCCCGTCGGGTGACCAGCCCAGGCCGTTGGAGACGGTCAGCCCGTCCAGCACCGTGCTGACGGTGCCGTCGAGGTCGAGCCGGTAGAGCGCGCCGGCGCCGGGCCGCTGGTCGAAGGCCATCGTCCCGGCGAAGAAGCGGCCCGCCCGGTCGCAGGCGCCGTCGTTCATCCGGGTGCCGCCGGACTCCTCGCTGCCGCCCTCGCGGGCGAGGTCGACGAGCGCGCGGGCGGTGCCGTCCTCGGCCACGTGCGTGAACCCGCCGCCGGCCGCGGCCACCCAGCCGCCCGCCGTCGCCGGTGCGGCCACCCCGACGGTGTCGCCGGCGCGGAACGAGCCGGTGTCGCGCAGACCGCCGTCGTCGCCGACGGCGCCGCGGCGGACGAGCCCGGCGGAGATGTCCACCCACAGCAGCTCGCCGCGGGTGGCGTCCCAGACGGGACCCTCCCCGTGGCCGGCGGGAGCGGGGGCGGCGGGCGTGGCGCGGAGGGTCTGCACGGGCGGGCAGGTGCCCGCGACACAGGCGCGTCACACGGACCCCGGATACTGCGCTGCATGTCGGAAGCAACCGTCGACGTCGCCGACCTCCGCCTGCCCGGGCGCGACCCGGAGGGCGACGGCCGTGCCGACGACGCCCCGCTGCGCGACGACATCCGCCTGCTCGGCCGCGTGCTCGGGGAGGTGATCCGCGAGCAGACCGGCGACGACGTGCTCGACCTGGTCGAGTCCACCCGGGTGCAGGCGTTCGCGGTGCGCCGCTCCGAGGCCGACCGCGCGGGCCTCGCCGCCCGCCTGGGCGACCTCGACGTCCGCGCGGCCAACCACGTCATCCGGGCCTTCAGCCACTTCTCGCTGCTGGCCAACCTCGCCGAGGACCTGCACCACGAGCGCCGCCGCCGGCACCACCGCCGCGCCGGGTCGCCGCCGCAGCCGGGCAGCCTCGCGGCCACCTTCGCCACGCTCGACCGCGCGGGCCTCGACCCCGACGCCGTCGCCCGCGAGCTCGCCGGGGCGCTCGTGGTGCCGGTGGTCACCGCGCACCCCACCGAGGTCCGCCGGCGCACGATCTCGCTGGTGCAGAAGCAGGTCACCGAGCTGATCCGCGAGCGCGACCGGATGGCGCCCGGCGAGGTCGACGAGCGGGCGTGGTCGGCCGAGCTGGAGCGGGCCGTGCTCACCCTCTGGCAGACGGCGCTGCTGCGGCTGTCGCGGCTGCGGCTCACCGACGAGATCGACGAGGCGCTGCGCTACTACGACCTGTCGCTGTTCCGCGTGGTCCCCGAGATCAACGCCGAGCTGCGCCGCGAGCTCGGGTCGCGCTGGCCCGGCAGCGGGCTGCCCACCCAGCCGGTGCTGCAGCCGGGGTCCTGGATCGGCGGCGACCGCGACGGCAACCCGTTCGTCACCGCGGACGCCGTCCGCCGGGCCAGCACGCGGCACGCCGAGACCGCGCTGGCCCACCACCTCGCCGAGCTCGTCGAGCTGCGCAGCGAGCTGTCGATGTCCGACCGGCTGGTCACCCCGACGGCGGAGCTGTCGCACCTGGCCGAGGCCTCCCGCGACGACTCGCCGTTCCGGGCCGACGAGCCCTACCGGCGGGCGCTGACCGGCGTGCACGCCCGGCTGGCGGCCACGGCGCGGCGGGTGCTGGGCTCCGTGCCCGGCGCGGCGCCGCACGCCGAGCTGGAGCCGTACACGACGCCGGACGAGCTGCTCGCCGACCTCGCCGTCGTCGACGCCTCGCTGCGCACCCACGGCGCCGGCGCGCTGGCCGACGACCGGCTGGCCCGCCTGCGCGACGCCGTCGAGGTGTTCGGCTTCCACCTCGCGGGCCTGGACATGCGGCAGAACTCCAGCGTGCACGAGGAGGTCCTCGCCGAGCTGCTCGCCTGGGCCGGGGTGTGCCCCGACTACGCCTCCCTCGACGAGGCGGCGCGGGTGGAGCTGCTGGCCGGCGAGCTGGAGCTGCGGCGGCCGCTGGTGCGCCCGGGCGCGCAGCTGTCCGACCTGGCGCGCGGCGAGCTCGACCTGCTGGTCGCCGCCGCCGAGCAGGTCGCGAAGCTCGGCCCGCGGGCGATCCCGAACTACGTGATCAGCATGTGCGAGTCGGTGAGCGACGTGCTGGAGGTCGCCGTCCTGCTCAAGGAGGTGGGCCTGCTCGACCCCGACGGCGAGGACGGGCCCACCTGCCCGGTCGGCATCTCGCCGCTGTTCGAGACGATCGCCGACCTGCAGGGCGCCGGCGAGACGATGACCGCCGTCCTCGCCCAGCCGCTGTACCGGGCGCTGGTCGCCGCCCGCGGCGACGCGCAGGAGGTCATGCTCGGCTACTCCGACAGCAACAAGGACGGCGGCTACCTGGCCGCCAACTGGGCGCTGTACCGGGCCGAGCTCGCGCTGGTGGAGGTGGCGCGGCGCGAGGGCATCCGGCTGCGGCTGTTCCACGGCCGCGGCGGCACCGTCGGCCGCGGCGGCGGGCCCAGCTACGAGGCGATCCGGGCGCAGCCGCCCGGCGCCGTGGCCGGCGCGCTGCGGATCACCGAGCAGGGCGAGGTCATCGCGGCCAAGTACGGCGAGCCCGACCTCGCCCGCCGCAACCTCGAGGCGCTGGTGGCCGCCACGCTGGAGGCCACGCTCCTCGACGTCGAGGGCCTGGGCGACGACGCCGAGGACGCCTACGCGCTGCTCGACGACCTCGCCGCCCGCGCGCAGGACGCCTACCGCGCGCTGGTGCACGACACGCCGGGCTTCGTGGAGTGGTTCCGCGCGGCCACGCCGATCCGCGAGCTGGCGGAGCTGAACATCGGCAGCCGCCCGCCGTCGCGCAAGGCCGGCGACCGGATCGCCGACCTGCGCGCCATCCCGTGGGTGTTCAGCTGGTCGCAGGCGCGGATCATGCTGCCCGGCTGGTACGGCACCGGCTCCGCGCTGGAGTCGTGGATCGACGGCGACCCGCAGCGGCTGGCCCGGCTGCAGGAGCTGCACCGCCGGTGGCCGTTCCTGCGCACGATCCTGTCGAACATGGGGATGGTGCTGGCCAAGACCGACCTCGACCTCGCCGCCCGCTACGCCGAGCTGGTGCCCGACGAGGAGCTGCGGGCGCGGGTGTTCGACCAGATCACGGCCGAGCACGAGCGCACCTGCCGGGTGCTGCTCGCGGTCACCGGCGACGACCACCTGCTGGCCGACAACCCGTCGCTGGCCCGGTCGATCCGCAACCGGTTCCCCTACCTGGAGCCGCTGCACCACCTGCAGGTCGAGATGCTGCGCCGCCGCCGGACCGGGGACGACGACGAGCTGGTGCGCCGCAACATCCAGCTGACGATCAACGGCATCGCGACGGCGCTCCGCAACAGCGGCTAGAGCGAGGCCACCGGCAGCCGGTTGCGCTCCAGCCACGCCGCCAGCCGGTCGCCGTCCCACGGGCGGCGCCGGCGGGCGGCGGCCAGCGCGAGCCCCCGCGGCAGCTCCAGCAGGGCCAGCGCGATGCCGGCCGCGCCGGGTGCGTCGCCGTCGCGGAGGTGGGCGAGCACGGCGCGGGGACGGCGGGCGAGGAAGGCCGCCGTCTCCCGCACCGGCCGCCGCGCGTGCTGCGGGAGGAGCACCTGCGTCGTGCGGGCGTAGTGCCACTCGCGCAGGAACACCCCTCGGGCGCTGCGGCCGCCCTTGCCGTGCCGGAAGACGGTGTCGGGCACCCGGAGCAGCAGGTGGCCGGCGGCGCGCAGCCGCCAGGAGGCGTCGCGGTCCTCGTTGTAGAAGAAGTACGCCGGGTCGAAGCCGCCGGCGGCGAGGAACTCCGCCCGCCGGACCAGCAGCGCCGTGCCGGGCAGGTCGTCGGCGGCGAACGGCGGGCCGGGCGGCTCGTCGGCCTCACCGGGGCCGTGCACCGCCGGCGCGGCCCAGACCGCGCGCGGCTCGGCGTCGAGCACCTCGGCGAGCCGGCGCAGCATCCCCGGGTCGGGCTCGCCGTCGGAGTTCACCAGCGCCACGTAGCGGCCGCGGCAGGCGTCGAGCGCGAGGTCCATGGCGCGGGCGAAGCCGAGGTTGCGCGCCGCGGTCAGCACCCGCCGGTCCGCGCCCGGGTAGCGGGCCAGCTCGGCGCGCGCGGCGGCCGACGTCGCCGGCGCCGGGTCGTTCTCCACCAGTAGGGCCCGCCCGCGCCAGTCCGGGCCGGTGGCCGCGGCGACGGCGGCGTGGTGGCGGGCGAGCAGGGCGGGATCCTCGCGGTGGACGAGGAGGACCAGGTCGACGTCGTCGAGGCCGGTGCGGACGGGCGCGGGTGCGGACACCTCCGCGCCCTACCCCGCCCGGTGGCCTACCTTGCCGGGGAGGGCGGACGGCGAGGCGGGGGGACCGTGACGGAGACGGGGACCATGCGGGTCGCGGCGTCCGGCGCGGACCTGCACGCCGCGGCGCGGCTGCTCGGCGTCGCGCCCGCCGCGCTGGCGCCCGAGCTGCTCGACCCCGGCGCCCGGCTGCTCGTCGGCGACGACGCCGCCGCGCACCTGCGCCGGCGGTGGACCGACGAGGGCACCACCGAGGCGGTCGTCGTCCACCGGACCACCCACGTCACCGACCGGGCGGCGCTGCTGGCCGTCGCCTCCGCGTGGGGCTGCTCGACGGTGCGCGACGCCGGCACCGGCCGGGTGCTCGAGGTGCCCGCGCCGGCGGCGGACGCCCCGGCGACCGCGCGCTTCGCCCACCTGGCCGCGCTCGCCGCCACCCGGGTGGAGGTAGCCGTGGCGCTGGCCCGCGACACCGGCCGCGACCACCGCAAGGACGACGGCAGCTGGTCGATCGCCGCCGACGACGCCGCGCACGACGCCGCCGTGGAGGTGCTGCGCCCGCTCGGCGTGCCGGTGCTGTCGGAGGAGCGGCCCGACCCCTCGGTGCGCGGCGACCAGCCGTGGGTCGTGCTCGACCCGCTCGACGGCACCGGCAACTTCCGCGCCGGCCTGCCGCCGTGGGCGTTCTCCGCGGCGCTGGTGCACGCCGGCGAGCCCGTGGCCGGGCTGGTGGTCGACCTGTCCTCCGGGCGCCGCTGGGCCGGGGCCCGGGACACCGGCGCCCAGCGTGACGGGGCGCCCGCGCGCGTGCGGGAGGGCAGCACCGTCGTCGCGCCGTCGGGCCGGGTCGTGCGGGTGCCGGCCACCGCCTGGCGGGTGCGGGTCACCGGCTGCACCGCCGTCGACCTGTGCCTGGTGGCCGACGGCTCGGCCGGCGCCTGGCACGACCTCGACCGCAGCGGGACTCACGTGCACGACGTCGCCGGCGGGCTGGCCGTCCTGGCCGCGGCCGGCGGGGTGGCGCTGACGCCCGAGGGCGGGCCGCTGCGGCTGCAGCCCGACACCGAGACGCTCATCCGCTTCGTGGCCGCGGCCTCGGAGACCGGCGCCCGCGACCTGATCGCGGCGGTGGGGACCTAGGCGGTCGGGGCCTGGGCGGTCGGGGCCGAGGCCCTCGCCACGGCCCGCGCGGCGGCCAGCAGCGCCTCCCGCTCGTGCATCGTGGTGCGGGCCCGGCCGCGGGTGGCGCCCAGCGCCACCTCGGCGGCGTCGATGGCCCGCCAGTCCTCCAGCAGCACCGGCTCCGCGCCGCGGGCGCGCAGCGTCTGCACGAGGTCGTCGCGGTCGCCCCCGGGGGCGATGACGCCGGCCTCGGCGTCGGCGAGCAGGGACGCGACCGTCTCCCGGGCGTCGTGCTTGTTGGTGCCGACGACGCCGCTCGGCCCGCGCTTGATCCAGCCGGCCACGTACTCGCCGGGTGACGCGGCGCCGTCGCGCAGCACCCGCCCGTCCTCGTTCGGCACGGTGCCGCTGCGCGGGTCGACCGGCAGGCCCGGCAGCCCCTCGCCGCGGTAGCCGACCGAGCGGACGACGAGGTCGGCCGGCACCACCTCGTACTCGCCGGTGCCCACCGCGCGGCCCTCGGCGTCGACGGCGGTCCGCTCGACCTCCACGCCGGTGACCCGGTCGGCGCCGAGCAGGCGCACCGGCCGCCGGTAGAAGCGCAGCCGCAGCCGGACGCGGTCCCCGGCGGGCTCGTGGCCGGCCCACTCGCGCAGCACGGCGAGGTTGCGGGAGGCGTTGCGGTCGCCGGCCAGGCGCTCCTCGGCGGCGGCGTCGAGCTCGAGGTCGGCCGGGTCGACCAGCACGGTCGCCCGGTCCAGCCCGTCGAGCTCGCGCAGCTCCATCGTGGTGAAGGAGGCGTTGGCCGGGCCGCGCCGGCCGAGCACGGTGACCTCCTCGACCGGCGTCGCGGCCAGCACGTCGAGCACGTGCTGGGGCATGTCGGTGGGCTCCAGTTCCTGCGGGGCGCGGGCGAGCACGCGGGCGACGTCGAGCGCGACGTTGCCGACGCCGACGACGACCGCGCGCCGGACCCCCGCGAGCGCGGCCTCCACGCGGGCCCGGTCGGCGTCGGGGTGGCCGCAGTACCAGGCGACGAGGTCGGTGGCGGCGAGACTGCCCGGCAGGTCCTCGCCGTCGACGGCCAGCGGCCGGTCCAGCGCCGCGCCGTAGGTGTAGACGACGGCGTCGACGTGGGCGCGCAGCTCGTCGAGGGAGACGTCGGTGCCCACCTCGACGTTGCCGACGAAGCGGACACCGGGGTGGTCCAGCGCGCGGTGCAGGGTGTCGCGGATGGCGCGCATCTTCGGGTGGTCCGGCGCGATGCCGTGCCGGACCAGGCCGAACGGGGTGGGCAGGCGGTCGAGCAGGTCGACGGTCACCGGGACCGGCGCCCGGCGGGTGAGCGCCTCGGCGGTGTAGATGCCGGCCGGGCCGGCGCCGACCACCGCCACCCGCAGGGGCCGCTCGCTGTCCGGGGCGGGGGATCCCTCGTCGGCCACGACTGGCATCCTGGCCCCGCCGGGGCGCCGTGCGCCAGATCACCGACCCGGCGCGCCCACCGACCAGAGCAGAGGGGACCGCCCGTGTCCGTCGTCGTCGTCGCCACCATCAGCCCGAAGCCCGAGCACGCCGACGAGGTCCGGCAGGCGGTGCTGGAGACGGTGCCGCGGGTGCACGAGGAGCCCGGCTGCGAGCGCTACGCCCTGCACGAGGGCCGCGGGCAGCTGGTGATGGTGGAGCAGTGGGAGAGCCCCGAGGCGCTCGCCACGCACGGCAAGGCGGAGGCGCTCACCGACCTCTCGAAGCGCCTGGACGGCAAGCTCACCGGGCCGCCGGCCGTCACCGTGCTGACCGCCGTCCCCGCCGGCGACCCCGCCAAGGGCGCCCTCTGACCTGAGCCCGCGCCGAGGTCCACGACCTCATGGCCCTCGTCGGCCGATGATCACGAATCCGCAGGTCTCGACGTCGCGTGCGCCGGTCGAGTTGCGGCTGGCTGCGGTCATCGCAGGCTGATGACCGCCACCAGCCGCATCTCGCCGTCCGTGCGCGACGAGGGACGGTGGGGCAGGTCCTCAGTCGGCCTCCGGACCGCGATGGGCGAAGTGGCCGACGGCCCTCAGGACGTCGGCGAGCCAGACCATGCCGTAGGGGACCAGGTCGTCGGGATGGTCGGCGGCGATGCGTTCGAGCTGGTGGAGGCAGTCGTCCAGCGACCCCAGCGACTGCGACGTCGCGGGGCGCTCTACGTCGTAGAGCTGCTGCGGGAACAGCGACCAGAAGGAGTCGACCGGGAGCCGGACCTCGTCGCCGGCCACCTCGCGCACGTGCCGCAGGAGGACGTCGAAACTGTTGCGCAGCAGGTCCAGCGGGACGACGAGGTCCTGCGGCTCCTGCCCGGACGGCATCGTCACCTCAGACGGCCTGGCAGACGGGGCACCAGTAGAGGTTGCGGCCGACCATCTCCTCGGTCCGCACCTCGGTGCCGCAGATCCGGCAGGGCAGGCCGGTGCGCCGGTAGACGTAGTGCGCGTCCTCCCGGCGCACCGCGCCCGAGCGGCGCGAGCGGTCGGCCGGCTGGGTGGTGACGATGCGGCCCATCCGGACGCCGGCGCGCAGCAGCACCACGAGGTCGTCCCACAGCGCCTGCCACTCCTGCGCACCGACGTCGCGTCCCGGCCGGAACGGCGAGATGCGGTGCCGGAAGAGGATCTCCGCCCGGTACACGTTTCCGACGCCGGCCAGCACCGACTGGTCCATGAGCAGCGCGCCGACCGCCGTCCGGCTGCGGCCGACCTTCGCGTAGGACAGCGGGCCGCCGCGGCGGGTGCGCAGCGGGTCGGGGCCGAGCCGGTCGAGGATCGCGTCGACCTCGGGCTGGGTGAGGACGTCGCACGCGGTCGCCCCGCGCAGATCGGTCCAGACGCCCCCGCCCTCCGGCCCGTCGGCCACCCACCGCATGCGCAGCGCGCCGCGCGGGGCGGGCGGGTCGCCGACGCCGGTCGTGTAGGTGCCGTAGAGGCCCAGGTGCACGTGCAGCACGTCGCCGCCGAAGTCGGCGAACAGGTGCTTGCCGTAGCTGGTGACCTCCTCGAGGACGCGGCCGTCGAGCAGCGCGGCGCCCGCGGCGAACCGCCCCTGCGGGCTGGTCACGTGCACCGGGCGGCCGGCGAACAGCTCCGACTGCTCCTTCGCCAGCCGGTAGAGGGTGTGGCCCTCAGGCATCGCGCACCGCCTGGTACCGGGCCAGCGCGACCTGGCGCTCCTCGGCGTGGTCGACGACCGGCGCCGGGTAGCCCTCCGGCGGGCCGCCGGGCACGGTCCACGGCTCGTGCACGTACCGGTCGGGGACGTCGCGCAGCTCGGGCACCCAGCGCCGCACGTAGGTGCCGTCGGGGTCGAACTGCCGGCCCTGCCGCGTCGGGTTGAACACCCGGTAGTAGGGCGAGGGGTCGGTGCCGGTGCCCGCGACCCACTGCCAGCCGTGGTGGTTGCTCGCGAGGTCGCCGTCGACGAGGTGGTCGAGGAAGTAGCGGGCCCCGCGCCGCCAGTCGATGTGCAGGTCCTTGCACAGGAACGACGCCACGACCATCCGCACGCGGTTGTGGACGTAGGCCTCGCCGTGCAGCTGCCGCATCCCGGCGTCGACGATCGGGTAGCCGGTGCGGCCCTCGGCCCAGGCGGCGAAGTGCTCGTCGGCCTCCGGCCCGGTGTCGTACCGCATGTGGTTCATCTGCGGGTTGAACGGCTCCCGCGCGGTCTCGGGGCGGTGCCACAGGACGTCGGCGTAGAAGTCCCGCCAGATGAGCTCGCCGGTGAACTCGTCCACCGCCTCGGCGTGGTCGTCGGCGAGCCTCTGCGCGTCGGCGAACAGCGTCCGCGGGTGCACGGTGCCGTACTTCAGGTGCGCCGACAGCCGGCTGGTGCCGTCGGAGCCCGGCCTGTTGCGCCCGGTCGCGTAGCCGAGGAGCCGCTGGTCGCGGAACAGTGCCCAGGCGTCCAATCCGGCGCGCTCGCCCGCCGGCGGCAGCACCGTGCCGCCGAGGTCCTGCTCCGGGGGCAGGTCCTCCGACCGCACGTCCCGCGCCCAGGCGACGTCGTCGGGCCGGGCGGCGGGGGAGTGGATGCCGCGTGCCCGCCAGGCACGCGCGAAGGGCGAGTAGACCTTGAACGGCGTGCCGTCGTCCTTCGTCAGCCGGCCGGGCGTGACGCCGTAGGGCGAGCCGGTGCGCACGAGCGGGACGTCGCCGAGCGCCCGCTCGACGGCGGTGTCGCGGGCGCGGCCGTACACGCCGGCGTCGAAGGACACGTGCACGCTCTGCGCACCGGTCTCGCGGACCAGGTCCGGCACCACCCGCGCCGGGTCGCCCGAGCGGATGACCAGCGCCCCGCCGGTCTGCTCGCGCAGGTCGGCGAGGCACTCCCGCAGGAACTGCCGGCGCGGCCGGCCCGACGGCTCCCACAGCCGCGGGTCGACGACGAAGACGGGCACGACGGCGCCGTCCGCGCCGGCGGCCTCGACCGCGGCGACGAGGGCCGGGTGGTCGCTCAGCCGGAGGTCTCGGCGGAACCAGAGGAGTGCGGTGGGCACCTCCGCCAGGCTAGGTGGCCGGACGCGGTGCCGCAGGTCAGCGCCCGGTCAGGTGTCGGCGGTGGCAAGGCCGAAGTGCGGCTTGTCGTCGTCGGCCACGAGGTCCAGCGTCTCGGGGTGCTGCTGGATGTAGTGCCGGACGAAGGAGCAGTACGGGAGGACGTGCAGCCCGCGCTCGCGGGCCGCGTCGAGGACGCCGGCCACCAGGACCGTGCCGATGCCGCGGCCGCCCATGCTCGGGTCGACCTCCGTGTGCGGCAGGGTCATCGTGCCGTTCTCGACGTGGTAGCTGGCCAGTCCGACGACGCGCTCGCCGACCCGCACCTCGAAACGCCCCTTCTCGGGGACGTCGACCACCGTGGTCTCCATCGCTGCTGTGCCACCTCCGCATCGCCCCGGCGCCGTTGCCGGGGTCACGACGTGCATCAGAGACGGTAACGCCTCGCAGCCGCAGGTGTTTCCCCTCGACGGGGTGTCCCCCCGGCGCGTCGCGGCCGGGGGTCGCCGTCCCCGGGCTCACGGGCGCGGGTCGGTCCGCGTCCAGCGGCGCTCGTCCCGGCGGCCGCCGAGCCCGGCGCGGCAGCGGCGGCAGACCACCTGCACCTCCTCGGCGTGCCGGCCCGACTCGGGCTGGACGTCGGCCCAGCTGACGTGCGGGAAGCGGGTCAGCCGGGAGCGGGACAGCGACAGCCCGCACACCGTCTCGTTGCGCCCGGGCTCCCAGGCGTGGACCTCGCCGGAGGGGTAGCGGATGCCGTCGTCGGGGTCGACCCACTGGCCGCCGGCCGCGACGGCCGCGTTGCGGAGTGCCATGCCGCCGTCCCTACCCGGGACGGGCGGTCAGTGCGGGCGTCCGGGCACCGTCTGCGGGTCCAGGCCGGTGCGCACCCGCCAGGCACTCAGGGCGGTGCCCAGCCGGGTGCGCTGGCCGGCGTCGTCGACCGGCGCCCCGAGCAGGCGCTCGATGCGCTGCAGGCGGGCGTACAGCGTCTGCCGGCGGACGCCCAGCACCTCCGCCGTCCGCGTCTTGCTCATGCCGGTCGCGACGTGCGCGTCCAGCGTCCGCAGCAGGTCGGTGCCGTGCGCGGCGTCGTGGTCGAGCAGCGGGCCGAGCTGGGCGGTCACGAAGGCGGCCAGCGCGGCGCCGTCGACGCTGCCGGCCAGCAGCCGGTGGACGGCGAGGTCCTGCGCGAGCACGACCGGGTGCCGGCCGCCGATGCGCCGAGCCATGGCGACGAGCTCGCGCGCCTCGGCCACCGCGTCCGGGACGGCCGCGAGGTCGGCGACGGGGTCGGCGACGGCGACCGTCCGGACGGCGGGGTCCGCCGCGCCCGCGCACAGCAGGGCCCGCATCCGCTCGGCCGCCTCGCGCTGGCGCCGCTGCGCCGACCGCGGCCAGCCCCGGCCGAGGACGACGACGGTGCTGCCGGCGGCACCGGCCAGGCAGCGGCCCAGGACGCTCTCGGCCGCCTCGCGCACCGCGGGCACCGCCTCGCTGGCCGGCGTGCGCCGGTCGAGCTCCACGGCCGCCACCAGCAGCGGCGTGCCCGGCGGGTGCGGCCAGCCGGCCGCGGCCAGGCGGTCCCGCAGGTCACCGGCCGACACCAGCACCCCGGCCACCAGGTCGGTGACCACCGCCTGCGCCAGCGACGGCCGGGAGCCGGGGTCGGGGTGGCGGCCGAGCTCCAGCGCGACCGCCACCGCCGCCCGCTCGGCGACCCCGGTCCGCCGCGGCGTCGCCCGGCCGTGCAGCACCAGCCGGCCCACCGGACCGTGCGGGCCGCGCACCTCGGCGCCGCAGCGCTCCGCCGAGTCGTCCAGCCCGTGCGGGCTGCTGCGCTCGACCACCCGCCCGTCGACGTCGAGGAGCTCCACCGGGCACTCGGCCAGCCGCGACGTCGCGTGCAGGAGGGCGGCCAGCCCCTGCCCGGAGACGACCAGGCCGAGCAGCTCCTGCCAGACCGGCTCCCCGGCGCGCCGCCAGGACAGCTTGCGGCGCAGCAGCAGCTCGTGGAAGTCCTCGACCATCCGCACGAACGGGACCACCTCGCGCAGCGCGAGCAGCACCATCCCCCGGCGCCGCGCCGTCTCCAGCAGCTCCGGGGGGACGGCGGCGAAGGAGCGCCCGAGCTCGAGGGCGAGGGCGGTGCACCCGGCGTCGGCCAGCTGCTCGGCGTAGTCGGTGACCTGCTGCGCCGAACGGCCGTGCAGCCCCAGACCGGTGGTGAGCAGCAGCTCCCCGCCGGCCAGCAGGCCGCCCATCTCGTAAACCTCCGAGGAGTGCACCCAGCGCACGACGGCGGCGTGCGGGTCGCCGGCCAGGACCTCGGGCGCGGCGGCGCGGACGGCGGGCAGGGCGAGCACCTCGGCCACGGTCGGCAGCACTCGCGCACCGTGGCCGGGCGGCGGACACGGTGTCAAGCGATCGCCTGTCCGGACCGCACGCGGTGTCCCTTGTCCGGGGACCCCGGGGCGGCTTCGCTGCGAGGTCACGACGACGTCCCGAGGAGAGCCCGTGACCACCGTGCCCCTGCCCAGCGCACCTCCCGGCCTGTCTCCGGAGGAGCTCGACCGCTTCCACCTCGGCCTCGCGATCGAGCAGGCCCGCATCGGCTGGGAGGAGGGCGGCGTGCCGATCGGCGCCGCCCTGGTCTCCCGCGGGCAAGTGCTCGCCGTCGGCCGCAACCGGCGGGTGCAGATGGGCAGCCCGATCCGGCACGGGGAGACCGACTGCATCGACAACGCGGGCCGCCAGCCGGCGTCGGTCTACCGCAGCAGCGTGCTCTACACGACGCTCTCGCCCTGCTTCATGTGCGCCGGCACCGCCCTGCTCTACGAGATCCCCCGCATCGTCATCGGGGAGAACCGCAGCTTCCAGGCGTCGGAGGAGCTGCTGCGCTCGCACGGCGTCGAGCTCACCGTCCTCGACGACGCCGAGTGCATCGAGCTGATGCGCCGCATGATCACCGAGCGCCCGGAGATCTGGAACGAGGACATCGGGGAGGAGGCGTGAGCAGCGCACCGCGCACCGACGGGCGCGTCCCCGGCGCCGACGAGGCCGGCGTCGTCGACCCCGACTACCCGGTCACCCCCGTCCCGGCGCACGCGCGCAAGTCGTTCTTCTCCGTCGCCGTCGTCCTCCTCGGCTTCACGGTCTTCACCCCGACGATGCTCGCCGGGGCGGCCCTCGGCCCGGCGTTCTCCTTCGGCGACCTGCTGCTGGTCATCGCCCTCGGGTCCCTCGTGCTCGGCACCTACGTCGCCGTCATGGGCTGGATCGGGGCGCGCACCGGCCTGACCACCGTCGTCATGGCCCGCTACACCCTCGGCTCGCGCGGCGCGAAGCTCGCCTCGATCCTGCTCGGCGGCACGCAGATCGGCTGGTACGGCGTCGTCGTCGGCACCATCGGCGACCTGACCGCCGAGGCGTTCGGCTGGCAGTCCTACGGCGCCCGCGCCGCGGTCATGGTGGCGACGAGCGCGCTGATGTGCGCCACCGCCTACTGGGGCTACCGCGGCATGTACTGGGTGTCGCTGGTGTCGACGCCGCTCATCCTGGTCCTGGCGTTCTGGGTGCTGGCGCGCTCGCTGCAGGAGGTCGGCGGGTGGGACGGCCTGGCCGGCATCGAGCCGACGACGTCGATGGCGATCGCCGTCGCGGTGACCACCGTCGTCGGCACGTTCGTCTCCGCCGGCACGCAGGCGCCGAACTGGACCCGGTTCGCCCGGACGGGGTCGCACGCGGTGTGGGCCTGCGTCATCGGCTTCTTCGTCGGCAACGGGCTGATGGTGTTCTTCGGCGCGGTCGGCGCCCTCACCTTCGGCGAGGGCGACTTCGTGCTCGTCCTCTACCAGCTGGGGCTGGTCGGCTGGGGTCTGGTGCTGCTGTTCGGCAACCTCTGGAAGAGCAACGCCGACACCGCCTACGCCTTCGGGGTGGCCGGCGCCGAGCTGTTCGACCGGCCGCGCAAGGCGCCGTTCGTCGTCGGCGGGTCGGTGATCGCCACCGCGCTGGCGCTGGTCGGCGTGGAGGACCACCTGGTCGACTACCTCGTCCTGCTCGGCACCTTCATCCCGCCGCTGGGCGGGGTCGTCATCGGCGACTTCCTGGCCCGGTGGCGCCGGGGCATCCCCGAGGGCCACGTGCCGCCGGCGCTGCGCTGGCCGAACCTCGCCGCCTACGCCGTCGCCGCGTTCCTGGCCTGGCTCAGCGGCGAGCTCGGCATCGGCATCCCGCCGGTGATCGGCATCGTCGTCGCAGTGGCGCTGTCGATGGCGCTGGCCCGGTTCGCGCCGGCCGACCGGACGGGGGCCGGCGCGCGGGGGTAGGACGGCGGCATGCGGGTGCGGCGGGTGACGGCGAACCTCCGGGTGCCGGACGTGGCGGCGGCGGAGGAGTTCTACGCGGACTTCTCGGGCCTGGGCACCGAGGAGTTCAACCTCGGCTGGGTGGCGCGGCTGATCGACCCGGACACCGGCGCGCACGTCCAGCTCGTGTCCCGCGATGCCACCGCACCGAGGTGCCGGCGATCTCGGTGCACGCCGACGACGCCGATGCCGCCTGGGCCGAGGCGCGCGAGCGCGGGTATGAGGTCGTGCACCCGCTGACCACCGAGGAGTGGGGCGTGGGCGGTTCCTCGTCCGCGCGCCCGACGGCACCGTCGTCAACGTGGTGCAGCACCGCAGCTAAAACGCTTTCGCCCGCCGGCCCGGTCACGGCTACGGTCGCCCCCGCCGTGTCGGACGCACAGGAGGGAGGACCCGTGGACAGGCTGACGTGGGTGCTCCCCTGCGGGGACACGGTCGGGCGGTAGGCCGCTCAGGAGCGCCGTCCGCACTCCCGGAGGGCACGACCGTGCAGACCACCTCGGAACGACAGTCCGACGACGGCGTCCTCGAGCGCCGCCTCCTCCTCGGCGGGGTCCCCGGCGTCCTGTGGACGCCTCCGCCCGGCCCCGCACCCGCCCCGCTGGTCCTGCTCGGGCACCCCGGCGGGCTGTCCCGGATGTACCCGCGCCTGTTGGCCCGGGCCCGGCACTGCGTGGCGGCCGGCCGGGCCGCGGCCGCGCTCGAGCTCCCGTGGGCCGGGGAGCGGCCTCCGTCGGCCGCCGCCGAGGCCGCCCGCGCCGACCTGCAGCGGGCGCTGGCGGCCCGGCGGCCGGTCGACGAGGGGATCGTCGACCGGCTCGTCCTGCCGCTGGTGGAGGCCGCGGTCCCGGAGTGGCGCGCCGCCCTCGACGCCCTGCTCGCGCTCCCGGGGCTCGGCGGCCCGGTCGGGATCTCGGGCGGGATCGTCTCGATCGCCGTCCGGCTGGCGGCGGTCGACCCGCGCATCACGGCCGCCGTGCTCTTCGCCGGCAGCTACGTGCCCCAGACCATCCTGGAGGAGGCGCGGCGGGTGACGGTCCCGCTGCTGGTCCTGCTGCAGTGGGACGACGAGGGCAACGACCGGCAGACGGCCCTGGACCTGTTCGACGCGCTCGGGTCGCGGGAGAAGACGCTGCACGCCAACACCGGCGGGCACACCGGCGTCCCGGCGTTCGAGGCCGACGAGGTCGACCGCTTCCTCGCCCGGCACCTGGGGTGAGGTGCTGGTGCCCCCGGCAGGATTCGAACCTGCGACACACGGTTTAGGAAAGTGATCTAGCCAGTCTTGGATGCCGTTGGCGGTCGATGGATAACGACTCTGACCTGGGCTTATGTGGTTGACCCGTGATGAGCCGAATTGAGGTCTGGTGGACGTCATGCGGACTGGATGCGGACTGGAGCGCCCAGGCCGGAGAGCGGATGTCCCACTGGTCCGCCGGGACGCGGCCGTCTCCTCAACGGGTCTCGGTCCGCCGACGAGCGTCGAGCCACGCATCCACATCAGCCCGTTTGAGTATCACCCGACGTCCGAGGCGGAAGCCCACCGGTCCCTCGCCGAGGTGTCGCCAGTAGCGAAGGGTGGCCACGGGCGTCCGCAGGTACGCCGCGGTCTCGGCGAGCGTCATGAGGTCGCTCGCACTGGTCCGAGCATTGGTGGATGTCATGTGCTGCCTCCGAGCGCCTCGATGCGAGTCCACTGCTGCGAGGCGGCTTCACCACGGCCGTCACCGCCCGACCACCCCACGCAGCAGTCAGCGTGCGGAGGCTTCTCCAGTGGACCTGCAGTGCGAGCTCGAGCGGCGTGCCTCAGGGGCTGGAGGTCCGGTGCGCCAGTCGCCGGGTGCGAGCTTGGCGTTGCCGGTCGAGAGATCCGCTGCGGACGTAGGCGCGTCGGCGGTGTGCGCTCAGGACGGTCTCAAGGGCATCGAGGAGATCCAGGAGGTCGCGGTCGTAGACGCGACCGCTGTCGATCTGGCCGGCAAGCGCGCTGAGCAGTCCCGGCCAGTCATGGCGCGTCGGCGTCGTGGGGACGGGCACCTCGACGCGTCGCTCGACGACCTGCACGGCTGACCGACCCGACGCCGCTGCCCTGGTCTGCTCCCAGGCGCGGTGTCGACACGTGGCCGAGCACCACTTCGGTAGCGGGCCACGGCTGCGTGGGTGATCAGTCCGCCGCACCAGGTGCAGGTGGTGGCCGCCGCCCGGCGTCGTGCAGGGACCTTCTCGTCGTCGGCTGCGTCGCGCGCCGGTGGCTCACGCGGCGCCCGCTGTGCGTTGTCTCTGTGCCGGCGCTCAGCCTCGGCTCGGCGCTTCCGGCAGTCGGCCGTCCCTGTGCGCCCATGCCGGGGAGGCTGCTGACGAGCTTCCTGCTACTCGTCACAACGAGTCAGGAGGCCGACAGTGCATGAGGTGTGTCCCTCTTGATCTTGCGGGTCTCTAGTGCCGGTGGCCTCGGCCTGAGCGGCGCGTTGAAGCGCGTCCAAGACGGCCTGAGCTAGTTGCTCGAAGGCCACCGCAGATGTTGGCCGGGTGTCCTTGAAGGCGGCTTCAGGGACACGAGCGAGCTAGGAGCAAGGCACGAACAAACCCGGGAGCGGGCTGGGGGCCGTCGCTAGCTCGACCGTCTCGCACCCGAAGTCGATCTGCGCATCTCTGGTCTATGTGCGGCGCGGCGGTCACCGCTCCGACGCGGCGACTGTCAAGCGGACGCGGGATACGTCGCCCAATCAGGGAAGCTCTCCCCGTCGAAGCAGTCGATCGCCAGCTCGGCCAGGTCCTGGCACGCGGGGAAGTAAGCCTCGGGCAGTTGCCGTCGGAACTCTCCCGCGACCACCTTGCCCGAGGGGCGAGTCACGTATGCCTGCGTGCTCAGGGACGAGCGACTCCACGACTTCCGCTCCTCGATCACCATCGTCTCGAGTGCCGTTGCGTCCGGACACCACAGGCGCACGTACTCAAGCTCCATCTGCAGGCGCTCCTCGTACCGCGGGGTCTGCTCCAGCCGCTGCGCGAACGAGGCGCGGTCGCGCTCGATGCACTCGTGGTGGAACCACGCGGTGCCGCGGTACTCGATCGAGGTGCCGACCGGGTATGCGACGCCGCAGAGGCCGCAGCGGCCTCGGAACTTCGCGGGCATGGGCGGACGCGGTCGAGCGCAAGCGGCGTGAGCCCACCGGTCGAGGAATCGTTCGATCTCTGCGTCTACGGCGTAGCGCCTGTTGCAGGACTCGCAGGTTCCGGAGAACTTCGCTCGGATCGCCATGCGGCATGGTGCAGCACTGTTCGGGTTTGAGCGGTCCCCCGACGTCGTCCTCGATCGGGTGGCCGTGCGCGCCGTTCGCCGACCGTGCCTGTCTCAATACGGGCCTCTGGGCTGGGGCGGCTCCGGAGCATCTTGCGGATGCTCACCCTGCTGCCTCCATCCCTCGGGAGGTGACTCATCAGTCGGCCGTGGCCCCTGATCGAGTCTTGAGCCGACGCGGCACGCGTCCTTGAGTCACCTCTGTCACGACAGTTGGTGCTTACCCCATTGAGGTACCACCGGCTGCCCCTAAGGCCGCCTTCAGGGACACCTGCAGGAGGCCCTTCTCAAGCGCCGACCTGTGAGGGCCCTTGCGCACCGTCGACTCCGTTGGCGGCTGCAGTAGTGCTTCGGCCGCGCTCCGTGCCGCCTGAGCAGAGCTCGAGAAGTACTGGAGAAGTGGCGTGTATCCAGTCCTCCGGTCACGGCCGAGCTAGATATGGCGCGCCGTCCACAGTCCGTTGGCCATCCACAGATTTGGCTCGAAGCCCGGCTCAATTACTCGGTCGTCGTATCTCGTCGATTGGCTGTCGGACGTCGCCGATGGCCTCGACGAGCCGGGGAACGGAGGTCCGCACCGATGGCCACCATCCAGGACCGCTGGCATCGCAAGAACCGTCAGACAGGAGAAGTGGAGCGGACCGCGCTCTACGGCACGGGCAAGCGCTACCG
Organism: Geodermatophilus sp. SYSU D01119; assembly: GCF_054049975.1. NCBI lineage: Bacteria > Bacillati > Actinomycetota > Actinomycetes > Geodermatophilales > Geodermatophilaceae > Geodermatophilus > Geodermatophilus sp. SYSU D01119. The sequence continues at coordinate 261,469 of NZ_JBJGYL010000001.1, read as the reverse complement.
AGTCCACTTCCGCGACCCGTCCGGCCGAGAGGTCACCAAGGCCTTCAGTCGCAAGGTCGATGCGCAGCGGTGGCTCGACGAGCAGACGGTCGCGCTGGTCCGGGGGACGTTCGTGCACCCCGAGCTGTCCCGTCAGACCGTCGGTCAGTGGGCAGAGACCTGGTTCGCCGGCCGCTCCCACCTCGGGCCCAAGACGTTGGCCAGCTACCGCTCACTGCTCCGGGCGCGGGTGCTCCCTCGGTGGGAGCGCGTCCCGCTCGGCCGCGTGGCACACGGCGAAGTCGTCGCGTGGGTGGCCGGCATGCGTGCCGACGGCCTGTCGGCCAGCCGGACCCGGCAGGCGTACCACCTCCTGACGTCGATGCTCGACGCCGCGGTCAAGGACGGCAGGCTGGCGCGCAACGCGGCCGCCGGCGTCGACCTCCCACGCCTGCCGACCACCGACCGCCGGTACCTGACCCACGGGCAGCTCGCGGACCTGGCGGACCACTGCGGACCGCACCGGCTGCTCGTCCTGGTCCTCGGCTATACCGGGCTCCGCTGGGGTGAGGCGGCCGCGCTGCGGGTCCGGCGGGTTGACCTGCTGCGCGGCCGCATCGAGGTGGCCGAGTCGGTGACGGAGGTCGAGGGGCGCTCGGTCTTCGGGCCGCCCAAGTCCCACGCGCGCCGCTGGGTGCCGGTGCCGCGGTTCCTGGCCGACCACCTGGCCGACCACCTGGCCGGCCGGGGCCCGGAGGAGTTCGTCTTCCCCTCGAGGACCGGAGTGCCGCTGCGCGTCGGCAACTTCCGGCGCGACCGGTTCGACCGCGCGGCCATCGCCGTGGGGCTGGCCGGCCTCGTGCCGCACGAGCTCCGGCACACCGCGGCCTCGCTCGCCATCGCGTCCGGTGCCTCCATCAAGGGCGTCCAGTCGATGCTCGGACACGCGTCGGCGGCGATGACGCTGGACCGCTACGGCCACCTCTTCGGGGACGAGTTGGACGCCGTCGCCGAGCGGATGGACGCCGCTCATGCGGAATGGTTGCCGATTGAGCGTCCACACGGTCCGCAGCCGCGATGCTCGCGTGGGAGTCCTTGGACATCTAGCTCACCGTGCGACGCCTCGTGAACGGCCCGACTTCGGGCCGTGCCCGCGATGGCGATGGCTGTCGCGGGCACGGCCCAGATGGCGGAAGGTACGTTAGGGAGCAGCCGGTGCTGGCTGCGCCGCGGATTGGGCCAGAGCCCCCCGCCAGCCGACCTCAAGTCGATCGAGCTCCGCCTGAGCGGCGGCCAGCTCGCCCACCGTGGGCGTTCCGGCCTCGACCTCGCGGAGACGCTGAGCGGCAAGCTCGACCGCGCCGGTGTCTGCGATCGCCTGCGTCAAGCCGGCGGCAGCTGCGGCGCGCATGGCGGGGAGCTGCTCGACGAACCGCTGCTCGGCCACGACAGCGTTGTTGATCGCGGTAGCCAGGGCGTGGATCTGCGTCACCGAGAAGTCCGCGCGCTGCTTCTGTTCCACCAGGACGAGGTCACCGGTCTCTCGGACGCGAGGGTCACCGACGTCCTTCATCCGTATGTCGAAGGCGCGGAACACCGTTGATCCGTCAGCTGCGGTGACGTAGAGGATTGCGCTCTCATGGGTGGCCTCCACACGTGCACGCGCTCCGAGGAGGGGCACGGTGCGCCGTGAGACCTCGACAGCGTGCTCGTGGAGCTTGACGTCCTTGAGCGCGGTCAACTTGTTGCCCATGCCGGGGTTCTCGAGCACGGCCACCCGCTGCTGCAGGTCGGCGACGCGCTTGTCGTATGCCGCTCGGGCCTGCTCGTCGCCACGTCGAGCGTCACGCAGCTCGGCCTCACGCTGCTTGCGGAGGGAGGCGACACGAGAGCGGCCAGCTGCCAGCGCCTGCCGCTGCTCCTTGAGGTCGCCGCTGAACGCGGCCCGGACTCCGCCGTATCGCCTCGCCTGCACGGCGACGAAGGCCGCTGCGGAGAGGACGATCAGCGCCACGAATGTCAGGACAACCAACACGAGAGGACTCCTTGTCGAGCGTTGGGATCGATGCGTCCCGAAATGCTTCGGATGAGTCGTCGCGGTTCTTGAGCACTGATACGCGGACTACCTCCTTGGGAGGTTTAGTGCGGAGGGTGATGCCTGCGGCGCTCGCTGACGGAACCCCGGCGCATGAGTCGGTCCCTTCTTCCTCGGTCGATGAGCGGAGATCGGCTCGCGCACGGCCTGGCCCCGAAGACGTACCGCCCGGTCCCAGCCGGCCGTCTGCCTACTGCTGTGAGCAGAGAAAGCACGTCGCCTCGTCCACAACCGGTGCCGCGCTGTGGGTCGGCGGCCCTTCACAGGCACCGGGCGGTCACCACCGACCCACCTGTCGGCCGGCACGGGGTACGCGAGTCGGCGTCCCGCCATCATGGCGTCCGACGCCTGGACTGAGGGCCGCGCGAGGCTCGAACACGATCTGGTGGCCGTGCCCGCTCACCCGGCACGTCCAAAACGTCGTCATCGACTGGCTGGACGCCGCTCCTGCGAATCGGGTAGCGCCGACGCGTGCGGATGCCCACCTCTCAGACCCACGGGGCAGCCAATGGTCGACGAGGCCCTTGAGGGACCACAGGCGGACGGGGCGGGCGATGCGCGGCCAACCGCGGCTCGTGGCTGGGCGAGAGGCGTCAGGTCGACCGGAACCCCATCACATCCAAAGCACAGTCGCTGCAAGCGAGAACGCTCCCGGGTGCGACGCCACCTGGCTCGTAGACCAGATCGCCACCACAGAAGCTGCAGGATCCGGGGATGCTGGTCCCGGTCAGGTCACGATCGCCACAGATGTGGAGCAGAGGGCCGTCCTGCCCGGCACCTGCCGGTCCCGAGGCGGTCATCTCCGCCACCAGGCCCGCGAGCCGCCCGATGCCGCAGCTCGGACCGCGTCACGGAACCGCGTTAGCCAGTCTCCGCCGTCGTCGTCAGGAAGGGGTAGATGGCCGGGGACCGCTGGCGTGGAATCGGTTGCGCGGACGCGGTACGAGATGGCCTTGCGTGTCATGCCCGCGACGGCCACCTGTCCCACCGACATGTGTCTGTGGTCGACCTCGGACAACTCCTGCACCTGCAACTCGCCTCGGTCCACGTCGTAGTGGATGGCGTGACGGTCGGAGATGGCCGTGACGCCGGCACCCTTGCGCCGGAAAGAGGCCGCGAACCGGTGCGTCGTGCGGCCCTCGAGGAGGCGAGCTATCTCCTGGAGGGCCCCGATGTGCCGTCCCATTGCGCCAGGCCGCTCGAGGCGGATCCCGCGTAGGAGGCCCTCGTGCCGTTCGCTGAAGACGGGCGACGCCGTCACGGTCGTCCAGTCAAGCGCGTGCAGCATGGCGACGAAGCCGACCTCGTCCTCGGGTGCCGGAAGTAGCGTGAAGGCGCGTGACTCCACCGTGAAGGTGAACGCGATCCCCTCCACCTCGCCGATCGTGAGTGCGGAGGTGCTGGCGGAGTCGACAAAGGCATAGGGCATCCAGAGCGGCTTCCGCTCGTCAAAGCACCAGTAGAGCCCGTGCGTACTGACGATCACGACGCAGGTCGCAGAGCGGTCGCCGATGAGCACCAGGCCGCCGCTCACACCGACCGCCTCCTCGCCCTCGTCTGCCTGCTCGCCGAAGCGGGTGAGCATCAGCTCGGCCATCGGCCAGTCGGGGAAGGTGCGGTAGCGATTACGCGTCATCTCGATCATCGCCGCGGCATCCGGCCGGCTCAGCGTCCCGTGCTGGAGGTCCGCGGACTGGCCGGCCTCGCACCGGGCCTTGATGGCCTCCCAGTCCGACGTCATCCGTCCTATCCGCTCCGCCGTGATCCGTACACCGCGGGCGTACCGCTGGAACGCAGCGAGGGCGGCGCGGTCCTTCGCGACCTGAGCTTGCTGTTGGGCCTCGAGATCGGCCAATGCCGCCCGGGCTGCCCGCAGGGCCTGCTCGGCTTCGCTCTGTGCGCAGGGAAGACAGTCCTCCAGCACGCCGTGGAGGCAGGACGTGATCGTCATGCCGTCTGATCGGTCGGGTGACGTCCTCGCTTGAACGTCCTCGAGTGCAAGAGGGCGTGAGGGCCGCGGTGCCAGCCCGAGCTCACCCCTCGGGACGAGGCCCGGGCGCGCGGCTCAAGTCCGTCGCCGGCCGTCCGAAGTATCCGGCGAGACATGCGGTCGGCGTCGACCGCATCCCCATCGACGGAGGAGGAACAGCATGACGCAGGCACTGACCGGGGTGAACGTCCACCCGGAGACGCTCCAGCGGCTGATCGACGCGATCACGACCTTCCAGGAGCAGGTCGAGTCCGCGAAGTCGGAAATGACCGCGGCCGTCGGCGCTTCGGCCGAAGGCTGGAACGACTCGGTGTCGCAGCGGGTGACGGGTGAGATCACCGAGCTGGTCGAGGGCCTGAACGTGGAGGCCGGCGACGACATCAAGGCCACCATCACCGCGAAGCTCGAGCAGATCGAAGCGTTCCTCGCCGGCTGATCCTCGCCGTGGCCGCGTTTCGAGGACGCGGCCACGGTTTTGGATCCCCCGTCCGTCCCCCTCAGGAGACCCGTGTCCGCCACCGATCGACGTGCGGCCGTTGCCGGCGAACAGCTGTCAGCAGCCCTGCAGGAGCTCAAGCTCACGAGTCAGTACGCCCTGGCCTCCCTGCGCAGCACCGCGACGGCCGTCCAGGCCGAGACGCGTTCACGTGTCCAGGCACTCGAGGCGGCGATCAGCTCCGCCCGCGCGGTCAAGGAGCGGGAGGCGGTGGAGCGAAACGAGTTCCACCGGAGCCGCCTGTGCGACGGTCTGTTGTCCCTGCCCGCACCGGCCACCATGTCCTTCACGCACCCCCAGTGGCGCACCGTGTCGGAGCTCGCAGCGGCGGCCCCGACGCCGGTCCTGCGCATCGGCGACCTCATCGCCGGTGGGGCCGACCTGACCGAGGCCCTGCTGCCCAACCCGGCGCTCAGGAACGTGACGCTGCAGAGCGGCGAGTCGGATCGGGACCTCCTGATCGGGATGATCGAGGGTCTGCTCGTCCGTGCTCTCACGGCGCCGCCGCCGGGCGGCATCCGTGTCCACGTGCTCGACCCTCACCACAACGGGACGTCCCTCGCCCGCTTCGGCGTGGCTGACACGACCCGCGGCGGCGTCTTCGAGCCGGTCGCCGTGACGGGGCCGGACATCCGGAACCGGCTCGAGTACCTGGCCCGTCGGGTCGCGACGGTCTCGCAGCGCTTCCTCCAGGGCAGTCACCGCACCCTGACGGCCTACAACGCGTCGACCGACGTGCCGGAGCCGCACCACCTGGTCATCGCTCTCGACGTCCCGCGTTACGGCAACGGCGAGCTGTCCCAGCTGGCGACGCTGGCTCGTACGGGTGCGGCGTGCGGCGTCCACGTCCTCGCGGTGGTCGACACCGACGCGCCGCGCCGGGCACATGACCCGGACATCAGTCCTCTCCTCGCCGCCGACGGTGTCACGGTGGACGGCGCCGGCCGGGCCAGGCTGGCCGGTGTCCGACGCGATCACGTCGTCCGCCTGGAGGACGCGCCGCACTCCGACGTCGTGCACGCGGCGGTGGCCGCCGCTGAGGCGCAAGCGCAGGCCGGTAATCAGCGCGCCCTGCAGTTGACCGACCTGCTCGCGGACGTGCCGCGGTGGGGCCCGCGGCCCGGAGCGACGATCAGCGCTCCCATCGGTCGCAGCGGTGGACTGCCGTACGAGTTCGCCCTGGACGTCAAGGGCAACGGCGGAGTGCACGCGCTGGTCGCCGGCATGACCGGCATGGGCAAGTCGACGTTGCTGCACGCCGTCATCTGCGCGCTGGCTCACAAGTACTCACCTGAGCACCTCAACCTCTACCTGGTCGACGGCAAGGACGGCGTCGAGTTTCGCGCCTATGCACCACAGCGCTCCGAGCCGACCGCTCTGCCGCACGCGCGGGTCATCGCCGTCAAGAGCGACATCGAGATGTACCTGTCCGTCCTTGAGGAACTGGACGAGGAGAGGCAGCGTCGGTCCCAGGTCTTCGCCGACCACGAGGTGGCGGACATCGTCGAACTGGCGCAGGACCACCCCGATGTCCGGATGCCCCGCATCGTCGCCGTCCTCGACGAGTTTCACGTCCTCCTCGATGACAAAATCTATGGACCACGGGCGGCGGCCATGTTGACCGCACTGGCCAAGCAGGGCCGCAACGCCGGTATCCATCTGCTCCTCGCCACCCAGAGCCTGAACAACCTGGGCGCATGGGGCCCCAACAAGGGCCTGTTCGACCAGATCGGCCTCCGCATCGCGCTCAAGACCAAGGACACGCAGTCCTCGGCTGCCGTGCTCGGTGAGGGCAACGAGGCTGCCGCCCGACTCACGCGTCGTGGCGAGGCACTGGCCAACTCGACCGGAGACCCGGCGCAGAACGTGCCCGTGCAGGTCGCCCTGGTCGACAAGCTGGCGCGGGCGCAGTTGAAGCGCGAGCTGGCATCCCTCGCGCCGGCGTCCGAGCCCCCGTTCGTGTTCGACGGCTCCGGCCTGGCGGCGCTGGGGTCGGCCGGTCCGCTCCTCGCCGGCCTCGCTGGGGACCTTCCCCGCGTCGTCAGTGGCGAGACCCGCCTGTGGTTGGGTGCACCGGTCGAGGTCTCGCACACCGTGGCCGGCACCTTGTCCGATCACCGGGGTGCCAACCTTGCCATCATCGGCACCGGGCGGCGCGATGAACGTGACCTGTTCGGGGTGCTGGCCGGGGCGACGCTGTCGGCCGCAGCACAGCATCACGGCGGTCGGTTCGTGCTCTTGGCACCCCGAGTCGATCACCCGCATTACGCGGCCGTGACCGCCCTCGCGGATGCTCTGCGGTCCGTAGCATCCGGTGGCTCGGTCGAGGTCATCGACGTCCCCGACGCGGTAACCCGTCTGGCGGACCTGAACGCCGAGGTCGTTCAGGCGCAGGAGCGGGTGACGGCGCGGACGTTCGTCGTCGTCTTCGGTGCAGCCCGCATCCTGGAGCCGAGCGTCTTCGCCACGTTGGTCGAGACCGGGCCTGACAAGGGCTTCCACGTCTTCGGTGCCTGGGCCTCCCGGGCCGAGCTGGCGTCCGCGGTCCTGCCCAAGGGATCCATGGCGTCGTCCCCCAAGCTGCTCCCCAGCTTCGAGCTGCGGGTGATGGCGCAGCTTCCGGCTGACGAGCGCAGCGGTCTGGGCGTCGGGACGAAGGCGACCCCCGAGCAGGACCGCATGGTCCTGTGGCGACGGGACGAGCCCAACCGCCTGACGACCTTCATCCCCTTCGACGCCCCCGGCACGGCCGGCTGGGACCAGGTCCTGGCGGCGGTTCGGTCCTCCGGTCGACGGCACACGAACACGCCCGCAGGCGACATGAGTCAAGGACAGGAGCCGTGATGGAACCCGTGGACACAGAGCCTGGGAATCCTCGCGTGGAGACCGCATCGGCATCCCCGCTCGCCTGGGAGGACTACCGGTCCCACGTCGAGGCGCTGCTGGAGCACGAGGAGGACCTTGGGATCCTGCGTCGGGCAGCCGACGCCCTCGCACAGGAACGACGTGCGGAGTGCGAGAGCGACCGCGACGCCCTGCTGGCGCAGCTACACGACGAGCAGCGCCGGCTCGAGCAGTGGGTCACCGCAGCGGATCAGCGCGCGGCGTTCGTGGAGGACCAGTCCGGTGGCCGCCCGGCCATGTCCCTGAGACCCGGCGTCGGGGGAGACGTCCTGCCGTTCCGTCTGACGGACGGACCGAGGGTTTCCACCGATGACATCGCCGGTCGGGTGCAGACCAGCGTCCAGGCCGTCGACGCCGCAATAGCGGCGCTACGCCTGGCGCGGCTGGAAGACGCAAGCGCCGAGCGCATGGCTGCCTGGCGCCGGCGTCGCCGGTTCGGACTCGCACGCGATGCCGTCGTGCTCCCTCTCACCTTCGGCGCAGCGCTCGTCTTCTACGTCGTCCTGTACTGGAGTTCCGACGGCGTAGGGCCCTTCAACGCGACCGTGTGGACGGCCTTCGCTGCTGGTGTGGTTGCCGCCATCGTGGCCGCGACGCGGTCATGGGTCTTCGCGCGCCTCGCTAAAACCGACGCGGTGGGGCTAGGGGAGCAGCGTCAGGGCGGGGCGCTGGAAGCCCTCCTGCTCGCCTGGGGGTTGAGCCTCGTCCTGTACGGCCCGGCACCGCGACCCTTCCGTGACGGAGGCGAGGAGTTTCTCCTCGGGTGGCTGGACTCCGCCCTCGTCGTTCTCGCGCCCATCGCAGGCCTTGTCATGTGGGGCTTCGCGCTCCGCAACGTGAAGCTGCTGTTCAACGACGCACCCAGCGTGGTGCCGGCCGGAGGTGCCGCATGAACGCCCAGGGAACCGTTGACGCCGATCCCGCAGCCATCCGTGCCCTGGGTCTCGCGTGGGTGGAGTTCATGCTCGAAATCGCCCATGCCGCCTCGGAGCTGCGGAACGTGATCGACGAGGTGGCTCCGGAGCTGGAGTCGATCCCGCACGTCATCGGGTCTGCCGCCGAACTCGCCGCGGGAGCTGACTGGACGGCGAACCAGCTCGACCCCATCCGACTGGACCTGATCCAGCTGGCCGAACTCCTCGAGCAGTACCTGCACGGCAGTGGTGCTGTGGTCCCAGGTGGAGGTGCCGCATGAGCGACTCGCGACCGGTGAAGGCTGATCCGGCGGCCATCCGCGCGCTGTGTCGGGCCTGGGTGGACTTCAACCTCGACCTGACGCACGCGTATTCAGAGCTCAGGAACGTTCTCGACGAGGTGAGCGCCGAGCTCGAGTCGGTCCCGCAGGTTGTGAGCGCTACCGCCGAACTCGCTGGGGGAGGCACCTGGACCGCCGACCAGCTAGACCCCATCCGCGTCGACCTCATCAACAGAGCCCAGGTGCTTGAGCAGTATCTGAGGGTGGGGGCCTCTCGGGCAAGCGCGGATCGACCTGAAGCGGACGTCTCTTCGGTGACCGGCGGCATCTCCGGCGAGGCTGTGTCAACAACCGCGAATGACGGCCCCGAAGCGTCCCCGGCGGCTAGCGTTTCAGGGTTGGCGCGGGGAGGCGGCGGCCGCGGAGGAGGACAGTCTCCGCCACCGCCCTGGTACGGGCTTGGTGATGCGGGAGAGCCTGCGCGACGCTTCGGCTCAGAAGGTCGGCCCGGGTGGTCGTCCCGTCAGCATGTAACGCGAGGGGAGCTTCGTCCGGACGGAAAATCTCTGGCGGGATACCACTCGCGGCCGAGGGGAGTAGATGTCGAGGGCTTCATCTTTGATGGGTCCACTCGTCAGGAGGTCGGCGGTGGTGCCTACTCAGGGCGTTGGCGAATCCTGGATGCCTCTGGTCGTCCAAGGTTCAAACCGAACGGAGGGGACCTGAGTAAGTTCTCGACCTTCTGGCCCGACTCGTGGTCCCTCGCCGACATCGAGGAAGCCATCGCCGACGCGTATGACGACGCCGTCGCCAAGGGGACGGTGACGGGGATGGTCTTTGAAGGTGTCGGTCGTGGCTTTCACATCTTCGTGAAGTGTGATGCCGACGTGGCTGCTGGCGGCACTGTCGTCACTGCCTTTCCTAGTGCATATGTTGGAGGAGACGGGTGGAGCAACGATTGATCGACGCCGTAGTCGTAGAGCCGTCCGGGCTCGTCAGAGTCGACGCGGCACCTGGGTATGAACTGCTTGGACTGTACCTTCGTGCAGATTTGCGAGGTCCTGACAGGGAACCCTTTGTGTCGGCAAACCGGCTAGTCGATGACGTCCTAGCTGGATGCGGTGGTGAGGGGTCGCTCGATACGGATATGTTCCATTTGGAGGCGCAGGGTGATTGCCTGTTCCTCCGGTTTGGTGACGCTAGCGACGATGACGGGCTAATCATTCCGGCGCGCCAGATTCGCGAGGTGTTCGATGCGTATGTAGCCGCCTTCGAGACTGGTTGATGGAAGATCAGATGAGGTGTGCGGTCCTTGTGCGTGACGGTGCCGCGCACTGGAAGTGCTCGCTCAAGAAGAACGGCTAACGTGCCGAAACACCGGGTGTTGATTGCGGCGTTCGCCGCGACTGAGCGAGTGGGGGAGTAATGCGTCTGATTTTTTGGCTGATCGGCGCGGCGGTGCTGTCCACGCCCGTCTATGGAATCCTCAAGAGCCTGGCGGCGTTTGAGGCCGTCCGGTGGGTGCTCGGGGTGTCCGAGTCGCCACGGTTCGCCGACCCGGTGGACGCGGTGACCATGCTGCCGCTGCTCTTCGTCGGAGCGGCCGTCTGGCACCTGATCATGAGCCGCAAGGCCGGCGGGCGCTTGGACCTCGCCGGCATCCTTGGGGCGGCGGTCACGTCGGGTCTCCTCCTCGTCCTGAGTGGCGCTCTCGTGACGCGCCTGCTGACTCTCCTCACTCCCGCGGACGAGGGCGCCTTGACCCTTGGGCCCCTCCTCGGGTGTGGTGCACCCCTGCTTTTCAAGATTCTCACTAGGTTTGCCCGTCCGCGGCATACGGATCCGGCCGTAGGTGAGATCTGGTGGGCCGACGTCCCCTTCGAGGAGGTCGCGGACAGCAAGGACAGGCCGTGCCTTGTCATCGACGCCAACAGCGAGCGCGCCGTCGTCCTCATGATCACGAGCGTCGACAAGTCAGGGCGTCCCGGCTATGTGTGGATGGACTCGACCGGCTGGTACGAGGGCGAGAAGTCGAGCTGGCTCAAGATCGATCGACGGATCCCGCTCAAGCGGGCCGACTTCCGTCGCTACGCGGGGCCGTGTCCCCCTGAGATCTGGGCGCAGGTCGAGCGGGCTGTCCTGGGAGGTCCTGCACAGCCCCGGTCCGGTGCGGCCACTGCGCTTCCCCCTGTGCCGGCTTCGGCCGCCCCTCGAGGTCCGATCGGCTCAGTTGCACTAGCACCCCCGGCGCCGAAGGCCGTAATCGGCGTCCCGTACGTGGCGGATGACGTCCGTGCCGAGCCTCCGTGGCAGCTGCCTCCGATCCTCTCCGAGACCGCGGTTGCCAACGACCTGCAGAGTGGGGACCTGCTCGCGAAGCTCGTCTTGGAATCGGCGAGGATTCGAAGCCTCTTCACGGGGATGACCGATTACGACCTCGACATGCTCACCGAGCTGCACGACTGCGCCGGTCGGGCTGACCTCCAGGGCCTCTGGACGCTGGCAGTCAGCGAGACCTGTTTGGCCTTCGCCAGCGTGGTGCCCGCTGTTCGGCGCGCAGCGTTGCAGGAGCCGTCAGAGGAGTATGAGCAACTCGTCGCCATCGGAACGAACCTCGTCGGTCGGCTCGCGTGGTGCAGCAGCCTGCCCTTCGCGGTACCGCAGGCGGTCGGCCGGTCCACGCTGACGGCGCCCTACTGGCACGCCGAGCACATAGCGCCCGATGACGTCGATGGCTGGGCCCTCGCGTCGGTCGGGGCGTTCCGGGTGCTGGTTGACGCCTCCTGAAGATTTCCAGGGTCGGCATGGCGGTCGCCATGCCGACCCCGGTACCAGTCGGCCGCGACGCACATCGTGGCGTTGCTCACCGGGGCCGCCTGCGGCTCGGCCTGGGCGGTCCAGCCGCCGCCGGCCACGAGTCGGCTGCGAGGACGCCCGGTCGGTAGTGCTATCCCGTCCGGTGGCGAGTTGGACGCCGCTCGTGCGGACTGGATGCGGACTGAGGGCCCCAGCGGGGAGGCCCGCCGGTCAGCGGATCGAGCTGGTCATCGCGTTGACCAGCAGTTGGGCTGGTGCCCCCGGCAGGATTCGAACCTGCGACACACGGTTTAGGAAACCGATGCTCTATCCCCTGAGCTACGGGGGCTCGTCGGCGCGGGGCCGACCCGGGGCGTGCCGAGGCTACCGGGGGAGTGCGCGGCTCCCCGCGCAGCGTCCCGGGGCCTACCGTCGGTCCGTGGTGCTCGCGGTGGTCGAGATCGTGGTGCTGCTGGTGCTGCTCGGCCTGCTGCTGTCCCGGCTGGGGGTCTGGACGGCGGCGCGCCCCGCCCTCCCGGCGCCGCCGCGGGCGACGTGGGGCGCCGCGCACGACGAGGTCGACGGCGTCACCCGGGTGCTGCTGCGGCGCTCCCGCCCCGGGCCGGACGGCGAGCCGGTAGTGCTCGAGGACCGCGTGTTCGCCACCTTCCCGGCCGACGACCCCGCCTGGGAGGCCCGCTTCACCGAGGCGATGGCCGGCGCCCGCTTCCGCTGCCGCTACCTCGACGCGGAGGAGTCCCCGGGCTGAGCCGCCCGGCGCGCAGTCTCCTCGACCAGGCGCACGATCGTCCGCGGCCGGTCGGACTGCGGGGCGTGGCCCGCCCACACCAACGGGACGAAACGGGAGCCGGGGACCAGCGGCAGGTAGCGCACCGTCTGCCCCGACGCGATCCAGTCCGCCACGCCCTGCACCAGCGTCACCGGGCAGGCGATCCGGTCCATGCCCCGCGGCACGTCGACCAGCAGCGCCCAGAGCAGGGTGCGCCAGTAGTCGCGGGAGTCGGCGAACCCCTCCCGCGCGCCCAGGGCCTCGTCGGGGGAGGTCGCCCAGGGCCGGGCCTTGAGCGGCGCCAGCAGGGCCGCCCGGCCGAGCGCCGAGCGCGACAGCGGGCCCACCAGCGGCGCGCCGACCCGCATCACCACCCGCGCCAGGGCCATGCCGCTGCCCTGCACGAGCCGCTCCGGCGGCACGTTGAGGCCCGACGGCGCGATGGCCACCACCGACAGCGCGCGACCGCGGCGGGCCAGCTCGAGGGCGACCCGGGCGCCGAGGGAGTTGCCGAGCATGTGCACCCGGCCCAGGCCCTCCACGTCCAGCGTCCGCTCGACGGCGTCGGTGATCGCCGCGACCGTGGGCCGGCGGTCCAGCGCGGGGGAGGACCCGACGCCGGGCAGGTCCACGTCCAGCACGTCGAAGCGGCCGGTCAGCTGCGGGAGCACCGCGGCGAAGTCGCGCCGCGAGCTGCCCATGCCGTGCAGGAGCAGGAGGGGCTCGCCCGTGCCGGCGCGGGAGGAGGAGAGCACTGCGTCCACCCACCGTCGGTACCCGCGAGCCCGGCGCCGCACGGGTGAGCCCGGCCACTCCCGCGGCCCGGCGGCAGCGGGCAGGGGAGGATGGCCGCATGGGACAGGTCGTGGCCACCGCCGAACGCGTCGTCCGAGCCCCCGTCGACCGGGTCCGCGCGGCCCTCGCCGACTACTCGGGCGTCCGGTCGCGCACGCTGCCCGAGCAGTTCAGCGACTACCGCGTCGAGGCCGGCGGCCAGGGCGCGGGCACCCGCGTGCACTGGCGGTTCGCCGCGACGAGCAAGCGCGTGCGCGAGCAGGACGTGGAGGTCAGCGAGCCCGAGGGCACCCTGGTCGAGCGCGACACCCGCTCCTCCATGGTCACCACCTGGACGGTCCTGCCCGCCGCCGGCGACGGCAGCACCGTGCGGGTGCGCACCACCTGGGACGGCGCGGGCGGCGTCGGCGGCTTCTTCGAGCGCACCTTCGCGCCCAAGGGGCTGCGGCGCGTCTACGACGAGCTGCTCACCCGCATCGAGCGGGAGCTCGTCGCCTCCTCCTGACGTCGCGGCGGGGGTGGCGCCCGCGGAGGACGATGGGCCGGTGACCGCCGCCCTCCCCGCCGTCGAGACCCCGGCGGCCCTCGACGAGCTCACCGGCCTGGTCGCCGACGGCGACGTCCTCGTCCTCTCCGGCGCCGGCCTGTCCACCGACTCCGGCATCCCCGACTACCGCGGCGCCACCGGCTCGCTGCGCCGGCACACGCCGATGACCTGGCAGACCTTCCGGCGCGACCCGCGCGGGCGGCACCGCTACTGGGCGCGCAGCTACGTCGGCTGGCCGCAGATGGCCGCCGCCCGCCCCAACGCCGGGCACTCCGCCGTCGCCCGGCTGCAGCGCGCCGGGCTGCTCGGTGGCGTCGTCACGCAGAACGTCGACGGGCTGCACCAGGCCGCCGGCGCCCGCGACGTCGTCGAGCTGCACGGCGGCCTCGACCGCACCGTGTGCCTGTCCTGCGGCGACGTCGCCCCGCGCGCCGAGCTGCACCGCCGGCTGCGGGCGGCGAACCCGGCGTTCGGCCCGCGCGCCGACGAGGTGAACCCCGACGGCGACGCCGAGCTGCCCGACGAGGTGCTCGACGGCTTCGTGATGGTCGACTGCCGCGCCTGCGGGTCAGGGCCGCTCAAGCCCGACGTCGTCTTCTTCGGCGAGACGGTGCCGCGCGACCGCGTCGACACCTGTTTCCGGATGCTCGAGGACTCCGGCTCCCTGCTCGTCCTCGGCTCCTCGCTCACCGTCATGAGCGGCTACCGGTTCGTGCTGCGCGCCGCCGAGCTCGGCATCCCGGTGGGCGTGGTCAACCTCGGCCCGACCCGCGGCGACGCCAAGGTCGACGTGAAGGTGGACGCGCCGCTCGGCGAGGTGCTGCCGGAGCTCGCCCGCCGCTGCGGCGCGTGACCCGCCGGGAGGTCGGGCACACCGACGACGGCCGCTGGATCGTCGTCGACGGGCGGCGGTGGCGGAAGGCCGACCCGGCCCTGCCCGACGACGTCCGCGCCCGGCTGCTGTCCCACCTCGGCGCCGCCCGCTCGGCGGTGCGCACGGCCGGCGACCCGGAGGCCGTCCGGGCCGCGCGCGACCGGGTGCAGCTGGCCAAGACCGGGCTCGGGGAGCGGGGCCCGGCCTGGTGGGACCAGGACGACGACGCCCGCCGCGCCCGCTGGGAGGCGGCACTGGACGCGCTCGGCGGTTGACCGGCCGCCGGGCCGGGCAGGAAGCCCCGCGATGCAGACCTTCCTGCCGGTGGCCGACTTCGAGGAGAGCGCGCGGCTGCTGGACTCGCCGCGGCTCGGCAAGCAGCGCGTCGAGACGCTGCAGGTCCTGCGCGCCCTGGAGCTGCCCGACTACGGGTGGACCTCCCACCCCGTCGTGCACATGTGGCGCGGGCGGACGGCGGCGCTGGTCGTCTACGGCCTCGCGATGGTCCGGGTGTGGCGCGAGCGCGGCTTCGCCGACAGCACGCACACGCTGATCGCCGAGTTCGCCCCCGACGTCGAGCACGCCACGCAGGACGAGCTGGCGCGCGCCGGGCTGCTGCCCTCCTGGGTGGGTGACGAGGCGGTGCACCGCTCGCACCGGTCGAACCTGCTCGCCAAGGACCCGGACTTCTACCGGCCGCTGTTCGAGCCGCTGTTCGGCGTCGAGCCCGACGACCTGCCCTACCTGTGGCCGGGGCACGACGACGTCCCGCCGGCGCCCGAGCCGGAGGGCACCCGGGTGTGGGTCGTGCGGCCGCGGGCGCACAACGAGCTCGGCGCCTGCCTGGCCGCCGGCGTCGTCGGGCTGGGCACCCAGTCGGGGGTCGACGTCGACGCCACCGGGCTCTCGCCGGCAGAGCTGCGGGCGCTGGCCAAGGAGCTGTCCGGCCGGCGGCCGAGCAAGGACCTGCGCCAGCTGTCGACCTTCCTCGACGAGATCCGCCCCGGCGACCCCGTGGCGCTGCCCATCGAGCACGGCGCCGGCCTGCTGGTGGGCGAGGTGCTCGGCGACTACCTCTTCGAGGGCCGCGAGCTGCTGCCGCACCGCCGCCCGGCCCGCTGGGACCACGTGGTGCCGCGCGCCGCGGCGCGACCGCCGGCCACGCTGCAGGACCCGCGCGCGCTCTTCTCCGTCGTCCTCGACCCCGACGTGCTGCCGCCGTCGCTGGCCGGCACCACCTACCGCGAGCCCGCGCTGCCGCTGGTCTGAGGGCGGGGCGCCGCCGGGCCGCGGCGCCCCGCGGTGCTCAGGCCCCGGGCAGCGGCACGTTCTGCAGCCGCACCTGGCCGCGGGCGACGAGCTTGCCGTCCTCGGCGCGGGTGAGCTGCACCAGCCACAGCTGCAGGGTGCGGCCCTGCTGGACCGGCTCCGCGAGGACGTCGAGCCGCCCGGCGGTGACCGGGCGGAGGAAGTCGGTGCTGTTGTTGACCCCGACGGCGAACTGGCCGCGGTCGGCGACGGCGACGCTGGCCCCGATCGAGGCCGCCGACTCGATCACCGCGCAGTAGACGCCGCCGTGCACGACGCCCCACGGCGTGTGCTGGTCGGGCCCGAGCGCCACGGTGCCGGTGACCCGGGTGCCCGTGGCCTCCGCGACGTCGAAGCCGGTCGCCGCCACGAACGCGCTGGCCGAGGACCGGTCGACGCCGGGCACCCCCGCGCTCACGCGGCGTCCCAGACGAGGCAGAACGGGTGGCCCACCGGGTCGGCGTAGACGCGGAAGTCGCCCCCGCCGCCGGGCAGCTTCCGCGCGCCGAGCGCGAGCGCCTTCGGCTCGGCCTCGTCGATGTCGGGCACGTAGACGTCGAGGTGGAACTGCTGCGGCCGCGCCGGGTCCGGCCAGTCCGGCGGCACGAGGTCCGGCGCCTGCTGGAAGGCCAGCCGGTGGCCCTGCCCGGTCACCACCACCCAGTCGTCACCGGGGGCGCCCGTGCTCACCTCCATCCCGAGCAGGTCGGCGTAGAAGGTGGCGAGCGCGTAGGCGTCGGGCGCGTCGATGACGACGCTGTGCAACGAGCCGATCATGGGCCCATCCTGGCCGGTCGCCGGCGTCCCCACCGCCGGTGATCGGGCCGTCCGCCGCACGGATCCGGCCACGGGGCAGGATCGGGGCGTGCCCGACCCGACCGACCAGCCCCCCGTCCTCGGCTCGCTCACCTGGGAGCCGGCCGTGGCCCGCGCCGACCTGCTCGGTGCCCCGGTGGCCGCCGCGCTGCCCGCGCTGACCGGCCCCGCCTGGGTCGCGCCGGTCGACGACGACCTCGCCGACACCGCCGCCTTCACGGAGGCCTACGGCGTCCCGCTGGAGGCGTCGGCCAACTGCGTCGTGGTGGCCACCCGCCGCGCGGGGCAGACGGCGCTGGCCGCCTGCGTCGTGCTGGCCACCACCCGCGCCGACGTCAACGGCCTGGTCCGCCGGCACCTGGGCGCGCGGAAGGCCTCGTTCGCCCCGCAGGACGTCGCCGTCGCCGAGACCGGCATGGCCTACGGCGGCATCACGCCGCTGGGGCTGCCGCCGTCGTGGCCGCTGCTGGTCGACGCCGCGGTGGCCGCCGCGGACCTCGTCGTCGTCGGGTCGGGCACCCGCGGGGCGAAGATCGCGCTGCCCGGGGCGGTGCTGGCGGCGCTGCCGGGGGCGGAGGTCCTCGACGGCCTCGGCGTGCCGGCCGCCGAGCAGCCGCAGCCGGCCCCGGCCGCTCCGGTGGAGCGGGCGCCGGACGACCGTGACGTCGGCTGGGGCGAGCGGCCCGACGACGCCGATCCCGACCGGCGCTACCTCGAGGACCGCCCGCCCCACTGGGGCAGCGACTAGAGGGCGCGACTAGAGGGCGCGACTAGAGGGCGGTGGCGCCCGGTCCGCCGGGGCGCCCGCCCGGCCCGGTGCCCTGCTGCGCGCGCAGCAGGTCGCGGATCTCGGCGAGCAGCTCCACCTGGGTGGGCGCCACGGGGCCGGCCTCCTCACCGCGCCTGCGCCGCTCGGCGACCTTCTCGAGCGGCAGCACCACGACGAAGTAGACGACCGCCGCGGTGAGCACGAACGTGATCACCTGGCTGATGAACGCGCCGTAGGTGAACGTCTGGCCGTTCACCGCGAAGGTGCCGCCCACCTCGCCGCCGCCGGCCACCAGGCCGATCAGCGGGGTGAGGAACGAGTCGGTGAACGCGGTGACGACGGCGGTGAAGGCGGCACCGATGACGACGGCGACGGCCAGCTCGACCACGTTGCCGCGCAGCAGGAAGTCCTTGAAGCCCTTGAGCACGTGCCCCATCCCCTCACGGCGGGGCGGGCAGGCTCAACGTCAGCGTGGCGGTGGTGGCGGCAGCGGCGAGAGTGGCAGCCGTGTCCTCGTCGACGGCGAGCACGAGCAGGCCCTCGTCGTCCGGCGCGGCCAGCACCAGGGCGGCCCGCGCGACCGTGTCGGCGCGGGCGGCGCCGGACGGGACCACCTCGGAGGGGGTGGCCAGCACGTCGACGCGGTCGCCGGCGGCGGCGAGGCGCGCGACGCCCAGGTCGGCCAGGCGCACCGGGGCCGCCACCTGGCCGGCCGGCAGCAGCGCGGTCAGGCCGGGCCCGACCAGGCGGACGTCGGTGACCGGCTCACCGGCCCGCACCGGCGCCGCGAGCACCCGGCCGGCGAGCGCGCCGGGGTCGGCCACCGATCCCGCCGGGGCCACCGGCAGCTCCGCCACCGCGAGCGACCCGGCGGTGAGCACCGAGCCGGCGGGCAGGTCGGCCGCGGCCGTGACCACCGGCGTGCCCGGTGCCGGCGCGGCGGGCGGCACCTCGGGCGGGCGCAGCGCGAGCAGCAGCGCACCGCCGACGAGCAGCGCGGCGAGGACGCGGCGCAGCAGCAGGACAGGGGACCGGGGCCGGCGCAGGCGGGGCACCGGCCCAGCCTGGGCGGGTGCCGCCCGCCGTCGGCCGCTCGGCGGGAGGCTGTGGAGGAGCCGTCCGGGTGTGGACGGCGCGGCTCAGGAGGCCGCGGCCTTGCTCCCGCCCGAGGACGAGGTGGTCGACGAGGAGCTCGAGGAGGACTCCTTCGACGACGACGACGAGGACGAGCTCGACGACGAGGAGTCGGCGGAGCCCGAGGCCTTCGCCGGCTCGCTGGAGGTGGAGCCCGAGCGGCTGTCGGTGCGGTAGAAGCCCGAGCCCTTGAACACCACGCCGACCGAGCCGTAGACCTTGCGCACGGGCGCGCCGCAGGTCGGGCACTCGGCGACCGCGGCGTCGGTGAAGGACTGCACCACCTCGAACTGGTGCTTGCCCTCGGGGTTGGTGCAGACGTACTGGTACGTGGGCACGGTGCGGCACTCCTGGTCGAGCGTGGGACGGGCGGGCCCGGCGCCGGCTGGCACTCGGGGCCCTCGACTGCCAATGATGCGCCACGTCCCGACCCGGCGTCCACGTGATCCGCGTGGTGTCGCCCCGGCGGGGCAGCGGCCCTAGCGTGCGCTCATGGCCGACCTCGCCCGCACCGCCCGCGTCGACGTCCTCGTCGAGGGCTACGCCCGCCTGCCGAACGTCGCCGGCACGGTGACCCTGGTCCGCGACGCCGGCCGGGTGGTCGTCGTCGACCCGGGCATGGTGGCCGACCGCGACCTGGTGCTCGCGCCGATGCGGGCGCTCGGCGTCGCACCCGAGGACGTGACCGACGTCGTCGTCAGCCACCACCACCTCGACCACACGGTCAACATCGCGCTGTTCCCGGTGGTCCCGGTGCACGACTTCCAGTCGGTCATCGAGGGCGACGTCTTCACCCGCCGCCCGGCCGACGGGGTGCAGCTCACCCCGGCGGTGCGGCTGCTGGCCACGCCCGGGCACACGCCGCAGGACGTCACTACGCTGGTCGGCACGCCGGACGACGTCGTCGCGCTGACCCACCTGTGGTGGACCGGTGAGGGCCCGGCCGACGACCCCTACGCGCCCGACCGCGACCAGCTGCGGCAGCAGCGCGAGCGGGTGCTGGAGCTCGCCACGCTCGTCGTGCCCGGCCACGGCGCGCCCTTCCGGCCGGGGACGTCGACCCCGCGCTAACCCGGCAGGCGCGTGGCCCGGCGCAGCGCGGCGAGCCCGGCCTCGGTGCCGGGCCAGTGCCGGGCGACGGCGTCCGGCCCGGCCCGGCGCACCACCGAGCGCAGCACCAGCGCGACGGCGACCGCGTCGTCGGCGTACCCGATGACCGGGATGACGTCGGGCACGAGGTCCACCGGCAGCGCGAGGTAGCCCAGCAGCAGCCACAGCCGGACGCGCACGCCGCGCGGCAGCCCGCGGTCGGCGGCCAGCCGGCGGACCAGCCGGAGCACGTCGGGCAGCAGCCGCAGCAGCTCGCGGGCCCGCAGCTCGTCGGGCCGGGCGACCCACAGCGCCGCCAGCAGGGCCAGCCAGCACAGCAGCAGGCCCGCGGCGACGCCGAGCGGCGTCCAGGCCCAGTCCGGCACGCCGCCAGTCTGACCCGGGGGCGGCGGGCGCGGCGAGGCCCCCACGGCGGCGGTCCACGCGGCAGGATCCGCCGGGTGAGCCTGCGCATCCCGCCGTCGGTGGGCGTCGAGGTCGAGGTCGCGGCACCGCCGGCGGCGGTCTGGTCGGTGCTGGCCGACCCGACGCGGATCGGGGAGTGGAGCGGCGAGTGCGTGCGGGCCGCCTGGCTGCCCGGGTCCAGCGAGGTCGCCCCGGGCGCCCGGTTCCGGGGGGAGAACCGGTCGGGCCGGTCGCGGTGGGCGCGGGTCTGCGAGGTCACCGAGGTCGAGCCGGGGCGGGTGCTCGCCTGGCGGACCGTCCCCGGCGGGCCCTACCGCGACCGCACGCACTGGCGCGTGGTCCTCGAGCCCACCGCCACCGGCACCCGCATCGCCCAGCGCTACGACCTCACCGGCATGCCCGTGGTCGTGGAGCTGCTCGCCGCCCTGCTGCTGCCCGCCCACCGCGACCGCACCGCCGGCCTGCGCGCCGACCTCGCGCGCCTCGGCCGGGTCGCCACGGGCGTCCCCGCGTGAGCGCCCTCGACCTGCCGGCCGCGCTCGCCGCCGAGCAGCAGGCCTTCGCCGCGCTGGCCCGGGACGCCGACCCCGGCCTCCCCGTGCCGGGCTGCGCGCCGTGGCGCGTCGGGGACCTGGTCCGTCACCTCGCCGCCATCCACCGCTGGGCGGCGGCCTGCGCGCGCACCGGGCCGGAGGGGCCGCTGCCCGACGACGAGCCGTTCGTGCGGGATGCCTCCGACCGCGCCTCCGACTACACCTCCGCCGCGGCCGGGCTCCGCACCGCCCTGGCGGACCCCGGCCGGGCCTGCACGAGCTTCGTCGGCCCGGTGACGGCGGCGTGGTGGGCCCGCCGGCAGCTGCACGAGACGCTGGTGCACCGCCTCGACCTCGCCGATGCCCGCGGGGTGCCGGCCGGGGCCGACCCGCGGGTGGCCGCCGACTGCGTCGCCGAGGTCCTCGACACGATGCACCCGCGCCAGGTCCGGCTGGGCCGGACGGCGCCGCCGCGGTGCGCGGTGCTGCTCACCTCGCCGTCGGGGTCCTGGGTGCTCGGGCCCGGCGAGCCGGTCGCCGAGGTCGCCGGGCCCGAGCTGGCGCTCGCCCGCCTGCTGTGGCGGCGCACCGCGCTCGGCGACCCGCGCCTCGCCGTCCGCGGCGACCGCGGGGCGGCCGCCGAGGTGCTCGCCGCGGCGCTGACGCCCTGACCGGTCAGGCGACGGCGAGCCTCCCGCGGTGCCGCTCCTCCCGGGCCGGCTCCCGGGTGGCGAGCACGGCCGCGGCCACCGAGCCGGCCGCGGCCTGCAGCTGCTCGGGGGTGTGGGTGGCCATGACCGACAGCCGGAGCACGCCCTTGCCGCGCGGGACGGCGGGGTAGGCGACGGCGTTGCAGTAGACGCCGGCCTCGTAGGCGGCCCGCCAGGCGGCGACGGTGGCGGCCTCGCTGCCGGTCGGGACGGCGATCACCGCGCCGCTGCCGGGCAGCGGCGGCGTGCCGGCCACCGACAGCTCCACCCGCAGCTTCCTCCCGTTCTCCTGCAGCCGGGTCCGGCGCTCAGGCTCGCTCTGCAGGATCCGCAGTGCGGCCAGCGCGGCGCCGACGCCGGCGGGCTCGTTGGCCGCGCTGAACACGTAGGGCATCGCGCTCGCCCGGATGCCGTCGGCCACCGCCCGGGAGGTCAGCACCGCGCCGCCCACGCTGGCCAGCGACTTGCTGAACGCCAGCGTGACCGCGTCGACCCGGCCGAGCGCGCCGGTGGCCTCGGCCGCGCCGAGCCCGTGCTCGCCCAGCACGCCGAGGCCGTGCGCCTCGTCGACGACCAGCCGCGCGCCGTACGCGGCGCACAGGTCGGCGATCGCGGCCAGCGGTGCGGTCTCCCCGGTCATCGAGTACACGCCGTCGACGACGACGACCGCGCCCGCCTCCGGCGCGAGCCGGGCCAGGCGGCGGGCCAGGGAGTCGGTGCTGTTGTGCGTGAAGCGGATGACGGTGCCGCGGCTGGCGGCCGCGCCGGCGTGCACGCTGGCGTGGGCGTGCGCGTCGACGAGCAGCGCGTCGCCGGGGGCGCAGGCGGTCGACAGCAGCGCCACGTTGGCGTTGACGCCCGAGGAGGTCAGCACCGCCGCCTCGACGCCGTAGAGGTCGGCGAGCTCCTCCTCCAGCTGCAGGTGCAGCCGGGTGGTGCCGTTGAGGACGCGGCTGCCGGAGGTGCTGGTCCCGTAGCGGCGCACCGCGTCGACGGCGGCCTCGACGACGCGCGGGTCGCCGGCCAGGCCGAGGTAGTTGTTGCTGCCCAGGTTCACCCGCGGGACGCCGTCGTCGTAGACGGTGATCGGCTCGGGCGCACCCGCCGTCGGGACGCCGTGGGTGCTCGAGCCCTCGCGGACGTGCTCACGGAAGAGGGCGGCGAGGGGGTCCTGCAGCAGCGGGGCGAAGGCGTCGCGTCGGCCGCTCCCGGTGTCCGGTCGCGCGTGCGGGCCGGCGGTCGGGGCGTGGTGCACGGGGGCTCCGTTCGGTGTGTGCGACGGGCGGTCCGGCGCCGCGACACCCTCGCCAGCGCCGTGACTCTCCGTCAACGGTGGGTCAGCTCACAGTCCGACCGGGTGACCCTCGTGCCCCCGTCGTGCGACACCCGGTCGTCGTCTGCTCACCGTGCGTACCACCTCGGGCGGGTGGGAGGCGGCGCGTACGGGTGAGACGCGCCGGTACCGGTCATGCCGTGACCGCCCGGACACCCCACGGCCACGTAGCCGACACCGGCGGGAGGGAAGCCGGACCGGTCCCGGGGGCGTTGCCGCAGGTGATGACCGAGTCCGCGCCCCTGCCGCTGTCCGTCCTCGAGCTGGCCACCGTCGGCTCGGGGCAGTCCACCGCCGACGCCCTGGCCGCCACCACGCGGGTCGCGCAGGCCGCCGACCGGCTCGGCTACACCCGCATCTGGGTGGCCGAGCACCACAACATGCCGGCGGTCGCCAGCACCAACCCGCCGGTGCTCATCGCGCACCTGGCCGCCGCGACGGCGCGGATCCGGGTCGGCTCGGGCGGGGTCATGCTGCCCAACCACGCGCCGCTCGTCGTCGCCGAGCAGTTCGCGCTCCTCGAGGCGCTGCACCCGGGCCGGATCGACCTCGGCATCGGCCGCGCCCCCGGCACCGACGCGCACACCGCGATCGCGCTGCGCCGCGACCCGGCCGCCCTGGGCGCGGAGGACTTCCCGCAGCACCTGCTCGACCTCCTCGGCCTGCTCGGCGACCGGAGGGTCGAGGGCGGGCTGGCCGAGCACTTCAGCGCCACGCCGGCCCCGACGTCGTCGCCGGAGGTCGTGCTCCTGGGCTCCAGCGGCTTCTCCGCGCAGCTCGCGGGCCACCTCGGGCTGCCCTTCGCCTTCGCCCACCACTTCGGCGGGCCGAACGTGCAGGCCGCCGTCGAGCTGTACCGGGAGTCGTTCCGGCCCTCGCCGGCGCTGGAGCGCCCGTACACGGTGGTGACGGCGAACGTGCTGGCCGCCGACACCGAGGAGGACGCCCGCCGGCTCGCGCTGCCCGGGCAGCTCATGCGCCTGGCCATCCGCACCAACCGGCTGCGCCCGGTGCCCAGCCTCGAGGAGGCGCGGACCGACCCCGAGCGCGCGGCCGCCGAGGCGATGCCGAGCAACGCCGTCGTCGGCGACCCGGGGCAGGTGGCCACGCAGCTGCGCGAGCTTGCCGCGGCCACCGGCGCCGACGAGCTCATGCTCTCGGCCTCGACCCACGGCGTCGCCGAGCGGGTGCGCAGCCTCGAGCTCGTCGCGGCCGCCTGGGGGCTGGTCCCGGAGGCCACCGCGGCCTAGCGTCCGGCTGATCGTCCGCGGCCTCGCGCGGGGTCCCTCAGCGGCCGAGGTGGCGGTAGCGGTGCAGCCGGCTGCGGGTGCGCTCGGCGTCCTCGCGGCCCAGCAGCCCGGCCAACTCCTCGCCGAGCACCCGCCCGAGCCGCCGGCAGAACTCCACCGGCTCGTCGGCCGCGTCGGGCCGCTCGGGCACCACGCGGTCGACGATGCCGGCGCGCCACAGGTCGGTGGCCCGCACGCCCTGGCCGGCGGCCATCTCCGGCGCCCGGTCGACGGTGCGGTGCACGATCGCCGAGGCGCCCTCCGGCGGCAGCGGACCGAGCCAGCCGTTGGCCGCGGCGAGCACCCGGTCGGCGGGCACCAGCGCCAGCGCGCCGCCGCCGGTGCCCTGCCCGAGCAGCACGGCGAGCGTCGGCGCCTTCAGCGTCACCAGGTCCTCCAGGCACCGGGCGATCTCGGCGGCCAGCCCGCCCTCCTCCGCCTCCCGGGACAGCGCCGCGCCGGGGGTGTCGATGAGGGTGACCAGCGGGAGGTGCAGCTCGGCGGCCAGCCGCATGCCGCGCCGGGCCTCCCGCAGCGCGGCCGGGCCGAGCGGCGCCGACATCGACTGCCCCCGCCGGTCCTGGCCGAGCACGACGCACGGCGCCCCGCCGAAGCGGGCCAGCGCCAGCAGCAGGCCGGGGTCCTTCTCGCCGGCGCCGGTGCCCGACAGCCCGACGACGTCGGTGGCCGCGGTGCGCAGCAGACGGCGGACGCCGGGCCGGTCGGGGCGGCGGGAGGCGGTGACGACGTCCCAGGCGCTGCGGCCGTCCTCGGGGTCGTCGGCGTCGGTGCCGTCCTCGGCGGTGGGCCGCTCGGCGTCGCGCACGTCGAGGTGCCAGGTCCGGCGCGCCGACAGCACCGACAGCGCCCGGTCGGCGAGGTCGGCGACGTCCTCGTGCGGCACGACGGCGTCGATGAGCCCGCGCTCGGCGAGGTGCTCGGCGGTCTGCACGCCCTCGGGGAACCGCTCGCCGTAGAGCGCCTGGTAGACGCGCGGCCCGAGGAAGCCGATGGAGGCGCCGGGCTCGGCGATCGTCACGTGCCCCGTCGACCCCCACGAGGCGAGCACCCCGCCGAAGGTGGGGTCGCGCAGGTAGACGAGGTAGGGCAGGCCCGCGGCCTTGTGCCGGGCGATCGCCGCGGTGATGCCGATCATCTGCAGGAAGGCGACCGTGCCCTCCTGCATGCGGGTGCCGCCGGACACCGGCGCGGCCAGCAGCGGCAGCCCCTCCTCGGTGGCCCGCTCGACGGCCGCGACCAGCCGCTCGGCGGTGGCGACGCCGATGGAGCCGGCGAGGAAGCCGAACTCCCCGGCGACGACGGCCACCCGCCGGCCGCGCAGCGACCCCTCCCCGGTGACGACCGCCTCGTCCTGCCGCGACCGCTCGGCGGCCGCCCGCAGCTCCTCCGCGTAGGCGGGGTCGACGTCGCGGGCGCCGATCGGGGCGTCCCAGCTCTTCCAGGAGCCGGGGTCCAGCACGAGGTCGCGCAGCGTCCGCGCGTCCAGGCGGGTCACGAGCTCAGCCAGGCGCGGATGTCGGCGTCCGAGCCGCCGAGCACCGGGGGAGCGGCGTGCTCACGGCGGGTGGTCTCGGTCTCGCCGTCGGGCCCAGGGGCGAAGAAGCGCAGCGGCGGGCCGGGCAGCTGCAGCCGGCCCAGGGTGGCGTGGTCGACGTCGACCAGCAGGCCCTGGGACAGCGTCTGGTCCCAGGCGTAGACCTCGTCGATCGTGCGGACCTTGCCCGCTGGGACGCCGGCCGCGGCCAGGCGGGCGAGCAGGTCCTCGGGGCCGATGTCGGCGAAGGTGCGCTCGAGCAGCTCGATCACCTGCGCCCGGTTGCCCACCCGCTCGCCGTTGGTGGCCAGGCCCTCGGCCTCGGGGTCGAGGCCGAACTCGGCGCACAGCCGCCGCCACAGCCCCTCGGAGCCGCAGGACAGCTGCACGCTGCCGTCCTTGCAGCGGAACAGCCCGTAGGGGGCGATCGAGGGGTGGTGGTTGCCCTGCGCGCGGCCGACCTGCCCGCCGACCGTCCACGCCGTCCCCTGGAAGGCGTGCACGCCGACGATCGCGGCCAGCAGCGAGGTGCGCACGACCTGGCCGCGGCCGGTGCGCTCGCGCTCGTGCAGGGCGGCGAGCACGCCGTAGGCGCCGTACATGCCGGCGAGCAGGTCGCCGATCGGCACGCCCACCCGCTGCGGGTCGTCGGGACCGGGGCCGGTCAGCGACATCAGCCCCGCCTCGCCCTGGGCGATCTGGTCGTAGCCGGCGCGGCTGCCCTCGGGGCCGTCGTGGCCGAAGCCGCTGATGGAGAGCGTCACCAGCCGCGGGTTGAGCTCGGCGAGGACGTCGGTGCCGAAGCCGAGACGGGCGAGCGTCCCGGGGCGGAAGTTCTCCAGGAGCACGTCGGCGCGGCGGACGAGCTCGCGCAGCAGCTCCTTGTCGCCGTCGTCCTTCAGGTCGAGGGTGACCGACTCCTTGTTCCGGTTGGTCGACAGGAAGTACGTCGACTCCCGGGCACCCTCCTCGGGCTGCACGAACGGCGGCCCCCAGCCGCGGGTGTCGTCCCCGCTGCCCGGGTTCTCCACCTTGATCACGCGGGCGCCGAGGTCGCCGAGCATCATCCCCGCGTGCGGCCCGGCGAGGGCGCGGGTGAGGTCGACGACGAGGATGTCGTCGAGCGGTCCGGTCACGAGGTGCTCCGATCAGCGCTAGAGCCAGCCGGGCACGACGAACACGAGCCAGGCGAGCAGGGGTCCCACGACGACGACGATCGTCGCGTAACCCAGGATCTGCTTGTAGAAGCGGTCCTTGTCGACGTCCTGCGCGGCCGCCAGGACCAGCGCACCGTTGGTGGAGAACGGGCTGACGTCGACGATCGTCGAGGCGACGGAGAGCGCCACGATCACGCCCACGGCGCCGATGTCGCCCGCGAGGAGGAACGGCACCGCGAGCGAGATGGCCACGCCGATGATCGCGGTCGACGACGCGAAGGCCGACACCACCCCACCGATGTAGGCCAGCAGCAGGGCCACGACCAGTGGGATGCCCAGACCGGTGACGGCCTCGCCGACGTAGTCGATCGTGCCGGCCTCCTGCAGCACGAACACGAAGGTCAGCACCCCGGCGATCAGCAGCACCGTCGACCAGCTGATCTGGCTGACCGCGCCCTTGTGCCGCTGGGCGGAGAAGAGCGCGAGGACGACGGCCACGGTGATCGCGACGAACCCGATGTCCAGCTTGAAGACCAACGCCAGGACCGCCAGCACGACCAGGCCGACGAGGGTGAGCACCTGCTCGAAGGTCACCGGCTGCGGCCGGTCGGGATGGTCCTCGTGGTCGTCGTCCCCGCCCACGGCGGGACCGGGTGCCGCGCCGTGTCCGCGGACCGTGGGCCCGCGCCCGTGACCGTGCTCCGCGTGCAGCTCGGCCTCCGTCGGGGCGGTCGAGACCTTGCGGCCGAGGAGCTGACGTCCGCCGAAGAGGACGAAGAGGACCACCGCGATCGCCAGGTTGAAGAACAGGCTGCCGAGGAACACCGCCAGAGCACTGTTCGGGAGCCCCTCGGTCTCCACGATCTCGTTGACGGTGACGCCGTACACGCTGATCGGGGAGAAGCCGCCGCCCTGGGCGCCGTGGATGACCATCATCCCCATGAGCAGCGGGTTGATCCCGTGCCGGGCGGCGAAGCCGAGGGCGATCGGCGCGATGATCGCCACGGCGGCCGGCGAGAGGGCGCCGATCGCCGTCAGGAGCGCGGTGACGGAGAACATCACCCAGGGGATGGCGGCGACGTGGCCGCCGACCAGCCGCACCGCGCCTCGGACGAGCAGGTCGACCGTGCCGTTGTTCTGCGCGATGGCGAACAGGTACGTGACCCCGATCAGGGTCAGCACCAGCTCGGCGGGGAAGCCACCGAGGATGTCGTCCGTCGTGAGCCCCACGGACAGCGTGCCGACGACGAACGCGGCGACGAAGGCCAGCGCGCCCATGTTGATGGGCAGGAACGTCGCGATCGCGAAGATCACGACGAGCGCCAGGATCGTGACGATCTCCGGTGACACGGGCGGTGCTCCTGTCGTCGGCGCTGACGGGACGCCGACCACCGTGTCACCTACCGGCCGGTAGGTCCTGCCAGCCGCCGGAGGGGGTGACGACGGCGGTCACCGGGCGGTCGTGCCCCAGCGCCGGCAGCGCCTCGACCAGCTCCCCGTCGAAGACCAGCGCGACCACGACGGCGCCCGGCCGCGCGTGCCGCAGCGCGCGGTCGTAGTACCCGCCGCCGCGGCCCAGCCGGGTGCCGGCCCGGTCGACGGCCAGCGCGGGCACGACGACGACCTGCGCGGTGCCGAGCGCCGTCGGGCCGAGCCGCGGCCCCACCGGCTCGGACAGGCCGAAGCGGCCCGGCGCCAGCCGGCCGGTGTCGACCGCCCACCGCAGCTCGGCCCCGGAGTCGGGCACCACCGGCAGGAGCACCCGGGCGCCGAGCTGGGTGAACGCCGCGGGCAGCCGGCCGGCGCCGGGCTCGGTGTCGTCGGGGACGAACGCCGCGAGCACCTGCACCTGCGCGAGGCGCGCGAGCAGGGCGCTGGTGACCGCCGCTGCGGCGGACGCGCGCGCGGCGGGGGAGCGGTCCCGGCGTGCGGCCAGGAACCGTGCGCGGAGCGCGGTCTTGGCCGCGTCTCCCTCCGGCGGCGGGGTCACCCGGTCAGGCTAGGGCCGCGCCTCCCCCGGAGGGGTCGGTACGGAATCGTCCGCTGGGCCCGGCTGGCTAGGCTGCCGCCCATGTCGACCCCGCAGCGCCCCGCGCGCAAGGCCGTCATCCCCGTCGCCGGGATGGGCACCCGGTTCCTCCCCGCCACCAAGGCGGTGCCGAAGGAGCTGCTGCCGGTCGTCGACCGCCCCGCGCTGCAGTACATCGTCGAGGAGGCCGCCCGCGCGGGCCTCGCCGAGGTGCTCATGGTGACGGGCCGGAACAAGGCCGCCATCGAGGACTTCTTCGACCGCACGCCCGAGCTCGAGGCGGCGCTGGAGAAGAAGGGCGACGCCGGCCGGCTGGCCGCCGTCCAGGAGTCCACCGACGTCGCGCAGGTGCACTTCGTCCGGCAGGGCGAGGCGCGCGGCCTCGGCCACGCGGTGCTGCAGGCCGCCGCGTTCGTCGGCGACGAGCCGTTCGCCGTCCTGCTCGGCGACGACCTCATCGACGCCCGCGACCACCTGCTCGAGCGGATGCTCGCCGTGCAGGCCGAGCACGGCGGCTCGGTGATCGCGCTGCTCGACGTGGGCGCGGAGAACATCGACAAGTACGGCGCGGTCGCCATCGAGGAGGACACCCAGGAGGGCGTCGTCACGATCACCGGCCTGGTGGAGAAGCCCCCGGTCGACGAGGCGCCCTCCAGCCTGGCGATCATCGGCCGCTACGTCCTCTCGCCCGAGGTGTTCGCCGTGCTGCGCGAGACCGCGCCCGGCCGCGGCGGGGAGATCCAGCTGACCGACGCGCTGGCCACCCTCGTCGAGCGCGGGCACCCGCTGCACGGCGTGGTCTTCGACGGCCGCCGCTACGACACCGGCGACAAGCTCGACTACCTCAAGGCGGTCATCCGGCTGGCCTCCGAGCGGGAGGACCTCGGGCCCGCTCTGCGTTCCTGGCTGACCGAGTTCGTCGCCGACCTGCCCGCCGAGGGCGCGTCGCAGGCCTGAGGCTGCCCCCCGAGGGGGGACGATCGAGGCGATGAGCGAGAACGGCGCGGGCTGGGCGCCCCGGGACACGACGGCGCTGGACCTCCGCAGCGGGGCCACCGTCGACCCCCCGACGTCCCCGCGGCTGCCCGTGCACGCCACCGCCGCGATCGACCGCGGCGCGGTGCCCCCGCCCCGCACCCTCGCCGAGCCCGAGCCGGAGGCGCCCCGCACGGTGGAGGCGCACCTCGACGAGATCCTCGCCGCGGTGCCCCAGCCCGAGCCGATCGAGCTCGCCGTCCTCGACGCGCAGGGCCTGCTCTGCGCCGAGGACGTCGTCAGCGCCCGCGCGCTGCCCGCCTTCGACCAGGCCGCCGTCGACGGCTACGCCGCCCGCGCGGAGGACGTCGCCGGCGCCACGCCCGACGCGCCGGTGGAGCTCGCCGTCGTCGGCGACAGCGTGGCCGGCGCCGCCGCGCCGAGCGCGCTGGCCCCCGGGCTCGCCCAGCGGGTGGCCACCGGTGCGATGCTGCCCACCGGCGCCGACGTCGTCGTCCCCGGCGTGTGGACCGACGGCGGGATGGTGCGGGTGCAGGTGCACGCCGGCGTGGAGCCCGGCAGCTGGGTCCGCCGCGCCGGCGACGACGTCTCGCCCGGCACCAGCGCGGTCACCGTGGGCACCCCGATCGGGCCGGCGCAGATCAGCCTGCTCGCCGCCGTCGGGCGCGACCGGGTGCAGGTGCGCCCGCGGCCCCGGGTGGCCGTGCTGTCGGCCGGCACCGAGCTGGTCGACATCACCACGCAGCCCGCGCCCGGGCAGGTGGTCGACGTCAACACCTACGCGCTGGCCGCCGCCGCCCGCGACGCCGGGGCCGCCGCCTACCGCTGGGGCATCCTGCCCACCGAGCGCCGCCGGCTCACCGAGGTGCTGGAGAGCCAGCTGCTGCGCAGCGACCTGGTGCTCATCGCCGGCACGTTCTCCGCCGAGGGCGACATGGTGCAGGAGGTGCTCGCCGAGCTCGGCCCGATGCGCTTCCGTCAGGTGACGATGCACCCCGGCCCCCTGCAGGGCTTCGGCCGGCTGGGCCGCGACGACGTCCCGGTGATCTGCGTGCCCGGCGAGCCGGTCGCGGCGCTGGTCTCCTTCGAGGTGTTCGTGCGCCCGGCGATCCGCTCGATGCTCGGCAAGCGGCAGCTGTTCCGCCGCACCGTGCAGGCGATCTCCGCCGAGCGGCTGCTCTCGCCGCTGGGGTACCGGCAGTACCTGCACGGGCAGGTCATGCGCCACCCCGACGGCGGCTACGTCGTCGAGCCGCTCGGCGGCGGGGACGAGGCGATGCTCGCCCGGATGGCGCGGGCCAACTGCCTGATCGTCGTCGACGAGGACGTCACCGAGGTCGCCGAGGGCGGGTTGGTGACCGTCATGCCGCTGCTCCTGGGCGGCTGAGCTGGAACCCACGCCCCACCCCGGCTGGCCGGCCCGGCTGGCGTACGGCCCGGTCGAGCTCTCGCCGCTGGGCCGTGGCGACGCCGTGGAGTGGAGCCGGCTGCGGCTGGCCAACGAGGCGTGGCTGCGGCCGTGGGAGCCGTCGGCGCCGGTGGCGTGGTCGGTGCGGCACACGCCGGCGGCCTACCGGGCGATGCGCCGGTCGGTGCTGCGGCGGGCGCGCGCGGGCACCTCGATGCCCTTCGCCGTCCGGGTGGAGGGCCGCCTGGCCGGGCAGGTGACCGTGGACAACATCGTCCGCGGGGCGCTGCGCTCGGGGTCGCTCGGCTACTGGATCGACCGCGCCGTCGCCGGGCGGGGGCTCGCCTCGCTCGCCGTGGCGCTGGTGTGCGACCACGCCTTCGGCCCCGGCGAACTGCACCGGCTGCAGGCCGACATCCGCCCGGAGAACCGGCCGAGCCAGGCGCTGGTGGAGCGGCTGGGGTTTGCGCGCGAGGGGCTGCTGCGCCGCTACCTCGACATCGACGGCGACTGGCGCGACCACCTGTCCTACGCGCTGCTGGCCGAGGACGCCCCCGCCGGCGTGCTGTCCACGTGGCTCGCGCGGGGTCCGGGCTTACACCACTGACGTCGGGTGAGCGGCCGACCGCATGTCGACACGCCGCCTCCTCCGTCCCACCCGTCACACAACACTCCCGCGACACGCCCGCGCGCCTCCCTCGTCCGGGGGAGTCGCCTGCATAACCTGCCGCGGCAAGTGACTCGTGTGACGGGTGGTGTTCTCGATGGGGTCAGGCGTGCTGCTCGCCGCGCTGGTCGTTCTCTGGTTCGTCGTGCTGGTGCCGATGGTGGTGACCCGCGGCGACGGGAGGGTGGCCCGCGCGGAGGTCACCCCGGGCCGGACGCTGCAGCGGCGGCGTCCCGGTGACCCGGTGCGCTCGGCGGAGACCGAGCGCGTCTCGGTCGACCGCGACCTGCTGCGCAGCACCGGCGAGCTGAAGGTCGACGTGCACGCCGTCCGGCGCCGCACGCTGGCCGGTCTCGTCGCGCTGACGCTGCTGGCGCTGGTCGGCGCGCTGTTCGTCAGCCCGTGGCTGTGGATCGCGCAGGGGCTGCTCGACGTCGCCGTGGTCGGTTACCTGGCCGTGCTGCGCGCCGCCGTCCGCCGCGAGCAGGCCGCCGCCCGCCGCGCGGCCCGCGCCGCCGCCCGGTCGACCGCCCGTCCCGCGCCGCGCCCGGCCGCCCGCCCCGCGCCCGCCCCGGTGGCCGCTCCGGTGGCCGAGGAGCCGGTGCACCACACCGTCGGTCTGCCGCACCCGAGCCTGCCGCTCGCCCCGGTGCACCCGCTGCGCCCGGCCCGCGTGGTCGCCGCCCGCACCCCGGCGCCGGCCGGCTGGCAGGACAGCGCCGTCGTGGGCCTCGACGACGACGACATCGGCTTCGCCGACATCGACTACTACCAGCCGCGCGTCGTCAACGGCTGAGCCGTTCGACCCGGGCCGCCACCCCCGTCGGTGGCCCGGGGGAGGCGGGCGGTAGTCTCGTCTCCCGTCAGGGGCTGTGGCGCAGTCCGGTAGCGCACCTCGTTCGCATCGAGGGGGTCAGGGGTTCGAATCCCCTCAGCTCCACCCTGAGTCCGACGCCGTCGGGGCACCCGCCCCGGCGGCGTCGGTCGTTCCTGGCCCGGATCGCCAGCCGCGGGGCCGCGACTTCGTCACAGGTGCTCACCCTCCGCAGGCATGTTGTCTCCTACCGTGAGCGGCATGGCGGCGCACGGGGACCGGGTCGCCTCCCTCGGGGAGGTGCAGCCCGCGGAGCTGCACCTCGACGGCGCCTGGCGCGCCGCCGAGGTGCTCGGCTGGCGCTTCGACGACGACGGCCGCTGCCGGGCGCGGGTCCGCGTCGGCTGGGCCGGCACGCGGCGCGTGGTCTGGGCGCCGTTGGAGCTGCTGCGGCTGCCGGAAGCGGCGCCCTCGTCCGAGTCCGCGCCTGCGCCCGCCGACGTCGTCGTCCCCCTGCCGCGCGACGCCGTCCCGCCGCCCGCGCTGCCCGCCCCGCACCGGGTCGCCGCGCCGCTGCCCCGCCCGCGCCGGGAGCCGGACCCCGGTCGCTGGACCGGCGGCGTGCTCGCCGGTGGGCGGACGTCGGGCCAGGGCCCGCGGCCGGAGACCTGGCGCGAGGACCACCCCTACCCGGAGCTGATGCGCCGCCGCGAGTACGAGCCGGAGAAGCGCCGGCTGCAGATCGAGCTGCTCAAGCTGCAGGCGTGGGTCAAGGAGCGGCGCCAGCGCGTGGCGATCGTCTTCGAGGGCCGCGACGCCGCGGGCAAGGGCGGGGCGATCAAGCGCTTCACCGAGCACCTCAACCCCCGCGGCAGCCGCGTGGTGGCGCTGGACAAGCCCACCGAGCGCGAGCAGGGCCAGTGGTACCTGCAGCGCTACGTGCAGCACCTGCCCGCTGCCGGGGAGATCGTGCTGTTCGACCGGTCCTGGTACAACCGCGCCGGCGTCGAGCGGGTGATGGGCTACTGCACCGACGCGGAGTACGACACCTTCCTGCGGGAGGCGCCGGAGTTCGAGCGGATGCTCGTCGCCGACGGCCTGCACCTGGTCAAGCTCTGGTTCTCGGTGTCGCGGGGCGAGCAGCGCACCCGCTTCGCCGTCCGCCAGCGCGACCCCGTGCGGCAGTGGAAGCTCTCGCCCACCGACCTCGCCGCCCTCGACCGCTGGGACGACTACACCGCGGCCAAGGAGGCGATGTTCGCGGCGACGTCGACCCCGCACGCCCCGTGGACCGTGGTGCGCGCCAACGACAAGAAGCGCGCCCGGCTCGAGGCCATGCGGCACGTGCTGTCGGTGCTCGACTACGCCGGCCGCCGCGACGACGTCGTCGGCACGCCCGACCCGCTCATCGTGCAGCCGGCCGGGGTGTCGGCCGTCCTCGCCTGAGGGGTCAGGCCGACCGGAAGTCCGGCGCCCGCTTCTCGACGAACGCGCGCACGCCCTCCCGGCCCTCCGGGTCGGCGGCGGACTCCGCGATGAGGCGCGCCTCGTCGTCGAGCTGCTCGGCGGGGGTGCGCACGGCCGCCCGGCGCACCAGCCCGCGGGTGCGCACCATCGCCCGCACCGGCCCGGCGGCCACCCGGCGGGCCAGCTCGACGGCGGCCCCGGGCAGCTCCTCGTCCTCCACCATCCGCGCCACCAGCCCGTGGCGGTGCGCCTCGACGGCGGTGAGCGTGCCGTCGGTGAGCACGAGGTCCAGCGCCAGCGGGGCGCCCAGGGTGCGGGCCAGCACCCAGGAGCTGCCGCCGTCGGGGGACAGGCCCAGCGCGTTGTAGGCCGGGCGGAAGCGGGTGGAGCGGGCGGCGACCACGACGTCGCAGGCGCCGATGAGCCCCACCCCGGCGCCGGCCACCGCGCCCTGCACCCCGGCGACCACCGGCACCGGGCAGCCGAGCAGCCGGCGGACGACGCCGTGCCAGTCGGCGGCCAGGCGCCCGACGAAGCCCGGCAGGTCGTCGGTGCCGGCGAAGGCCCGGACGTCCCCGCCGACGCAGAACCGCTCGCCGCGGCCGAGCAGCAGCACCGCCCGGGCGCCCGCGGGGAGCGCGTCCAGCGCGGCGGCGAGCTGCGCGGCGAGGGCGGGGTCGATCGCGTTGCCGGCCTCGGGGCGGTCCAGCGTCACCGTCCAGACGTCGCCGTCGAGCTCGGTGGCCACCCGCGGGCGGTCGGTGGGGCTGGTCATCGTCGTCCTCCCCGGTGCCGGTGCCGCCCACCGTAGGGCTGCTCAGGCGCGGGCGTGCTGCGCGGCCACCTCGCCGTCGACCGCGGCCGGAGCGCCGCCGAACTCGTCGGCCACCTCGCCGGCGACGTCGGCGGGGTCGGGCCGCTCGTGGCCGCGGGCGAGGCCGGCGTCCGAGGCGGCGAGCACGCGGTGGCCGGGGGCGAGCACCGCGACGCCGAGGGCGACGGCGCCCGCGCCGACCAGGAACGGCACGTGGATGTCCCAGGCGTCGACCATCTGCCCCGCGACGAACGGGGCGAGCCCGCCGCCGATGAACCGCACGAAGCCGTACGCGGCCGAGGCGACCGGGCGCTCCACGGGCGCCACGAGCATGACCGCCTGGGTGGTCAGCGTGTTGTTGACGCCGACGACGGCGCCGGAGGCGACGACGCAGGCGATGAGCGCCCACCGGACGTCGGTGCACAGGCCGATGAGCAGGAGCAGGACGGCGAAGGTGCCGAGCGCGCCGTAGAGCGAGGGGGCGGTGCCGAAGCGGGCCTGCAGGCGGGGTGCGGCGACGACGGAGAACAGGGCGACCAGCAGGCCCCAGGCGAAGAAGACCCAGCCGAGGTCCACGGCGCCGAGCTCCATCGGGTAGGGCGCGTAGCCCAGCATCGTGAAGAAGCCCCAGTTGTAGAGGAGCGCGGTGAGGCTCATGGTCAGCAGGCTGCGGTGCCGCAGCGCCCTGAGCGGCGCGGACAGCGGGGTGCGCTGCGCCGGCCGCGGGGTCTCGTCGAGCAGCACGACGGTGGCCAGCAGGGCGATCGCCATGAGGACGGCGACGCCGAAGAACGGCCCCCTCCAGCTCACGTTCCCGAGCAGCCCGCCCACGAGCGGGCCGGCCGCGATGCCGAGGCCGAGGGCCGCCTCGTAGAGCACGATCGCCCCGGCGAAGCCGCCGGTGGCCGAGGCGACGATGACCGCCAGCGAGGTCGCGATGAACAGGGCGTTGCCCAGGCCCCAGCCCGCGCGGAAGCCGACGATCCCGTCGATGGAGCCCGACAGCCCGGCGAGGGCGGCGAACACGACGATGACCGCGAGCCCGGTGACGAGCGTCTTCTTCGCGCCGATCCGGCTGGACACCCACCCGGTGCCGAGCATGGCCACGGCGGTGACGACGAGGTAGCTGGTGAACAGCAGGCTGACCTGGCTCGGCGAGGCGTCGAGCTGCTCGGAGAGGGCGGGCAGGATCGGGTCGACGAGGCCGATGCCCATGAAGCTGACGACGCAGGCGAAGGCGACGGCGTAGACGGCCTTCGGCTGCTTCCACGTGCTGGCTGAGGAACTCACGTCCTCCGGTTGTACTCCGCAACCAGTTGGCGGCTCACGTCCTCAGAACCATGAGGGGAACCACATGCGGGCCACCCACTCCGCGTGCGAGAGCGGCAGCCCGGCGAGCACCGGGTAGAAGAAGACGAACGTGCCGGCGACGACGGCCACGTAGCCGCTGACGGCGGCCAGGCCCGCCGAGCGGCGCCACGGCGGGGCGTCCGGGCGGCCGAGCGCGTCCTGCAGCACCAGGACGACGGCGAGCACGAAGAACGGCAGCACCGGCGCCATGTAGAAGACGAACATCGTGCGCTCGGGGTTGAGGAACCACGTGCCCCAGCCCGCGGCGACCATGACCGCGACGAGGATCGCCACCGGGTCGCGCCGGGCCACCACCCGCCAGGCCGTCCACGCCAGGGCGGGCGCGAACGCCAGCCAGAGGGTCGGCGTCCCGACCATGAGGATGTAGCGGATCACCTGCTCGCCGGCGGAGTCGGTGAGGCCCTGCGGGTTCCACAGCAGGATCGGCCGCCCGTTGACCAGCCAGGTCCACGGGCCCGACTCCCACGGGTGCGGGGTGGACAGGCCGTTGTGGAACGTCCACCACTCGGTGTGCATGTGCCACCAGGAGCGCAGCGCGTCCGGGACCCACGGGAACGCCGTCTCCGGGTTGCGCTGCGCCCACCAGCGCCCCTGCGCCGTCTCGCCGAGGAACCAGCCGGTGAAGCTCGCGACGTAGGTGAGCACGGGGACCGCGGCCAGCGCCCAGGTGGCGCCGGGCAGCGAGCGGCGCAGCGTCGTCGCGGTCGGGTTGGGGACGCCGGCCTCCCGCCACGCCGCCCGGTCCCAGAACAGGGAGAGCACCGCGGCGAAGGCGAGGAAGTACAGGCCGCTCCACTTCACCGCGCAGGCGCAGCCGAACAGCAGGCCCGCGGCGATCCGCCAGCCGCGCGGGCCGAGCCGGGACCCGGTGGCCGGCACGGGCAGGTGCGCGCGCACGCGGGCGCGCACCCGCTCGCGGTCGACGACGAGGCAGGCGACGGCGGAGACGACGAAGACCTGCAGG
Organism: Geodermatophilus sp. SYSU D01119; assembly: GCF_054049975.1. Lineage (NCBI taxonomy): Bacteria > Bacillati > Actinomycetota > Actinomycetes > Geodermatophilales > Geodermatophilaceae > Geodermatophilus > Geodermatophilus sp. SYSU D01119. The sequence continues at coordinate 224,359 of NZ_JBJGYL010000001.1, read as the reverse complement.
AAGACGTCGAGCAGGCCGATCCGCGAGACCGTGAAGGCGAACCCGTCGAGGGCCAGCAGCAGGCCCGCGACCAGGCCGAGCAGGGTGCTGCCGGTGAGCCGGCGGGCCAGCCGGACGAGGACGACGACCGTCACCGCCCCGGCCACCGCCGACGGGAACCGCCAGCCCAGGCTGGTGTAGCCGAACAGCTGCTCGCCCGAGGCGATGAGCCACTTGCCCAGCGGCGGGTGGACGATGAACGTGTAGCCGCGGTTGTACTCGTGGCCCCACGTCAGCAGGTCCCACGCCTCGGGCGGGTAGTACGCCTCGTCGAACAGCAGCGTGCGGGGGTAGCTGATGCCGACCAGCCGGCTGACCAGCGTGAGCAGGCCCAGCAGCCCCGTGAGCAGCCAGGACAGCCTCGCGTCGGCGGGCAGCGGCGGGACGCGGTCGACCCGTGGGCGGGGGAGTGGCCACCGCCTCCGGGCGGGCGGCGGGCCGGCGGGCGGTCCCTCGGCCGTGCGCTCGGGAGCCAGGACCGCCATGGGCCTCAGGGTATGTGGGCCGCCTGCGCGGACCGGCGTGACAGGCTCGCCGTCGTGACCGGACGGCTCGTGCTCGGTGGGGCACCCCTCGGCCAGCCCGGCGACGTCGGCCCGCGGCTGCGGCAGGCCATGGCGACGGCCGACGTCCTCGCGGTCGAGGACACCCGGCGGCTGCACCGGCTGGCCACCGACCTCGAGGTGACGCTCAGCGGCCGGGTGGTGACCTTCCACGAGTCGGTGGAACGCCAGCGGCTGCCGGGGCTCCTGGCCGCGCTGGCCGACGGCGCGACCGTCCTGCTGCTCACCGACGCCGGCATGCCCTCGGTGTCCGACCCCGGCTACACGCTGGTGCGCGCGGCGATCGACGCCGGCGTCGACGTGACCTCGGTGCCCGGGCCGTCGGCGGTGGTCACCGCGCTCGCCGTGTCCGGGCTGCCGGTCGACCGGTTCTGCTTCGAGGGGTTCCTGCCGCGCAAGCCGGGGGAGCGGCGGTCGCGGCTGGCCTCGCTCGCCGACGAGCGCCGCACGATGGTCTTCTTCGAGTCGCCGCACCGGCTGGCCGACGCGCTGGCCGACTGCGCGGGCGCGTTCGGTCCCGCCCGCGAGGCGGCGGTGTGCCGGGAGCTGACCAAGACGCACGAGGAGGTCCGGCGCGGGCCGCTGTCCTCGCTCGCCGAGTGGGCGGCCGAGGGCGTGCGCGGGGAGATCACCCTCGTGGTCGCGGGCGCGGTGCCCGAGCCGGTGTCCCTCTCGACCGACGAGCTGGCGGCGCTGGTGGCGGGGGAGGAGGCTGCGGGGGCCACCCGCAAGGACGCGATCCGCGCCGTCGTCGCCCGCACCGGCCTCCCGCGCCGCACGGTCTACGACGCCGTCGTCGCCACCAAGGGCTCCTGACCGCGCGCGCTGCGGAGCGGTGTGTGCACACACCGCTCCTCGTCACACCGGCGCGGCGCGATCTGTGCACGGATCGCGGCCTGGGGACGCCGCGGCGCAGCGCGTCGTCGGGTCGGTCGAGTCTGCGTCCCGTGCCCGGCACCCGACTCCCCGAGGCCCTCCGCGGCCGGATGTTCCGCGGGACCGACGTGGTCCGACGCGGCCTGCTGACCTCTGCCCGCCTGCGCGGCCCGTCCTGCCGGCGGCTGTTCCGGGACGTCTACGTCGACGCCGCCGTCCCCGGCTCGCACCGGCTGCGCGCTCGGGCCGCCGCACGGCTGCTCCTGCCGGGGGCCGTCGTCTCGGGCGCGAGTGCCGCGGTCCTCCGGGGCGTCGACCTCGCCGACGAGCGGGACGACGTCGAGCTCGTCCTGCCCCCGGGCTCCCACCCGCGCCGCGTCCCCGGCGTCCGGGTGCGCCGCCTCGCGCTGGACCCGGCCGACGTCCGGGTCCTGCAGAGGGTCCGCGTCCTGTCGCCCGCGGCGGCCACCGTGCGGGCGGCGGCCCTGCTCGAGGCCGACGAGGCGGTCGTGGCGGTGGACCGGATGGTGGCGGCCGGCGTCGTGGGCCTGGCGGAGCTGCGGGACCGGGTCGCGCTCCCGGGAGCTGCATCGGCGCGCGTCCGTCGCGCCTGCGCACGCGCCGACGGCCTGGCGGGGTCCCCGCAGGAGACCAGGCTGCGGCTGCTCGTCGTCGACGGCGGACTCCCGGCGCCCGTGGCCCAGCACGTGGTGACGGACGGCGGCCGGTTCGTGGCACGGGTCGACCTCGCCTGGCCGGAGCTCCGCGTCGCCGTCGAGTACGACGGCGCGTGGCACGCCGAGCCCGGCCAGTTCGCGCGGGACCGGCGGCGTCTCAACGCACTGCAGGCGGCCGGGTGGACGGTGGTCTTCGTGACGGCTGCGGACCTCCGCGAGCCCGCGCGCGTGCTCGCGATGATCGGTGCGGCGCTGCGCCGATGACCCCTCGTGCACTCAGCGCGCCCGCGGTGCGGTGCGGATCGCGACGGGTGCACACAGCGCGGGGAGGCGCGGGAAGAGCGAGAGGGCTAGAGCCAGCCGTTGCGCTTGAAGCCGCGGTACAGCAGCGAGCAGGCCACGACGATCACCAGCCAGACCATCGGGTAGCCCCAGCGCCACTGCAGCTCGGGCATCCACTCGAAGTTCATGCCGTAGATCCCGGCGATGGCGGTGGGGACGGCGATGATGCCCGCCCACGCCGAGATCTTGCGCATGTCCTCGTTGTCGCTCATCGACGTCCGCGCCAGCGACGCCTGCAGGATCGACGACAGCAGCTCGTCGAGGGAGCCCACCTGGTCGCGCACGCGGATCGCGTGGTCGAGGACGTCGCGGAAGTACGAGCGCATCGCCTCGGGCACCACGTCGATCTGCCGCTCCGAGAGCTTCTGCAGCGGCAGCTCCAGGGGCCCGACCGCCCGCCGCAGCTGCATCAGCTCGCGCTTGAGCTGGTAGAGCCGGCCGATGTCGTCGGTGCGCTGCGGGCTGAACACCGACGCCTCGAGCTCGTCGACGTCGTCCTGCACCTGCTCGGCCACCTCGACGAAGGAGTCGACGACGAGGTCGGCCACCGCGTAGAGCACCGCCGACGGGCCCTGGCACAGCAGGTCGCGCTGGTCCTCGAGCCGGCGGCGCAGGTCGGCGAGGTCGCCGTGCTGCCCGTGCCGCACGGTGATCACGTGGTGCGTGCCGACGAACACCATGACCTCGCCGGTGTCGACCACCTCGCTGGTCGCGGTCAGCTGCTCGTGCTCGATGTAGGTGGCGGTCTTGAGCACCATGAACAGGTCGTCGTCGTAGCGCTCGAGCTTGGGCCGCTGGTGGGCGTAGACGGCGTCCTCGACGGCGAGCGGGTGCAGCCCGTAGCGCTCGGCGATCGCGCCGAGCTCCTCCTCGGTGGGCTCGTACAGCCCCAGCCACACGAACCCGCCCCGCTCGACGGCGGTCTCCAGCGCCTCCATCGGGTCCACCGGCGGCTCGCGGCGGCCCTCGACGTAGACGGCGCAGTCGACGACGGCGCCCACCCCCTCGGGCCGCAGCCGCACCGGGCGCGGCGCACCGGCCGGCCGGGGTCGCGTCGTGGGCACGTAGGGGCCGGGTGCGGCGCCCGCCTGCTCCTCGCTCACCCGGACCGCCTCCTCCCGGCCCGCCGCCGTGGCGGGCGTCCAGGAGCGTAGGCGTGCGAGCACCGGGTGCCCGTGCCACGCTCCCCGGAGGACCGGCGCCGGGCGGGACCGCCGGGTGACAGCGAGGGGGACGGCGTGGCCGCAGGCACGCGGCGGATCAAGTCCGTCGAGGACTCCATCCGCGACACCGACGAGCCCGAGCACCGGCTCAAGAAGAACCTCTCCGGCCTCGACCTCACGGTCTTCGGCGTCGGGGTGATCATCGGGACCGGCATCTTCGTGCTGACCGGTGAGGTCGCGAAGACCACCGCCGGCCCGGCCGTGGCCATCTCGTTCGTCATCGCCGGCGTCGTCTGCGGGCTGGCGGCGGTCTGCTACGCCGAGTTCGCCTCCACCGTCCCGGTGGCCGGGTCGGCGTACACGTTCTCCTACGCCACGATGGGCGAGCTCGTCGCCTGGATCATCGGCTGGGACCTGGTGCTGGAGCTGGCGCTCGGCGCGGCCACCGTCTCGGTGGGCTGGTCGGGCTACCTCAACCAGTTGCTCGGTGACATCGGCATCCCGCTGCCGACCTCCATCGCCGGCGAGACCGCCACGGTCAACATCCCGGCGATCGTCATCGCGCTGGTGATGACCGGCGTCCTCGTGCTCGGCATCAAGCTCTCGTCCCGGGTGACCGGCGTGATCGTGGCGATCAAGGTCGCCATCGTCCTGCTGATCATCGTGCTCGGGTTCTTCTACACGAAGGCCGCCAACTACACGCCCTTCGTCCCGCCGGCGGAGCCCGCGGCGGCCGGGGCGAGCGGCTGGCACGCCCCGCTCATCCAGACCCTGTTCGGCTGGAGCCAGGGCAGCTTCGGCTGGGGCGGCGTGATCGCCGGCGCCTCGATCGTGTTCTTCGCCTTCATCGGCTTCGACATCGTGGCGACGGCGGCCGAGGAGACGAGGGACCCGCGCAAGGACCTGCCGCGCGGGATCATCGGCTCGCTGGTCATCTGCACGCTGCTCTACGTCGCCGTCAGCCTCGTCGTCGTCGGCATGCAGCCCTACGGCGAGCTGTCCACGGAGGCGCCGCTGGCCGAGGCCTTCAGCAGCGTCGGGCTGTCGTTCGTCTCCAGCCTGATCTCGGTGGGCGCGCTGGCCGGCCTCACCTCGGTCGTGATGATCCTGATGCTCGGCCAGTCGCGGGTCCTGTTCGCGATGAGCCGCGACCACCTGCTGCCGCCGGGGATGGCCACCGTCCACCCGCGCTACGGCACGCCGTACAAGATCACCATCGGCACCGGGATCGCCGTCGCCCTGCTCGCCGGCTTCCTGCCGCTCGGCACGCTCGCCGAGCTGGTCAACATCGGCACGCTGTTCGCCTTCGTGCTGGTGTCGATCGCCGTGATCGTGCTGCGCCGCACCCGGCCCGACCTGCACCGCGCGTTCCGCGTCCCGCTCGTGCCGGTCCTGCCGATCGTCTCGGCGCTGGCCTGCCTCTACCTGATGCTCAACCTGCCGGCCGACACCTGGCTGCGGTTCGCCGTCTGGATGGCCCTGGGCTTCGTCGTCTACTTCGCCTACGGGCGGCGGCACAGCCGGCTCAGCGGCGCCGAGGGCGAGGCCGCGGCGCGGCGGCTGGCCGCGGACCGGGAGGCGCGCCGCTGATCCCTCCCCCCGAGGGGTGAGGGCGGGGGCGCGCGCCCTCCTGCCGGGCCGCCCGCGCGACGACCTGACCGGTGACCGACGTCCCCGGCCAGGAGCGACCCCGTGGCGACCAGCGTCCTCGACGCCCCCCTCCCGACCACCGCCGACCCGCAGCGGCGGCCGGCGACCGTCCTGCTGCTGGCCGCGGTCAGCCTGCTCGAGGCGGTCGGGCTGCTGGCCGGCGGGCTGACCGGCCTCGACGGCCTGCTGACGGCGACGTCGCGGCCCCCGGGCCTGCTGGTCGCCGCCGCGCTGGGCGGGCTGGCCGCGTGGATCGTGCTGTGCGCGGCCGGCGGCCTGGCGGCGGTCGACGGCTCGGGCCACCGGCTCCCGGCCGGCGTCGCCTGCGGGGAGATCGCGCTGCTCGCCGCGCTGGCGGTCCTCGCCGTCGGCAGCGACGTGGTCCTGCCGACGACGCTGCCGCTGCCCGCCCTGCTGCTGCTCGCGCTGGCCGTGCCGGTCGGCAAGCTCATGCTCACCTCGGCGCCGGCGACGGCCGCCTGGACCGCGGCGGGCCCGCGCCGCCGCCCGGCCGAGCGGCCGGTGACCCACCCGCGCACCCGGCTGGTCACCGTGGTGCTCATCGGTCTGGCCCTCGGCGCGCTCGCCGTCAGCACGCCCGCGGGCGCGGACGCGGGCGCCGGCGCCCCCGCGTCGAGCACCGCCCCCGGTTCCTGACGGGAGGCGGGTGGCCGGGCCTCACTACTCTCGACACGTGAGTGATCGGCACATCCTGACCGCCGTGGCCTGGCCCTACGCCAACGGCCCGCGGCACATCGGCCATGTCTCCGGCTTCGGCGTCCCCTCCGACGTCTTCAGCCGCTACCACCGGATGGCCGGTGACCGGGTGCTGATGGTGAGCGGCACCGACGAGCACGGGACGCCGATCACCGTGGCCGCCGACGCGGAGGGGGTGAGCCCACGGGAGATCGCCGACCGCAACAACCGGATTATCGTCGGCGACCTGCAGGCCCTCGGCCTGAGCTACGACCTGTTCACCCGCACCACCACGGTCAACCACGCGCAGGTGAGCCAGGAGATCTTCCTCGGCCTGCTCAAGAACGGGTACGTCTTCCCGCAGACGACGCTCGGCGCGATCAGCCCGTCCACCGGCCGCACCCTGCCCGACCGCTACATCGAGGGCACCTGCCCGATCTGCGGCTACGACGGCGCCCGCGGCGACCAGTGCGACAACTGCGGCAACCAGCTCGACCCCACCGACCTGATCAACCCGGTCAGCCGGATCAACGGCGAGACGCCGCGCTTCGTCGAGAGCGAGCACTACTTCCTCGACCTGCCGGCCTTCACCCGATCCCTCGGCGACTGGCTCGACAGCCGCCGGGGCTGGCGGCCCAACGTCCTCAACTTCGCCAAGAACCTGCTCGAGGACCTGAAGCCGCGCAGCTACACCCGCGACATCGACTGGGGCGTGCCGATCCCGCTCGACGGCTGGCGCGACCGTCCCGACAAGCGCATCTACGTCTGGTTCGACGCCGTCGTCGGCTACCTGTCGGCGTCCATCGAGTGGGCCCGCCGGTCCGGCGACGCCGACGCGTGGCGCCAGTGGTGGCAGTCGCCCGACGCCGACGCCTACTACTTCATGGGCAAGGACAACATCGTCTTCCACGCCGAGATCTGGCCCGCGCAGCTGCAGGGCTACAACGGCGAGGGCGACAGGGGCGGCAGTCCCGGCTCGCTGGGCCGGCTGGCGCTGCCCACCGAGGTGGTCTCCAGCGAGTTCCTCACCATGGAGGGCCGCAAGTTCTCCAGCAGCCGCCAGGTGGTCATCCACGTCCGCGACTTCCTGGCCCGCTACGACGCCGACGCGCTGCGCTACTTCGTCGCCGTCGCGGGCCCCGAGACCCAGGACACCGACTTCACCTGGGCGGAGTTCCTCCGGCGGAACAACGACGAGCTCGTCGCCGGCTGGGGCAACCTGGTCAACCGCACGGTGTCGATGGCGGCGAAGAACGTGGGCGCCGTCCCGACGCCGGGCGAGCTGACCGACGCCGACCGCGCCCTGCTGGCCTCGACGTCGTCGGCGTTCGGCCCGATCGGCGACCTGCTGGCCCGCAACCGCCAGAAGGCCGCGGCCACCGAGGCGATGCGGGTGGTCGGCGAGGCGAACAAGTACCTGTCCGACCAGGCGCCGTGGAAGCTCAAGGAGGACCCGGCCCGCCGGGACACCGTGCTGCACACCGCGCTGCAGGCGGTCAGCGACTGCAACGCGCTGCTCACCCCGTTCCTCCCGCACTCGGCGCAGAAGGTGCACGAGCTGCTCGGCGGCACCGGCGTGTGGTCGCCGGCGCCGCGCGTGGAGGAGGTCACCGACCTCGACGACGGCTCGCCCTACCCGGTCATCACCGGCGACTACGGCGACGCGCAGGCGGTGTGGGCCTCCCGGCCGCTGCCCTCGGGCACGCCGCTGGCCCCGCCCACCCCGGTGTTCCGCAAGCTCGACGAGTCGATCGTGGCCGAGGAGCTGGCGCGGCTGGAGGGCAACGCCCCGTGAGCCGCTCGGCCGCGTCCCGCGCCAACCGGCGGGGCGAGCCGCCGCCGTCCCCGGAGCCGCTGCCGGCGCCGGCGATCGACAGCCACACCCACCTCGACATCGTCCTCGACGGCTTCCGCACCGACGAGCCCGCCGAGGACGCCGCGGTGGACGCCGAGATCGCGGCCGCGGCGGCGGTGAACGTGACCCGGCTGGTGCAGGTCGGCGTCGACGTCGCCTCCTCGCGCTGGTCGGCGGAGCTGGCGGCCCGGCACCCGGGGGTGCTGGCCGCCGTCGCCGTGCACCCCAACGAGGCCGGTGAGGGGCTCGCCGACGACGACGCGCTGGCCGAGATCGACCGGCTCGCGGCGCTGCCGCGGGTGCGCGCGGTGGGGGAGACGGGCCTGGACCGGTTCCGCACCGGCCCCGACGGCTGGGCGGCGCAGGAGGCCTCCTTCCGGGCGCACATCGGGATCGCGAAGGAGCACGGCGTCGCGCTCGTCATCCACGACCGCGACGCCCACGAGGAGGTGCTGCGGGTCGTCGACGACGAGGGCGCGCCGGAGCACGTGGTCATGCACTGCTTCTCCGGCGACGCCGCGTTCGCGCAGGCCTGCGTCGAGCGCGGGTTCCTGCTGTCCTTCGCCGGCACGCTGACCTTCGGCAACGCCGGCTACCTGCGCGAGGCGGCCGCGCTCACCCCGGTGGACCAGTTGCTGGTGGAGACCGACTCGCCGTTCCTCACGCCGGTGCCGCACCGCGGCCGGCCGAACGCCTCCCGGCTCGTGCCGCACACCGTCCGGGCGCTGGCCGAGGTCACCGGGGTGGAGCTCGCGCAGCTGTGCGACGCCCTCACCCGGAACGCCGAGCGGGTCTTCGGATCGTGGGGGACCGGCCCGACCGGCTGAGCGCCGGAGCGAGGCACACTGGTCCCGTGGGCCGCCTCATCGCCGTCGTCCTCTTCATCGCCGTGCTGGTGCCCGGCGTGCTGCTGGCCCGCGCGTGGGCCCTGGCCGCCGGCCGGCGCGCCGTCGCGTCCGCGGCGATCGAGTTCACCACCCCGACGGCCGAGGGCGTGGCCACGCTGCACCGGCAGGCGCAGCACGGCCGGCGCGTGCGCCGGCTGGGCCTGCTCCTCGGCCTGGTCGCGATCGGCGCGAGCATCGCCGTGTTCGCCGAGGCGTCGGTGTTCCTGTGGCTGCCGGCGCTGATCATCGGCCTGCTGGTCGGCGTCGTGCTCGCCGAGGCCACCCGCCCCCGGCCGCGCTGGCGCCTGGCCGAGCCCGCCCGACGGCCGCGGCGCAGCGAGCAGATCTCGCTGTGGCTGCTGTGGACGATGCGCGCCGTCGTCGTCGCCGAGGTCGTCGCCGCCGTCGTCACCTGGCAGCAGGGGGACCTGCGCGACGCCGTCGGCTGGACCGCCCTCGCCGTCCCGCTGGCCGCCTGGCTGCTCGCCGAGGTGGCGTTGCTGCGCGCGCTGACCCGCCCCCTGCCCGCCGACGGCGCCGACGTGCCGGTCGACGAGGCGCTGCGCACCTGGACCGCGCACCTGGTGACCGCGGCGACGAGCGTGCTCGCGCTGCTGCCGCTGGGCACGCTGCTGCTGGTCGGCGGCATCGACCTCGGCGACCGGGTCACCGAGAACGTCGACCTGGTGCCGGTCGCCCTCGTCGCCGGCGGCTTCGCCGGGCTGGCCGCGGGCCTCGCGGTCGCCGGGTTCCTGCTCACCTGGCTGCGGCCGGTGCGCGTCAGCGAGCGGGCGCTGGCCGGCTGAACCGGCCCCGGTGCCCCGGAGCGGTGGCCGCCACACCGTGACCTCGGTCACGCGCTGATCTCGCAGAACGCAGTCGTCACACCCGTCCCACGCGGCGCGTCCGTCACACGCCGTGTCGGCGCGGCGGCGTATCGACATCTCGCCCCGGTGGTTGACTCCGTGCGCACCGTTGCCACACGCACCAGGCTCGTTATCGTGACGTGACCGACCGGGATGGGGACCCTCCCGGGTGGCGCCACGGCCCCGGGGTCCCCTCGGAGCCGGCTGCCGCCCGAGGCGACCCGTGCCGGGCCCCCGACCTCGGAAGAGACCCGTGTCCCGAACGCTGAAGCTCGCCCTCTTCGCCCTGGTCCTCACCGGACTGGTGGGCGGCTCGGTGGCGTGGTACGCCGCGCAGAAGTCGCTCGTCCTCACCGTGGACGGCCAGGCCCGCGAGGTCAGCACCTACGCCGACACCGTCGGCGAGGTGCTCGCCGAGGAGGGGCTCGAGACGCAGGCGCACGACGTCGTCCTCCCGGCCGCCGAGGCCGCGGTCGCCGACGGCGACACGGTCGTGGTCAACCGCGCCCGCCCGCTGCAGCTCACCGTCGACGGCGTCAGCAGCGAGGTCTACGTGACCGCGCTGTCGGTCGACGAGGCGCTCGAGCAGCTCGGCTACCGCGCCGACGGCATGGTCCTGTCCGCCAGCCGCAGCGAGCGCCTCCCGCTCGACGGCATGGCGCTGTCGATCACCACCCCGAAGGCCGTCACCCTCGTCGTCGACGGCGCCACCCGCGTGGTCACCACGACCGCCGCCACCGCCGGCGACCTGCTGGCCGAGCAGGGCGTCGTCCTCGGCGCGCACGACCGCACCAGCCTCTTCGCCACCCAGCCGCTGCTGGGCGCCATGCGCCTGCAGGTGTTCCGCGTCTCGGTCACCGAGCAGGTCGTGACCGCCCCGGTGCCGTTCCGCACGGTCGAGACCGAGGACCCGAACGCCTTCGAGGGCGAGGAGGCCGTCACCCAGGAGGGCGTCGCCGGCGAGCAGGCCACGACGTTCCGCGTGACCGTCACCGACGGCGTCGAGACCTCCCGCGAGCAGCTCAACACCGCCGTCACCGTCCCGTCGGTCGACGAGCTGGTCACCGTGGGCACCAAGGAGCGCCCGGCGCCCTCCGGCGGCGTCCCGGCCACCGCCGACGGCCTCAACTGGGCGGCGCTCGCCCAGTGCGAGTCCGGTGGGCGGGCCAACGCGGTCAGCTCCACCGGCAAGTACCACGGCCTCTACCAGTTCTCGGTCGCCACCTGGCAGGCCGTCGGCGGCAGCGGCGTCCCGTCCCAGGCCTCGGCCGAGGAGCAGACCATGCGCGCCCAGATGCTCTACGCGCGCTCCGGCGCCGGCCAGTGGCCGCACTGCGGCCCCCGCCTGTTCTCCTGAGCACGAGCCGCTGAGCACCCCCGAGCAGACCGACGGGCTGCTGGGCCCGGCCGCGATCCGCGAGCTGGCCCAGCAGCTCGGTCTGCGTCCCACCAAGACGCTCGGGCAGAACTTCCTGCACGACGCCAACACGATCCGGCGCATCGTGCGCACCGCCGGGCTGCGCCCCGACGACGTCGTCCTCGAGGTCGGGCCCGGGCTGGGCTCGCTCACCCTCGGCCTGCTGCCCGCCGCCGCGGCCGTCACCGCCGTCGAGATCGACCCGCGGCTGGCCGCCCTGCTGCCGCGGACGGTGGCCGCGCGCCGGCCGGACCTCGCCGGGCGGCTGACCGTCGTCGAGGCCGACGCCCTGCGCGTGCGCGAGCTGCCCGGGCCGCCTCCCACGGCGCTGGTGGCCAACCTGCCGTACAACGTGGCCGTGCCCGTCCTGCTGCACCTGCTCGAGCTGCTGCCCACCCTCCGGCGCGCGCTCGTGCTCGTCCAGGCCGAGGTCGCCGAGCGGCTGGCCGCCCCGCCCGGCAGCGCCGCCTACGGCATCCCCTCGGTCAAGGCCGCCTGGTACGGCACCGCCCGCCGCGCCGGCAACGTCGGCCGGCGGGTGTTCTGGCCCGAGCCCAACGTCGACTCCGGCCTGGTCGCCCTCGACCGGCACGACCCCCCGCCGGGGGACCGGGCGGCCACCTTCGCCGTCGTCGACGCCGCCTTCGCCACGCGCCGCAAGGGCCTGCGCGCGGCGCTGGCCGGCTGGGCCGGCAGCCCGGCCGCCGCCGAGCAGCGGCTGCGCGCGGCCGGCATCGACCCGGCCGCCCGCGGCGAGCGGCTCTCGGTCGCCGACTTCGCGCGGCTGGCGGCGACCGCCCCGGTGACCGGGCCGTGAGCTGGTCCTCGCCGGGCGGGCCCGGCCACACCCGCGGCGACGGCGCCGTCGCCGCGCACGCGCCGGCGAAGGTCAACGTCTCCCTCGCGGTCGGGCCGCTGCGCGAGGACGGCTTCCACGCGCTGCAGACGGTGTACCTCGCCGTGTCCCTGCTCGACACCGTCACGGTGCGGCCGGGCGAGGGGCTGTCGGTCACCGTCACCGGCGAGGGCGCCGGCGGGCCCGACCCGGTCCCCACCGACCGGCGCAACCTCGTCTGGCGGGCCGCCGAGCTGCTCGCCGAGCACGCCGGGGTGCCCGCCGACGCCGCCATCGCCGTCGACAAGACCATCCCCGCCGCGGCCGGGCTGGCCGGCGGCAGCGCCGACGCCGCGGCCGCCCTCGTCGCCCTCGACGCGCTGTGGGGCACCCACGCCACCCGCGGCGACCTCACCGCCCTCGCCGCGCAGCTCGGCAGCGACGTGCCGTTCAGCCTGGCCGGCGGGGTCGCGATCGGCACCGGCCGCGGCGAGCAGCTCACCCCGGTGCTCGCCCGCCGGCCCTGGCACTGGGTGCTCGGGATCGCCGACGGCGGGCTGTCCACCCCGGCGGTCTACGCCGAGCTCGACCGGCTGCGCGCCGCGGGCCGCGTCCCCGACGGCACGGACACCCCCTCGCCGGAGCCGGTGCTCACCGCACTGCGCAGCGGGCCCGCGGCGGCCCTGGCGGCGGCGCTGGCCAACGACCTCCAGGCGCCGGCGATCTCGCTGCGCCCGGCGCTGCGGCGGGCGCTGCGGGCGGCCACCGACGCCGGCGCCGCGGCGGCGCTGGTGAGCGGCTCCGGCCCGACCGTCGCCGCGCTCGCCGACGGCGAGGACGCGGCGCTGCGGCTGGCCGCCGTGCTGGCCGGGGAGGGCGTGTTCCGCACCGTCCGCGTGGTGCACGGGCCGGTGCCCGGCGCCCGCCTCGTCGGCTGAGGACGCCTCAGGCCGGGGCGCCGCCCGTCGTCCGCAGGACCGGGTGGGGGTCGAGGTGGGCCAGCCCGGAGTAGGCGAGGTCGACCAGCCGCGCGGCGACCTCCTCCCTGCCGGGGGAGCGGTGCTCGAGCCACCACTGCCCGACCAGCGCCACCATGCCGACCAGCGCGGTGCTGTAGAGGCCGGCCAGCGCCGGGTCGTGGCCGCGGGCGCCGAGCTGCTCGGCGAGGGGGGACTCGACCCGCCGGGCGAGCTCGCCGAGCAGGGAGGAGTAGGCGCCGGAGCCGGGGGAGTCCCGGGAGAGCACCCGGAACCCCTCGGTGTCGCCCTCGACGTAGTCCAGGAGCACCAGCGCCGCCCGCTCGAGCAGCGCGCGCGGGCCGCCGCCCTGGGCGAGCGCGGCGGTGAACCGGTCGAGCAGCCGCTGCATCTCGCGGTCGACGACGGCGGCGTAGAGGCCCTCCTTGCCGCCGAAGTGCTCGTAGACCACCGGCTTGCTGACGTCGGCGCGGACGGCGAGCTCCTCGATGGACGTGCCGTCGTAGCCCCGCTCGGCGAAGACCGCCCGGCCGACCGCGACGAGCTGCTCGCGCCGCTGCGCGCCCGTCATCCGGACGCGCGGGCGGGGCATGCCGTGCGCGTCCACGGCCGGCCGGGCCCCGGTCAGGCCGCGGCCGGCTCGGCCGCGCGGCGCTTCGCGGCCAGGCGCACCGGGTCGGGCCACTTCACCGAGTGGGCCCAGCCCAGCTTCTCGAACACCCAGATGACCCGGGCGCTCATGTCGATCTGCCCGCGCAGCACGCCGTGGCGGGCGCAGGTCGGGTCGGCGTGGTGCAGGTTGTGCCACGACTCGCCGGCGCTCAGGATCGCCAGCGGCCAGAAGTTGGTGGCCCGGTCGCGCGAGGCGAACGGCCGGCTGCCGACGACGTGGCACACCGAGTTGATCGACCACGTGACGTGGTGCAGCAGCCCGGTGCGCACGAGGCCGGCCCAGAAGAACGCCGTCCAGGCGCCGGCCCAGCTCTGCGTGACCAGCCCGCCGATGACCGCGGGGAGCGCCAGGCTGAGGAAGGCCCAGAGGCTGAACAGCCGGCTGGTGATCCGCAGGCCGCGGTCCTTGAGCAGGTCGGGGGCGTAGCGGGCGGCGTTGGTCTGCCGGCGGTCGAACAGCCAGCCGAGGTGGGCGTGCCACATGCCCTTGAGCAGCGCCCGCGCGTCGGTGCCGTAGCGCCACGGCGAGTGCGGGTCGCCCTCGCGGTCGGAGAAGGCGTGGTGGCGGCGGTGGTCGGCCACCCACTGCACGACCGGGCCCTGGATCGCCATGCAGCCGGCGATCGCCAGCGCGATCCGCAGCGGCCGCCGCGCCTTGAACGAGCCGTGCGTGAAGTAGCGGTGGTAGCCCACGGTCACCCCGAGCAGGGGGACGAAGTAGAAGGCCACGGCGAGCGCGACGTCCAGCCAGGACAGGCCCCAGCCCCACACCACCGGCACGATCGCGGCCAGCGCCAGGAACGGGACGACGACGAAGACGTAGAGGACCAGCTGCTCGAGGTGGCCCTTCTCCTTGCCGTAAGCGGTGGCCGGGAGGCCGGCGTCGGGGTCGGCGGGGCGGAAGGCCGTCGGCCGGGTGAGGGACGGGGCGGACACGGGGCGGTTGCCTCCTGGGGTCGGCCGGCCCGGTCGCACACCTCTGGACGACCGCTGGGCTGGGTGCGCCGTAACCTACGGCACCGTAGGGAGGCCCGCCGCCCGGGCCGCGGAGCCGCAGGTGGGGCCCGGGTCACCACAGCCGTGCCCCGTGCGGGCGCGCCCCCTACGCTCGTCGGGGTGTGGTGCCGCGCGGCGCCGCGGTGGGGGATGGGGTAATCGGCAGCCCGCCGGCCTTTGGAGCCGGGAAGTCTCGGTTCGAGTCCGAGTCCCCCAGCAGCGCCGGTGGGACCGCCGGCGTCCCAGCGTCGGAGGAGTCCCGTGAGCGCCCAGCAGGCAGTCGCCGCCGTCGTCGTCCTCGCCGCAGGGCAGGGCACCCGGATGCGGTCGGCCACGCCGAAGGTCCTGCACGAGCTCGGCGGGCGCAGCATGCTCGGCCACGTGCTGGCGGCCGCGGCGCCGCTGGGGGCCGGCGAGACGCTCGTGGTCGTCGGCTCCGGGCGCGAGGCGGTCGAGGAGCACCTGGCCGCGGTCGCGCCCGGCGCGCGGGCCGTCGTGCAGGCCGAGCAGCTCGGCTCGGGGCACGCGGCCCGGGTCGCCCTCGACGCCGTCCCCGACCTCGAGGGCGCCGTGCTCGTGGTCAACGGGGACGCGCCGCTGCTGCGGGAGCGGACCCTCACGGAGCTCGCCCGCGCGCACGCCGAGGCGGGCAGCGTCTTCACGGTGCTGACCGCCGAGGTCGAGGACCCGACGGGGCTCGGGCGCATCGTGCGCGACGCCGAGGGCGCGCCGCGGGCGATCGTCGAGGAGCGCGACGCGACGCCGGAGCAGCGGGCGATCCGCGAGGTCAACGCGGGCGTCTACGTGGCCAACGCCGGCACCCTGCGGCGGGTGCTCGCCGGGCTCGCCACCGACAACGCCCAGGGCGAGCAGTACCTCACCGACGCGCTGGCCCCGCTGGTCGAGGGCGGCGCCCCGGTGGCCGCCGTCCGCGCCGAGGACCCCGCCGACGTGCTCGGCTGCAACGACCGCCGCGAGCTCGCCGCCCGCCGCCGCACCCTCAACGACCGCGTCCTCGACGGGCTGATGCGCTCCGGCGTCACCGTCGTCGACCCGGCCACCACCTGGGTCGACGTCACCGCCACCGTGGCCCCGGACGCGCTGCTGGAGCCGGGCGTACAGCTGCGCGGGACGACGTCGGTGGCCGCCGGCGCCGTCGTCGGCCCGGACTCCACGCTCGTCGACACCACCGTGGAGGAGGGCGCCGCCGTCGTGCGCTCGCACGTCCTCGGCGCCGCCGTCGGCCCGCGGGCCTCGGTCGGGCCGTTCAGCTACCTGCGGCCGGGCACCCGGCTGGCGGCGGACGCGAAGGTCGGCGCGTTCGTGGAGACGAAGAACGCCGAGGTGGGCGAGGGATCGAAGGTGCCGCACCTGTCCTACGTCGGCGACGCGACCATCGGCCGCGGCGCCAACATCGGCGCGGCCACCGTCTTCGTCAACTACGACGGCGTGGCCAAGCACCGGACGACGATCGGCGACGAGGTGCGCATCGGCTCGGACACCATGCTCGTGGCGCCGGTCACCGTGGGCGACGGCGCCTACACCGCCGCCGGCTCGGTGATCACCCAGGACGTCCCGCCGGGGGCCATGGGTGTGGCGCGGGCCGCACAGCGCAATGTGGCAGGCTGGGTGCGACGACGCCGTCCCGGCACCGCCGCGGCGCGGGCCGCAGCGGCGGCGGAGGGCGCGGCCGGCCAGCAGGGGCCTGCGGACGCCGGGGCCGGTTCCGCGGCCAACTCCGAGCAGTGAGGGCACACAGCCGATGAGCGCGATCCGGCAGACCACCAGCAAGAGCCTGATGCTCTTCTCCGGCCGGGCCTACCCCGAGCTGACGGCGGAGATCGCCGGCCACCTGGGGGTCACGCCGACGCCGACGGCGGCCTACGAGTTCGCCAACGGGGAGCTCTTCGTCCGGTTCGAGGAGTCCGTCCGCGGCTGCGACGCGTTCGTGGTGCAGAGCCACACGGCGCCGATCAACACCTGGCTCATGGAGCAGCTGATCATGGTCGACGCGCTCAAGCGCGCCTCGGCCAAGCGGATCACCGTCGTCGCGCCGTTCTTCCCCTACGCCCGCCAGGACAAGAAGCACCGCGGCCGCGAGCCCATCTCCGCCCGCCTGGTCGCCGACATGTTCAAGACCGCCGGCGCCGACCGGCTGATGACCGTCGACCTGCACACCGCGCAGATCCAGGGCTTCTTCGACGGCCCGGTCGACCACCTCTTCGCCCTCGAGCTGCTCGTCGGCCACGTCAAGGAGCGCTGGGGCGACCGCGACATCACCGTCGTCTCGCCCGACTCCGGCCGGGTCCGGGTCTCCGAGCGCTGGACCGACGCCCTCGGTGGCGTCCCGCTGGCCTTCATCCACAAGACCCGCGACC
Source organism: Geodermatophilus sp. SYSU D01119 (assembly GCF_054049975.1). Classification (NCBI taxonomy): domain Bacteria; kingdom Bacillati; phylum Actinomycetota; class Actinomycetes; order Geodermatophilales; family Geodermatophilaceae; genus Geodermatophilus; species Geodermatophilus sp. SYSU D01119. Next base: position 207,470 of record NZ_JBJGYL010000001.1, on the reverse strand, counting down.
CCATGCGGCCCAACGAGGTCAAGGCCAACCGCGTGGTCGGCAACGTCGAGGGCCGGGTCTGCATCCTGGTCGACGACATGATCGACACCGGCGGCACGATCGTGAAGGCCGCCGAGACGCTGTTCGAGGCCGGCGCCTCCGACGTCATCGTCTGCGCCACCCACGGCGTGCTGTCGGGCCCCGCCGTCGACCGGCTCAAGAACAGCCAGGTCAGCGAGGTCATCGTCACCAACACGCTGCCCATCGAGCCGGCCCGCCTGTTCGACAAGCTCACCGTCCTGTCGATCGCCCCGCTGCTCGCGCGGGCGATCAAGGAGGTCTTCGAGGACGGCTCGGTCACCAGCCTCTTCGGTGGCGCCAGCTAGTCAGCGGGCCCGCGCTCACCGGGCGTACGCGGGCGCGAGGGTGCGCCGCTGCCGCTCGTCGAGCCCGCGCCAGGCGAGGGAGCGCAGCGGCTCCTCCACCGGGGGGACCGGGATCGTCGACGTCGGCGTGCGCGACGTCCAGGTGAAGGTCACCGAGTAGCGGTCCCGCCGCCGCGGCGGCATCGCCCGGTGGAACACCGCCCGGGTGTCGGCCACCACCGCCGTCCACCGCGGCCCGGTCGCCTGCCGCCACTCGCTCTCGGGCACGTGGGCGCGCACGTCGTCGTCGCCGACGAAGCCGGTCACGTAGCGCAGTTCCCGGGTGAGCCGCCGGGTGGCGTCGCGCGGGACGTACTCGAACGGGCCGGTGTCGAGGTCGACGTCGTCCAGCCACACCAGGACCTTGAACACCCGGTGGTCCTCGATGTCGCGGTGCCACTGGCGGACGCCGACCGTGCGGCCGGTGGCGACCTCCCGGCGGACGTCGGCGCCGTGGTAGCGGGCCGGCAGGCCCAGGTGGGACTCGACGAGGTCGAGCACCTCCGGCGCCAGGCCCCACTGCCACACCTCGGGACAGGACAGCACGGCCTCCAGTGGCGGGCGCACGGTGTCGCCGTCGGCCGGCCGGCGGGCGAGCCCGTCGGCCAGCCGGGTGAGGCCCGCGCGGAGCTCCGCGGTGCGGGGGAGCCCCAGCCCGTCGAGGGTCGTGATCGCGACCCCCTGCTCGCGCAGGGTGGTCACCAGCGACGCGTGCGCGGGCGGCAGGGAGGGGAGCAGCGGCTCGTGCCGGCGCAGCCGCCGCTGCCAGCGCCGGTGGGCGAGGGACCGGGCGGCCGGGACCCGGCCGACGAGCTCGCGCCTGGCACGGTCGCGGGCGCGCGTGAGGACGGGGAGCACGGTCCCTCCTGAGGGGGTGTGGGGTGTCCCGGTGGCGTCCGGCGACCGGCGCCGCGCGGGACGGTAGCGCTGCCCGACCACCGGCGGAACCCCCTCCGGCGAGGGAACCCGCAGGTCAGAGCCGGGATCGAGGAACCCGCCGGTACCGGACGGCGTGGGTCCGTCACGGCGTCGCGTAGGATGGGCAGTCGCCCGGCGAGGGAGGCGGCCCGTCCGCACTCCGTGATCGACGTGCGTGTGCTCCCCGCGAGGTGTGCCGCGCCCGGCCGCCGGCACACCGGCCGTACCACCTGAGGAGCACACACCGTGGCTGACTTCCGCCTCGTCGCCGAGGCCCGCACCGAGTTCGGCAAGGGCAGCGCCCGCCGGACCCGCCGCGCGGGCCGCATCCCCGCCGTCCTGTACGGGCACGGCCAGGACGTGGTCCACCTGTCGCTGCCGGCCCGCGAGTTCGCCGCGGTCCTGCGCAACGGCGGCACCAACGCCCTGATCACCGTCGTCCTCGACGGCCAGGAGCACCTGGCGCTCACCAAGTCCGTGCAGCGCGACCCGCTGACCCGCGTGCACGAGCACGTCGACCTGCTCGTCGTCCGCCGCGGCGAGCGCGTCACCGTCGACGTCCCGGTCGCCGTCGTGGGCGAGGCCGCCGCCGAGACCCTGGTCAGCGTCGAGCTGAACACCGTCTCGGTCGAGGCCGACGCCACCGCGATCCCCGAGACGGTCGAGGTCGACGTCACCGGCCGCGAGGCCGGCAACGGCGTCACCGCCGCCGAGCTGTCCCTCGCCGGCGGGGCGACCGTGCTCACCGACCCCGAGGCGCTGGTCGTCAACGTCCTGGCCGCCCCGACCGCCGAGCAGCTCGACGCCGAGCTCGCCGAGGCGGAGGCCGAGGCCGGCATCGAGCGCGAGGAGTCCGCGCCGGCCGCCGAGGGCGTCGGCGAGGGCGACGTCGTCCCCGAGCCGCTGGACCAGGGCAGCGGCGAGTCGATCGAGTCGACCGAGAACAGCTGAGGTCCCCGCTGACCGAGAGCACGTCCCGCAGGGGCGCCGGCGCGACCGCCGGCGCCCCTGCGGCGTCCCCGCCGTCGGAGGGACCCCTCCTCGTCGTCGGGCTGGGCAATCCCGGCCCGTCCTACGCGGGCAACCGGCACAACGTCGGCGCCATGGTGCTCGACGAGCTGGCCTCCCGGATCGGCACGCGGCTGTCCCCGGGGAAGGGCAAGCGGGCCCGCACGCTGCTCGGCGAGGGCCGCCTGGCCGGCCGCCGCGTCGTCCTCGCCCGGCCGACCACGTACATGAACGAGTCCGGCGGCCCCGTGCGCGGCCTGCTCGACTACCACTCGATCCCCGCCACCGACCTCGTCGTCGTGCACGACGAGCTCGACATCCCGTTCGCCGCGGTGCGGCTCAAGCGGGGCGGCGGGGAGGGCGGCCACAACGGGCTGCGCTCGATCAGCCGGTCCACCGGCACGCGCGACTACCTCCGGGTCCGGGTCGGCATCGGCCGGCCACCGGGCCGGCAGGACCCCGCCGACTTCGTCCTCAAGGACTTCTCCGCCACGGAGCGCAAGGAGCTCGACCTCCTCGTCGCCGAGGCCGCCGACGCCGCCGAGGAACTGCTGGCGCACGGCCTCGAGGCGGCGCAGAACGTGGTCCACCCCCGCACCTGATCTCTCCCCTTCGGGTGAAGGGTCACTCTCCGCATTGACCCACCCGTGACGCTCTGTGAGTGTTCCTCGTGCGTCGGGGGACGTGACGCCGGGATCGGCGGCGCGACGATGCACGGTCAGTGACGATCGTCTCTCCCACGCACTGAGCGTGACGAGGGGGAGACGTGCTGCTGGACCACTCCGCACCCGCCGGGGGGGCCACCCGGACCCTGCCGGTGCCCCGCCCGGCCCCCGGGACCGCGCGCCCGCTGCGCGCCGTCGGCCGCGTCCCCGCCCGCCGCTGGGCCGGGCGCTACAGCGCCGCGCTGCACCTGCTCGACGGGAGCGCCGCCGTCCTGGCCACCGGGACCGTGCTGCTGGCCTCGCCGCTGCCGCTGACGGCCGGCTCGCCCCTGGTCCTCACCGCCGCCGCGCTCGTCGTCGCCTGGCCGCTGCTGCTCCTCGGCACCGGCGCGCACGAGGAGCGCGTCTTCGGCACCGGCAGCGACGAGTACCGCACCGTCGGCCGGGCCGGCTTCCTGCTCCTGGCGCTGGCCGCCGTGGTCTCCTTCGCCGCACAGTTGGAGCTCAGCCGCGCGCTCGTCCTCGGCGCCGTCCCCGCCCTCACCGTGCTCACCCTCGCCGGCCGGGTCGCCGCCCGCTGCGTCCTGCGCCGGATGCGGGCCCGGGGCGCGGCCACCAGGCGCGTGGTCGTCGTCGGCCGGGACGGCGCGGTGGTCGAGCTCGCCGGCGCCATCCGGCGGGAGGGATACGCCGGGCTGGAGATCGTCGGCGCGTGCGTGACCCCCGACGGCCGGGCCCGCGTCGCCGACGCGCTCGGCGTGCCCGTCGGGGGACTCGACGACGTCGCCGCGACCGTCGCCCGGCTCGGCGCCGAGGCCGTCGCGGTCACCTCGGCCAGCGAGACCGCCGCCGAGTACCTCCGCCGCCTGTCCTGGCAACTGGAGGGCACCGGCGTGGAGCTGCTGGTCGCCCCCGGCCTCATCGAGGTCGCCGGACCCCGGCTGCACATCCGCCCGTTCGAGGGCCTGCCGCTGCTGTCGGTCGAGCAGCCCCGCTTCGAGGGCTGGGGCCGGCTGGTCAAGGGCGGCGTCGACCGGCTCGCCGCCGCGCTCGGCCTGCTGCTGCTCGGCCCGCTGATGCTCGCGCTCGCCCTGGCCGTGCGGCTCGACAGCCCCGGCCCCGTCCTCTACCGCCAGGAGCGGGTGGGCGTGAACGGCGCGCGCTTCACCATGCTCAAGTTCCGCAGCATGGTCGTCGACGCCGACCGGCAGATCGAGGCGCTGCGCGCGCAGAACATCTCCGACGGGCTGCTGTTCAAGATGCGCACCGACCCGCGGGTCACCCGCGTCGGCCGGTGGCTGCGCCGCCTGTCGCTCGACGAGCTCCCGCAACTGCTGAACGTGCTCGGCGGCTCCATGTCGCTGGTCGGCCCGCGCCCGCCGCTGCCCCGCGAGGTCGCCGGCTACGACTCCTCGGTCAGCCGGCGGCTGCTCGTCCGGCCCGGCCTCACCGGCCTGTGGCAGATCTCCGGCCGCAGCGACCTGTCGTGGGAGGAGTCGGTCCGCCTCGACCTGCGCTACGTCGAGAACTGGTCGCTGGCCCTCGACGCGCTGATCGTCGCCAAGACCTTCCGCGCCGTGCTCAGCCGCTCCGGCGCCTACTGACCGCCCCGTCCCCCTCGTCTCACCCCCGCGCCACCCGCGCGGGGGAGGAGGGGCGACCCCCGCACTCCGCACGATCGAGGGACGGCTGCGCACCGGGGCCGGCCCGACGCACCCCTCCGCAGCCACCGACCCGAGGACGGAACCGATGAGCCAGCTGAGCATCGCCCTGGTGGGGACCCGCGGGGTGCCGGCGCGGTACGGCGGCTTCGAGACGGCGGTCGAGGAGGTGGGCCGCCGGCTCGCCGACCGCGGCCACCGCGTCGTCGTCTACTGCCGGACGACGCCGGGCGCGCAGGGGCAGCCGCCGGCCGAGCACCTCGGCATGGAGCTGGTGCACCTGCCCGCCGCGCGCCGCCGGGCGCTGGAGACGCTCAGCCACACGGCGCTGTCGGTCCGCCACCTGGTCGCCCACCGCACCGACGCCGCGATCGTGTTCAACTCGGCGAACGCGCCGCTGCTGCCCGCCCTGCGCGCCGCGCGCATCCCCGTCGCCACCCACGTCGACGGCCTGGAGTGGAAGCGCGCCAAGTGGGGCCCGGTCGGCCGCCGCTACTACCGGGTGGCCGAGGCGCTGGCGGTGCGCTGGTCCGACGTCCTCATCGCCGACGCCGAGGGCATCGCGGAGTACTACCGCGAGGCCTTCGCCGCCCCGACGACGCTGCTCACCTACGGCGCCCCGCTCATCGCGCCCGGGTCGCACCGGCTGGCCGAGCTGGGCCTGGAGCCCGGCGGCTACCACCTCGCCGTCGCCCGCTTCGAGCCGGAGAACCACGTCGACGTGGTCGTCGAGGGGTACGTGGCCAGCGACGCCGCCAAGCCGCTGGTCGTCGTCGGCTCGGCGCCCTACGCCGACGCCCACACCCGCCGCATCCACGCGCTGGCCGACGACCGGGTGCGCTTCCTCGGTGGCGTCTGGGACCAGGAGCTGCTCGACCAGCTCTACGCCCACTGCGCCACCTACCTGCACGGCCACTCGGTGGGCGGCACCAACCCCTCGCTGCTGCGCGCCATCGGCGCCGGCGCCGCGGTGACCGCCTTCGACGTCGACTTCAACCGCGAGGTCGTCCGTGACTCGGGCCGGTTCTTCCGCACGCCCCAGGACGTCGCGCGGGAGCTCGCCGCCGTCGAGGCCGACCCCGAGGGCACCCGCCGCGCCGGGCGCCGGGCCCGCATCCTCGCCGCCCGCTACGACTGGGACGAGGTGGCGAGCGGCTACGAGGAGCTCGCCCGGCGGCTGGCCGCGCGCGACGTCCCGCGCCGCCGGCCCAGCGGCCGCCGCCGCCCGACCGCGGCCGACCTGCCGCTCGCCCCGCCGCCGGTCCCGGCCCGCCCGACCGCCCCGGCGGTCCCGGACAACGTGGTGGTCCTGCCGACCGCGCCGGTGCCGGCACCGGCGCCGGGCTGGGGCACCCTCCCGGCGGGCCAGCAGTGACCGCCGCGGTCCTGCCCGCCTCCGGCGAGACGGTCGCCGCGACCGTCCGCCGGCTGGCCGGCGCGCAGAAGGGCGCCCAGGGCGCCCCGGCCTACTCGCGGTTCGTCAACCGGCCGCTGGGCCGGGTGCTCGCCGCGCTGGCCTTCCACGCCGGGCTCACCCCCAGCGCGGTGACGGCGGTCAGCGCCGTCTGGACGGCGGCCGGCATCGCGCTCGTCGCCGTCGCGCCGCTCGGGTGGGCCACGGGTGCCGCGGTCACCGCCTGCCTCGTGCTCGGCTACGCGCTCGACTCCGCCGACGGGCAGCTCGCCCGGCTGCGCGGCGGCGGGTCGCCGGCGGGGGAGTGGCTCGACCACGTCGTCGACAGCGCCAAGATCGCCAGCATCCACCTGGCGGTGTTCCTCGGCCTGTCCCGCGTGGACGGGATCGGCCGCGGCTGGCTGCTGGTCCCGCTGGCGTTCTCCGTCGTGGCGGTCGTGCACTTCTCGGCCACCCTGCTCAACGAGGCGCTGCGCGCCCAGCACGGCGTGCGCACCCGGGCGGCCCGCTCGGACGACCGGCCCAGCGTGCTGCGCTCGCTGCTCGTGGCGCCCACCGACTACGGCGTCCTCTGCCTGGTCTTCGTCCTGCTCGGCGCCCCCGCGGTCTTCCTCGGGGCGTACGGGCTGCTCGCCCTCGGCACGGCCGGCTACGTCGTGCTCGCCCTGGGCCGCTGGTACCGCGAGATGGGAGCACTGCCCCGATGAGTCCCCGAGACGCCGCGCGGCCGGCACCGCCGACGCGCCGCCGCCTGGTCGCCGGCGCCGTGGCCGCGGTCCTCTGCGCCGCCCTCGCCGCGCTCGTGGTGCTGGCCGGCCGCGGCGACGACGGCAGCGCCGCGGCCGCCCCGGGCACCCCGACGGCCAGCGTGCCGACGGAGGTCGTCCGGCCCACCGCCCCGGTGCCCGCGCCGCCGCCCACCCCCGAGCCCACCGGCCCCACCGAGGACGCCACGGCGCTGCCGCCGAGCCTCGCGCCGGTCGCCTTCACCGAGGTGGCCGCCGTCGGCAACGGCGTCACCGCGACCGTCGAGGACCTCGAGGCGGTGCGGGGCAGCGCCCAGGGCCCCGGCCAGGTCGCCGGCCCCGCCGTCCGGGTGACGGTGCGGATCGTCAACGGCACGGACGCGCCGCTGTCGCTCGACGCGGTCGCCGTCGACGTGACCTCCGGGCCCGACGCCACCCCGGCGTCACCGCTCGAGGACCCCTCGGCCGCTCCCTTCGCCGGCACGGCCGGCCCGGGGGAGTCCGCCGTCGGCGTCTACGTGTTCACCGTCCCGGAGGACCGCCGCGACGCGCTGACCGTCGCCGTCGGCTACCAGGCCGGCGCGCCCTACCTGGTGTTCACCGGCCCGGCCGACTGAGCCCTCCCCGTCGACCCACCCGGCGCCCGCCGGTCCCTCCCGAGGGGCCGGCGGGCGCCGTTCGTCGTGCCCGGGGCCCGGGCGGGGCCGGTCACACCGAGTGACCCCTCGGGGTGAGCGGCGGGCCCCTGACGTGCTTGATCGCCGGATCGGGTGATCGTCAGGCCGGTCACTGCCTGTCATCGTCACTCTCGGTACAGGCGGCTCCGCGCCGTCCGCGAGACCTGGGGGAACGAACATGTCAGCACCCGTGCGCCGTGCGGCCGCACCCCTGCGCGCCGTCGCCGGAGCGCTCAGCCTGCTCCTCGTCGCCGGCGTCCTCGGCCTGCTGGTGCCCGCCGCGGCCCGCGCCGACCCCGCGCCGCTGGACCCGGCCACCCCGGCCACGGTGACCGCCGACGCGCTGCCGACCGTCCAGGTCGACGGCGTCGTGTGGTCGCAGGTGACGGTCGGCGACACCGTCTACGTCGCCGGGAGGTTCGGTACCGCCCGGCCCGCCGGCGCCGCCCCCGGCACGCAGCTGACGACCCGCAACAACCTGCTCGCCTACGACATCCGCACGGGCGCGCTGGTCACCTCCTTCGCCCCCGACCTCAACGGGCAGGCGCTCACCGTGGCCGCCTCGCCCGACGGCCGGCGCGTCTACGTCGGCGGCGACTTCACCCGCGCCAACGGCCAGGTCCGCAACCGCGTCGCCGCCTACGACACCGCCACCGGCGCGCTCGTGGCGAACTGGGCGCCCAGCGTGTCCGGCCAGGTGCGCGCGATCGCCGTCACCGGCTCCACGGTCTACCTCGGCGGCCAGTTCGCCGCCGTCGGCTCGGCCAGCCGCACCCGCCTGGCCGCCGTCTCCGCCGCCACCGGCGCGCTCCTGCCCTGGGCGCCCGTGCCCGGCACCGGCCCCACCACCGGCAACCGGCTGCCGCTGTTCGACGCCGCCGGCAAGCCGATCCCCGGCACCTCCGACACCGCCGCCAACGCCCGGACGAGCAACGACGTCCTGGCCCTCGCCGTCACCGGAGGCGGCAGCCAGGTCGTCGCGGCGGGCCGCTTCTACTCGATGAACGGTGCCGTGGCCACCGGCGTGGCCGCCCTCGACCCGGTCAGCGGCGCCAACCGCCCCTTCGCGGTCAACCAGCTGATCACCAACCAGGGCGTCAACTCCGCCGTCTACTCGCTGTCCACCGACGGCACCACGGTCTACGGCACCGCCTACGACTACTACGGCCCCGGGAACCTCGAGAGCGCCTTCGCCGCCACCGCCGACGGCGGCCGGCTGGTCTGGGCCAGCAGCTGCCGCGGTGACACCTACAACAGCTTCCCGATGGGCGGCGCGCTGTACCTGGCCTCGCACGCCCACGACTGCGCCAACGTCATCGACGGCTTCCCGGAGCAGAGCCCCCAGGTGCACCGGCACGCCACCGCCTTCAGCCGCGCGGCGGCCGGCAACGGCTGGGGCTTCACCGTGAGCAACGCCAACTTCGCCTTCGCCCCGGCGCCGGAGCTGCTGGCCTGGCACCCGACCCTCGCCGTCGGCACGGCCACCGGGCAGAGCCAGGCCGCCTGGTCGATCACCGGCAACGGCACCTACCTGTCCTACGGCGGGGAGTTCCCGAAGGCCAACGGCACCGCCCAGCAGGGCCTGGTGCGCTTCGCCGTCACCGGCACCGCGCCCGGCCGGGTCGGCCCCACCGCCGGCGGGCTCACCCCGACCCTGGTCAGCACCGCCCCCGGCACCGTGCGGATCAGCTGGACCGAGAGCACCGACGCGGACAACGAGAACCTCACCTACCGCGTTTACCGCGATGGCGGCACGACGCCGATCGCCGAGGTCACCTCGTCCTCGACCTGGTACGACGTCTCGCGGCAGGCGGTGACCGACCGCGGCGTGCCGGCCGGGACGCACACCTACCGGATCGGCGTGGTCGACCCGCAGGGCAACCGCAACACCGGGCCGACCGCGTCGGTGACCGTGGCCGCGGGCACCTCCGCCACCCGGTCCTGGGCCGAGCTGGTCCGGGCTGACGGCGCCACCGCACTGTGGTCGCTGGGCGAGGCCTCCGGCACCGCCTACGACGCGGTCGGCGGCAACGACCTCACGGTCAACGCCGGCGTGACGCGGGGGGCCGCGGGCGCCATCGCGCAGGACGCCGACACCGCCGCGGTGTTCTCCGGCTCCACGAGCGGCTTCGCGGCCGCGCAGGCCCGCGTCCTCGGCCCGCAGACGTTCAGCCTCGAGGCGTGGTTCTCCACCACGACGCGCGCCGGCGGCAAGATCGTCGGGTTCGGCAACTCGGCGACCTCGCTGAGCGCCAACCACGACCGTGCCATCCACATGGACGCCTCCGGCCGGCTGAACTTCGGTCTGTGGCCGGGCGCCACGCGGGTGGTCACCAGCCCCTCGGCCTACAACGACGGCCGCTGGCACCACGTCGTGGCCACCGTCGGCGCGGCGGGCATGACCCTCTACGTCGACGGCCGTGAGGTCGGGGCCCGTACCGACACCACCGGCGGGCAGCCCGGCTACGGCTACTGGCGCATCGGCGGGGACAGCACCTGGTCCGGCGCGCGCTTCTTCACCGGCCGCATCGACGAGGTCGCCGTCTACGGGACGGTCCTCCCGGCGGCGCGCGTCGCCGACCACTTCCGGGCCGGCAGCACCGGCGCGGCCGTGAACCTCGCCCCGACGGCGTCGTTCACCTCCTCGGTCACCGACCTCACCGCCGCCCTCGACGCCTCGGCCTCGGCCGACGCCGACGGCACCGTCGCCTCCTACGCCTGGCAGTTCGGCGACGGCACGACCGGCACCGGCCGCACCGCGACGCACGCCTACACCGCCGCGGGCACGTACACCGTCACGCTCACCGTCACCGACGCCCAGGGCGCCACGGGCACCCGCAGCGTCCCGGTCACGGTGACGGCGCCGCCGGCCGGCGTGGGCTCGATCGCGGCCGACGCCTTCGGCCGGGAGCTGACCACGGGCTGGGGGACCGCCGACCGGGGCGGCGCCTGGACCGTCACCGACGTCCCCGGGGCGGCCACCGTCAGCGCCGGCACCGGCCGGCTGACCGCCGCTCCCGGTGGCGCGGCCGCCGCGCGGCTGGCCGGCGTCTCCCGCGGTGACGTCTCGGTGCAGGCCGACCTGGCCGTGCCCGCCCTGCCGACAGGCGGCGGCGCCTTCGCCTCCCTGGCGCTGCGCCGGGTCGGCACCAGCGACTACCGGGCCAAGCTCTGGTACCGGGCCACCGGCGAGGTGACCCTGACCCTCGTCGCGGTCGTCGACGGCACCGAGCGGGTGCTCGGGACCGCCGAGGTGCCCGGCCCGGTGGCCGCGGGCCAGGAGCTGACCCTCCGGCTGGAGGCCCAGGGCACGGGGACCACCGCGCTGCGGGCCCGGGTCTGGCGGGCCGGCGCGGCGGAGCCCGCCGCCTGGACGCTCACGGCGACCGACGGGACCCCCGGGCTGCAGTCGCCCGGCGGCCTCTACCTCTACTGGTACGGCTCCGGCAGCGCGACCGCGCCGATGACGCTGCAGGTCGACGACCTGCGCGCCGAGCCCGCGGGCACCGTCGTGGTGGTCAACCAGGCGCCGACGGCCGCCCTCTCGGTGGCGGCCGACGCGCTCACGGTCACCGCGGACGGCTCGGCCTCGGCGGACGCCGACGGGTCGATCCGGTCCTTCGCGTGGGACTTCGGGGACGGCGGGACGGCGACGGGCCCGCAGGCCACGCACGCGTACGCGGCCGGCGGCACCTACACCGTGCGGCTCACGGTGACCGACGACCTGGGCCTCACCGGCACGGCGACCCGCCAGGTCACCGTCACCGCGCCCCGGCCGCCGGCGGCCGGCGTCCTGGCGGCGGACGCCTTCGAGCGGCAGCTGACCTCCGGCTGGGGCCGGGCCGACACCGGCGGGGACTGGACGACCACCGGGACGACGTCGGTCACCGACGGCCGGGGCCGGCTGACGGCCGCCGCGGGCCGGAACGCCGCGGCGACGCTGACCGGCCTCGACCGGACCGACGTCTCGGTGCGGGCGACGCTGACCGTCCCGCAGGCCACGACCGGCGGCGGCACCTACCTGAGCCTCGCCACCCAGCGCGTCGGGACCACCGACTACCGGCTGAAGCTGTGGTACCGCGCCACCGGTGAGCTGCAGGTCATGCTCGTGCGGGTGGTCGGCGGCGCCGAGACCGTCCTCGGGGGCACCTCGCTCGCGGGCGGCTGGACGCCGGGCCAGGCGCTGGAGGTCCGCTTCGCGACGTCGGGCACCGGCCCGACCACCCTGCAGGCGGCGGTGTGGCGCGCCGGAGCGGCCGAGCCCGCGGGCTGGCTGCTCGAGCGGACCGACGCGACGGCCGAGCTGCAGCGCCCCGGCGCGGTGTACCTCTACGCCTACACGTCCGGCAGCGCGACCGCCGCGACGACGGTGCAGGTCGACGACGTGCGCGTCACCGGGGCCGGCGCCCCCGTCCCGCCGGCGAACGCCGCCCCCACGGCCGCGTTCTCCGTGGCGGCCGACGGGCTGGCGGTCACCGCGGACGGCTCGGGTTCGGCGGACCCCGACGGGTCGGTCCGGTCCTTCGCCTGGGACTTCGGGGACGGCGGGACCGCGACGGGCCCGACCGCCGCGCACACCTACGCCACCGCGGGCACCCACACCGTGCGCCTCACCGTCACCGACGACCGGGGCGCCACCGGGACGACGACCCGCGCGGTGACGGTGACCGCGCCCGCGCCGGCTCCCCAGCCGCAGCCGCAGCCCGAGCCCCAGCCCGACCCGCAGCCGCAGCCCGTCGACGCGGCGCTGGCCGCGGACGCCTTCGGCCGCGAGCTCGCCCAGGGCTGGGGGACCGCCGACCTGGGCGGCGCCTGGACCACCGGCGGCCCCGCGGCGAACGCCTCGGTGAGCGGTGGGGCGGGGGCCCTGGCCGGCTCGCCGGGCCAGACCACGACGGCGCTGCTGGGCGCCCTGAGCAGCACCGACGTCGCCGTGCAGGCCACGCTGGTCCTGCCGTCGGCGCCGACCGGTGGCGGCACGTACCTGAGCCTGGCGGCCCAGCGGGCCGGCACGAGCGACTACCGCGTCAAGCTGTGGTTCCGGTCGACCGGCGAGGTGCAGGTCATGCTCGTCCGGACCGTCGACGGCGCGGAGACGATCCTCGGGGGCTACACCCTGCCCGGCGGCCACACCCCCGGTCAGGCGCTGACCGTCCGGTTCGAGACGAGCGGGTCGGGCACCACCACCCTGCGCGTCAAGGCGTGGGCGGCCGGTACCGCCGAGCCGGCGGCCTGGGCCCTGACCCGGACGGACTCGACCGCCGGGTTGCAGCGGCCGGGCGCGGTGCTGCTGCACCAGTACGTGTCGGGCAGTGCCACCGCACGCTCCACGGTCCGGGTCGACGACCTGTGGGTCGGCCCGGCCGGCAGCGCCCCCACGGCCCCGTGACCGCCGCGCCCGTCCTGCGGGCGGCGGGCGTCCCCGGGCCCGGCCGTGTCCGGCCGGTCCCGGGGGCACCGGCGGTTACCGTCCCTGCCGTGCTCGCGGTGGTCGTCGTCAACTACGCGTCCAGCGAGCTGCTCGCCCGCAACCTCACCGGACCGCTCGGCCCCGGCGTCCGGGTGGTCGTCGTGGACAACGCCAGCACGGCCGCGGAGCGCTCCGCGGTCGGGCGGCTGGCCGCCGAGCGCGGCTGGGAGCTCGTGGCCCTGCCGGACAACCGGGGCTTCGGTGTCGCGAGCAACGCCGGGATCGCCCGGGCCCGCGAGCTGGGGTGCACGACCTTCTGCCTGCTCAACCCCGACGCCACCGTGTCGGCGGAGGTGCTGGCGGAGCTGCACGCGGCCAGCCGGGCGGAGCCCCTGACCCTGCTCGCCCCGCGGATCGTGGACTCCACCGGCGCCACCGTCTTCGCGGGCTCCACCCTGGGGCTGCGCGACGGGCGCACCGGCGCGCGCGGCGGTGCCGCGGCGTCGACCGGGCCGGTGGAGGACTGGCTCACCGGCGCCTGCCTGGTCGTCTCCGCCGAGCTGGTCGACCGCACCGGCGGGTTCGCGGAGGACTACTTCCTCTACTGGGAGGACGTCGACCTCAGCCACCGCGTCCTGGCCGCGGGCGGCCGGGTGCGGGTCCGGTCCGACCTGGTGGCCGTCCACGACGAGGGTGGCACCCAGGGCCCGCGCCGGGGACGGGCCAAGTCGGCCCTGTACTACCGCTACAACGCCCGCAACCGGCTCGCCTTCGCGGCGGCCAACCTCTCCCGCCGTCAGCTGCTCGCGTGGGTGCTGCGCACCCCGGCCGTGGGCCGGGAGATCCTGCTGCGGGGCGGCCGGCGCCAGCTCCTGCACTCGCCCCGCCCGGCGTGGGCGGTCCTGCGCGGGTCGCTCGAGGGGCTGGCCCTCGCGCTGCCCGCCCTCGTCCGGCCGCGCCCGCGGACGCGCCCGGCCGGGCCGCGCGTGCTCGTGGCCCATCCCGGCGCGGAGCTGTACGGCTCGGACCGCGTGCTGCTCGAGAGCGTCGAGGGCCTCGCCGCCGGCCACGACGTCACCGTCACCGTGCCCGGCCCCGGCCCGCTGGTCGAGGAGCTGGAGGCCCGCGGCGTCCGGGTCGTCCGGTGCCCCGTGCCGGTGCTGCGCAAGGCGGCGCTGCGGCCCCGCGGCGCGGCGCGGCTGCTCTCCGACGCCGTCCGCGGTCTCGTCCCCGCCCTGCGCCTCGTCCTCCGGCACGGGGCGGACGGCGTGTACGTCAACACCGTGACGATCCCCTCGTGGGTCGTGCTGGCGCGGCTGGCGCGCCGCCCCGTGGTCTGCCACGTGCACGAGGCCGAGCGGGGCGCCCCCCGGCTGCTGCGGCGGGTCACCGCGACGGCGCCGGCCCTGGCCTCCCGGGTCGTGGTCAACAGTCGGTTCAGCCTCGACGTCCTCACCGAGGTGGCGCCGCGGCTGGCGGCCCGCAGCGAGGTCGTCCTCAACGCCGTCGGTGGGCCGGTCGAGGTGACCCCGGCGCGGGAACGGGTCGTGGGGCCGGTGCGGCTGCTGTTCGTCGGCCGGCTGTCCCCGCGCAAGGGGCCGCAGGTGGCCGTGGCCGTGCTGGAGGAGCTGACCCGGCGCGGCGTCGACGCCCGGCTCGGGCTCCTCGGATCGGTCTTCGAGGGCTACGAGTGGTTCGAGCGCGACCTGCGCGCGGCCGTCGACGCGGCCGGCCTGGCCGACCGCGTGGACCTGCTCGGTTTCCGGGCCGACATCTGGTCCGAGGTCGCCGCGGCCGACTGCGTCCTCGTGCCCTCCGTGGTCGACGAGCCCTTCGGCAACACGGCGGTCGAGGCCGTGCTCGCCGCGCGGCCGCTGCTGGTCAGCGGGACCAGCGGGCTGGTCGAGGCGACCGCCGGGTACCGCGCCGTCCGGTCGCTGGACCCGCACCGTCCGGCCGACTGGGCCGACGCGGTCGAGGACCTGCTGGCCGACTGGCCGCGGGCGCGCTCCGCCGCGCTCGCCGACGCCGCCGTGGCCGCGGGACGGCACGCCCCGGCGGCCTACCGGCAGCGGCTCGCCGCGGCCGTCGCCCCGGCGTTCGGTCCTCCCCCTCGCTCGCGGGGATGAGGCGCGGGGACCGCCGCGGCTGATGGGATCGCCGACGTGACGACCCCGCTGCCGGGCCCGGGGCCGGCGGGTACCACCGCACCGCGCGTGACGGTGGCCGTGCCGACCTTCCGCCGTCCGCACCACCTGCGTGAACTCCTGCCGGCGCTCGTGGCCCAGGCCGCCGAGGTCACCGCCGGCGGGTCCGCCGACGTCGAGGTGCTCGTCGTCGACAACGACCCCGCGGGCGGGGCGCGGGAGACGGTCACGGCGGTGGCACCGGGCGTCCGCCACGTCATCGAGCCGGTGCCGGGCATCCCCGCGGTGCGCAACCGGGCGCTCGACGAGGCGGCCGGCTCCCGGCTGCTGGTCTTCCTCGACGACGACGAGCGGCCCCGTCCGGGCTGGCTGGCCGCCCTCCTGCGCACCTGGCGCGCCACGGGGGCGGCGGCGGTCACCGGGCGGGTGGTCCCGGAGTACCGGGGCGAGGCCGACCCCTGGATCCTCGCCGGCGGCTTCTTCGTCCGCCGCACCCTGCCGACCGGCAGCCCGGTCACGGTCGCGGCGACCAACAACCTGCTCCTCGACCTCGACCAGGTGCGGGGGTCCGGCGTGCGCTTCGAGGCCGCCCTGGGCCTCGGCGGGGGAGAGGACACCCTCTTCAGCCGGTCGCTGTCCCGGAGCGGGCGCCGGCTCGTGTGGTGCGACGAGGCGGTCGTCGTCGACCAGGTCCCCGCCGAGCGGCTGACCCGCCGCTGGGTGCTCGTCCGCGCCTGGAGCCACGGCAACGCCGCGCTGCTCACGGACCTGCGGCTCACCGCCGGGACCGCGGCGCGGATGCGGCTGCGCGCCCGGGGGCTCGCGGGCGGCGCCGCCCGGGTGGCTGGCGGCGGCGCGCGCTGGGCCGGCGGGGTGGTGACCGGGTCGGCCCGGCACCGCGCGCGCGGGCTGCGGGCGCTGCTCCGCGGTGCCGGGATGGCCGCGGCCGCGCTGGGACTGGTCTACGAGGAGTACGCACGCGAGGGGCGGCGCTGGCGGTTCGCCCGCGTCCCCGCCGTCCGCTGAGGCCGCGGGCGGCCGGACGTCACCCGCGGACGGCGGCCAGCGCCTGCCGGTAGGCGGCCACGTGGCCGCGCCCGGCCAGGTCCCACTCGCGGCGCGAGAGGTCCGGCGCCGCCGCGGGCGGGCGGGCGCGCAGCGCGGCGACGGTCCCCGCGAGGTCGGCGGCGGTCAGCTCCCCCCGGTAGGTCCACACCCAGCCGGGGCCCACCTCGTCCGCCAGGCGCCGGTTCACCTCGTTGTCGGGCACCAGGACCGGGCGGCCGAGGGAGAGGGCGGCCAGCGCGCCGCCGGAGTTGTGCATCTCCCGGTAGGGGAGGACGACGAGCTCGGCGGCCGTCACCTCGGCGACCAGGGCCGCGTCGGGCAGGAACTCCAGCCGCAGCGAGATCCGCGGGTCCCGCCGGGCGGCGTCGGCCAGCAGCCCGGCGAGCTCGGCGGACGACGGCCGGCCCGCGATCCGCAGGGTCAGCCCCTCGGGCGCGTCCGCGAACGCCTCGACCAGCCGGTCGACCCCCTTGTACCGGCGCACCAGCCCCACGAAGGCCAGGCGGCCCGGGACCCGCTCGGCGCGCGGGTGCACGCCGTACCAGTCGCGGTAGTGCCCGTGCACCACGGTCGCCGCGGGCCGGCCACCCTCGAGCCCGGTGCTCTCGTTGATCCGGATCCGCAGCGCCGTCCACCGCTCGGCCCAGCGCAGCAGCGCGGTCTGCCGCCGGCCGATCCCCGACGGCAGCTCGAGGTTGTGCACGGTCCGCACCAGCGGCACCCGGGTCAGCCGCAGGCGCAGCAGCAGCAGCACGAACAGCGCCTGGCGGACCGCGGTCTTGAGCGGGCCGTGCCCCGAGACCAGGATCTCGGGCCAGTGCGCGTGGAAGACGGAGTACCGCGCGGTCAGGGCGCGGCGCCACGAGAAGGTCAGCACCTCGACGCCCGGCTGCGCCCCCAGCGCCTCCCGCAGCATCACGAGGTAGGGGTTCGTCGTCGGCCGGGGCTCCGGGAAGGACTGGAGCACGACCAGGGGGGCGTCGCGCCGCAGCCGTCGCACGGGACTCCCTGTCGGGTCGGGGGCCGGAGGTGCCGGCCGGGACGCGGTCATCGTGCGCGCGCGGGCCCGCGGGGGCCTCGCCCGTCGTGGGGAGGCACACCCGTCGGGGTGGGGCGCGCGCCCGCGGGCCCGTGGTCCCATCCCGGGTGTCGCCCGCCGGCCGCTCCTGTGCCGGCCCCCTCCGACGGAAGACGCCATGCGAGCACTCGTCCTCTGGGCCGCCCCCGGGTCGCCGAACCTCGGCGTGCGCGCCCTGGCCGAGGGCACCGCCGCGCTGGTGCGCCGGACGTGGCCGGGCGCGGAGGTCGTGACGGCCGACTACGGGGACTCCCCGGCCCCGGTCCGCATGGGCGATCCCCGGGTGCTGGCCCGCGAGTGGGTCACCGGCCGGGGCGGTCTGCTGCCGTGGCTGCGCGGCTTCGACGTCGTCGTCGACACCCGCTCCGGCGACAGCTTCGCCGACATCTACGGCCTGCAGCGCCTGTCCGCGATGTCGGCGGTGGCGCGCACGGTGCGCCGCGCCGGCGTGCCCCTCGTGCTGGGCCCCCAGACCCTCGGCCCGTTCCGGACCAGGCGCGGGCGGCTGCTGGCCCGGTGGAGCATGGACGGCGCGGCCCTCACGATGGCCCGCGACTCCCGCAGCGCCGCCTACGCCGCGGAGCTGGGCCGGCCTGTCGGCGCGCTGACCACCGACGTCGTGTTCGCCATCGACGTGCCCCGCCCGGAGCGGCGCCGCGACGTCGTGCTCAACGTGTCCGGGCTGCTGTGGCGGCCCAACCCGCACGTGGACTCCGCCGCCTACCGCGCGACGGTCACCCGCCTGCACCGGGGCCTGGTCGCCGCGGGCCGGGAGGTGACCCTGCTGGCGCACGTCCTGGACTCGCCCTCGCACGACAACGACGTGCCGGCCGTCCGGGAGTTCGCCGCCGGGCTGGGCGGTGTCCCGGAGGTCGTCGTCCCTCGGTCGCTCGAGGAGGTCCGGCAGGTCCTCGCGGGGGCCGAGGTCGTCGTCGGCTCGCGGATGCACGCCTGCCTCAACGCGCTGTCGGTCGGCACGCCGGCCGTGCCGCTGGCCTACTCCCGCAAGTTCGCCCCGCTGCTGGGCGACCTCGGGTGGCACTACGCCGCCGACCTGCGCGACGACCGGTCGGAGGAGGAGGTCCTCCGCCTCGTGACCGGGCACCCGCTGGCCGCGGAGGTCCCGGCGCTGCGGCAGCGGGCGCGGGTCCTGCTGGGGACCGCCGGGTCGGCACTGCGGGCGGTGCTGTGAGCGGCGCGTCGCGGCCGCGGACCCGGTGAGCGCCGGACCGGCCACCGCCGATCCGGGGGCCGTCGCCGGGGGAGCGCCGCCGGGGCTGGGCCGGCGGGCCGTCCGGGGTGCGGTGGTGACCCTCGGCGCCCAGGGCGCGCGGATCGGCGTCCAGCTGCTGTCGGTCGTGCTCCTGTCCCGCCTGCTCGACCCGCGCGAGTACGGCCTGCTCGGCATGGTCGTCGTCGTCCTCGGGGTGGCGGACGTGTTCCGGGACATGGGCCTGTCGACGGCGGCGGTCCAGGCGCGCACGCTCACCGCCGGGCAGCGGGCCAACCTGTTCTGGCTGAACACCGGTGTCGGGCTGCTGCTGTCCCTGGCCGCGCTGGCCTGCGCGCCGCTGCTGGGCGCGCTCTACGGCGAGCCGGACCTGGTCGCCCTCACCCAGGTGCTCGCCTGGACCTTCCTGCTCAACGGGATGGCCACCCAGTACCGGGCCGACCTCACCCGCCGGATGCTGTTCCCCCGCCTGGCCCTGGCCGACGTGCTGTCGCCGGTCGTCGCGCTCGCCGTCGCGGTGTGGCTGGCCGCGTCCGGTGCCGGCGTCTGGGCGCTGGCCGGCCAGCAGCTCACGCAGTACGCCGTGATGCTCGCCGTCGTCGTGCCCGCGGCGCGCTGGCTGCCGGGACGCCCGGACCGGCGGGCGCCGATGGGCGGTCTGCTGCGCTTCGGCTGGACCATGGTGGGCACCCAGCTGGTCGGCTACCTCGGCAACAACGCGGACTCGCTGACCGTCGGGACCCGCTTCGGCGCGGAGGCGCTGGGGCTCTACACCCGGGCCTTCCAGCTGCTCATGACCCCGCTCGGCCAGCTCCGCGGCCCGACCACCCAGGTGGCCCTGCCGGTCCTCGCCACGCTCCAGGACGAGCCCGACCGCTTCGCCGGGGCGGTCCGCCGCGGCCAGCTCGCCCTCGGCTACACCCTGGTGGCGGGGCTCGGTCTGGTCCTGGGCGCCGCCGGGCCGGTGACCGCCGTGTTCCTCGGCGGCTCGTGGTCGTCGACGACGCCGCTGCTGCGCTGGCTCGCCCTGGCCGGGGTCCTGCAGACCCTCGCCTTCGTCAGCTACTGGGTGTACCTGGCCCGGGGGCTGACCGGCGCGCTGCTGCGCTACTCCCTCGTGCAGGCGGCGATCCGCGTGGTGTGCGTCGTCGGCGGCAGCGCGTGGGGGCCGGTCGGGGTGGCCGCCGGCTACGCGCTGGCGCCGGCGCTCGGCTGGCCGCTGTCGTTCTGGTGGCTCTCGCGGATCACCCCGCTCCCGGTCCGGGAACTCGTCCACGGCGCGCTGCGGGTCCTCGCCCTGACGCTGACCGTCGCCGGCTGCGCGCACCTCGCGGTCCTCGCCTGCGCGGGCGCCCCGCCCGCGCTCGTCCTCGCGGCCGCGGTCCTCGCCGGTGCCGTGGGCTACGCCGTCCTCGTCGCGGCCGTGCCGCGGATGCGGGCCGACGCCGCCGAGGTCGCGGGGACGATCCGGTCCGGGCTGCGCCGGCGCGGCCGCCCCTGAGGGTCCCGCCGCGTCAGGCCCGCGGCGCCGGGACGGGGGAGGGGGTGCGGTCCACCGGCTCCGGGCGGACCGCGGGCAGCGCCGCGAGGACGAGGCCCAGCGTGACCGCCACCTGCGCGCCGTTCGTCTGCAGCGGGCCGAAGGCCAGGTACCACAGGGACAGCGGGACGAGGAAGCACACCAGGGGCGGCGCCTGCCGCTGGGTGGACAGCCGCGCGGCGCCCCGCACGAGCAGCACGGCCAGCAGCACCCCGACCGCGAGCCCCGCGGGACCCGTCGCCGCCCAGAGGTCGGCCACCACGGAGTGCAGCTCGAAGCGCCCGGCGAGCAGGTAGTTCTGGATGTAGCCCTCCGCGGTCGGGATGCGGGCCACCGCCATGCCCGCCTCGGCCACCAGCACGTCCCCGGAGGACGGGACCGCGCCCAGGCCGAAGCCGAGCGGGTCCTGCTGGGCGAGCGCCCAGGTCGCGGTCCACTCCGGTCGCCCGCCCAGCAGCAGCGAGCCGCTCCGGGCCACCTGCTCCGCGGTGCGCGCCGCCGCGTCGGCGCCCAGCAGCCCGGAGGTCAGCACCTCGGCGAGCAACAGGTAGCCGCCCGCCACGGCGCCGCCGAGGAGGGCGAGCCCCGACCACGGCGACCGGGCGGAGGCCGTCCCCGGCCGCGCCTGCCACAGGACCAGGGCCGCGGCGACGACGCAGAAGCCTGCCTGGCTCCGGGAGTCGTTCGCGACGGCGAGGACACCCAGGCCTCCCAGCGCCGCGGCGGCGACCCACGGCCGGTGCCGGTGGCCGAGCAGCGCCAGCACGAGGACGGTCAGCGGCACCGCGACGGCGAACTTGTAGACGTTGGCGGTGTCCTCGACGCGCAGCAGCCCGGTGGCCACCTGGCCGAGGGCGAAGGCGACGCCGACCGCGGGCAGCGGCAGGAGGGTCCGCGCCCAGAGGACCAGGCCGACACCGCCGGCCAGGGTGACGACGAGCCCGCCCGCCGTGACCGCCTCGTGGAGGGAGAGGCCGCGCCCGGTCCCGCGGAGGGCCAGCGCCACGCCCGAGAGCAACGCCACGCCGGTGAGGGCCGCGAGCACCCGGACGCCCCGCTGCCGCGCCGCGACCGGCGCCCAGACCGGGAGGAGGGCGAGGACGGCGACCAGGCCGGTGGTCAGGCCCATGGGCAGGACCTTCGTGAAGCCGAGCGCGGCGACCGCGGCCCCCGCCACCGCCCGGTCGACCGCGGCCGCGCCGGCACCCGCCGGCCGGGCCGCCCGCTGCCAGGACGCCTCGCCGCGCAGCCCGGCGCGCAGCCGCGCGCGGAGCCCGGGCCGGGGTGGCAGCAGCCCGTCGACGACGACCCCGGCGGGCTCGAGACCGCGCCCGGTGAGGTCGGCCAGCGATCGGCGCAGCTCCGCGAGGGTCGTCGACCGCGCGTCCACCACGGCGACGACGGTGCCGGCGTCCCCGGGGCGGTGCCGGGGGCCCAGCGCACGGCCGCCGAGCTCGGCGGCCAGCCGCCCGGCGGCCGGCGCCGGACCGGCCACCAGCGGGCCGGCTCCGGCCGGTCCCCCCAGGGCCGAGCGCAGCCGGTCCAGCCCGGTCGCGCGGAGCCCCCCGCCCGACGGCAGCTCGGCCAGCAGCGGGACCCGCGCCTCGCGGAGGACGTCGGTGGTGGTCGTCAGTCGCGGGCGGGCCAGCTGCAGGAGGCCCAGGACCAGGACGGCCGCGGCGCCGCCGGCCGCGCCCCCGAGGAGGGCCGGGTGCACGGCCGGTCCCGCCGGACCGGAGGGGCGGCGCGGCTCGTCCACCAGGGTCACCGTCACCAGCGGCCCGTCGTCCCCGGCGAGGAGCTCCTCCGCGCGGGCCTCGAGCGCGGCCACCACGGCCCGGGCGTCGGCGACGGCGCGGTCGGGGTCCGGCGCGGAGACGGTCAGGTCGAGGACGTTCGTGTCCTCCCGCAGCTCCGCGGTCACCGAGGCGCCGCCGACGAGGGCGGCCACGGAGGGCAGGACGTCGTCCCGCACGCGGGCGGCGTGGGCCGGGTCGGCCGGTCCGGTCAGCCGCGCCGCCGTGACGTAGACACCGGCACGGGCCTCGTACACCGGCGGGGCCAGTGCACCGCTCCCGGCGCCCAGCAGGGCCCCGGCGACGACGGCGAGGACCAGCCATCCCCAGCGGCGGGCCAGGAGGGCGAGGTGGTCGACCGGCTGCACGTCCTGGCTCCTCCCGCGGGCGTCCTGCGGCTGCACACCCTGTCGGGAGGTCATCGGCGCGCGGCGCCCGGTGCTTGACCCCAACGGGTGGCGCCCACCGCCGGGACGTCGTCGGGGACCCGCCGCGCGTCCCAGACTGACCGGCGAGGACCGCCGCCGTCTCGGCGCGCGGTCCGGCCCCGGGACCCCGGGGCGACCGGGTGGGGGAGGGTGCGGTGCAGAGGCGTTCGCTGGTCGAGGTCGTCCGGAGGAGCTGGGCGGCGGTCCTGGTCTGCGGGCTGCTGGGTCTCACCGCGGGGCTGGTCACCGGGCTGGCCACCACCCCGACCTACCGCTCCACGGCCGGTGTCTTCTTCTCCCTGACCAACGGCAGCTCGGCCGCCGACCTGGTCCAGGGGTCGACCTACGCGCAGAACCAGGTCCAGTCCTTCGCCGAGCTGGCCACCGCCCCGGTCGTGCTCGCGCCCGTGGTCGAGCGCCTCCAGCTCGACGTCACCGTCCGCGAGCTCGCCGCCCAGGTCTCCGCCGTCGTCCCGGTGGACACCGTGATCGTGGAGGTGACGGTCACCGACCCCTCGCCCGAGCGCAGCGCCCGGATCGCCGACGCCGTGACCGACCAGCTGTCGGCCGTGGTCGAGGACATCGCCCCGACCGACGGCGAGGGCGAGTCGACGGTGCGGGCGACGACGATCGCGCCGGCCGAGGTGCCCGACGGCCCCGCGTCCCCCGACGTCCCCCTGCACCTGGCCGTCGGCCTGGTCGCGGGCCTGCTCGGCGGACTGGCCCTGGTCTGGGGACGCAGCGTCCTCGACACGCGGGTGCGCGACCTGGCGGACCTGCCGGAGGTGACGGACCTGCCCGTGCTGGGTGCGCTCGGCACCTGGCAGGCGGGTGGCGGCCGGCGGGCCGTCGTCGTCGACGACCCGCACAGCACCCACGCGGAGGCGTTCCGGCAGCTGCGGACCAACCTGCGGTTCCTCCGCGCCGCCGGTGCGCCCGCGGAGGCGGGAGCCCACGTCGTCGCCGTGACCTCCTCCCTGCCCGGCGAGGGCAAGTCGAGCACCTCGGTCAACCTGGCCCTGACGCTGGCCGAGACGGGGGCGCGCGTCCTGCTCGTCGACGCCGACCTGCGCCGCCCCGCCGTGGCCGGGGTGCTGGACCTCGAGGGGTCCGTCGGTCTCACGACGGTGCTCAGCGGCCAGGCCGCGCTGGAGGACCTCGTCCAGCCCTGGGGCGACGGCGGCCTCGACGTCCTGACCTCCGGCGCCGTCCCGCCCAACCCCGCGGAGCTCCTCGGCTCGCCGGCCATGCGGGCGCTGATCGCCGAGGCCCGCGGCCGCTACGACCTCGTCGTCGTGGACACCCCGCCGACGCTGCCGGTCGCCGACGCGGCGATCCTCTCGCCGGCGGTCGACGGCATCGTCGTCGTCGCGCACGCCGGCCGCGTCCGCCGCACCGACCTGCACCGGGCGCTGGCGGCGCTCGACCAGGTCGGTGCCCGGGTCCTCGGCGTCGTCGTCAACCGGCTGCGCCGCAACGAGGCGCCCTACGACTACCGCCGGCCCGAGGGCACCGGAGCCGGCGAGGCCGCCGGCGTCCCCGCCGGGGCGGCCGGCGACCCCGTGGCCGCCGGGACGCCCGCGCGGTGACATCCGTGGTCCGCGACGGCGGCGCACGCGTCCTGGTCGTCTGCACCGGCAACGTGTGCCGGTCGCCCGCCGGTGAGCTGCTGCTCGCCGCGGGCCTGCTCGGCACCGGGGTGACGGTCGCCAGCGCGGGCACCCGCGCGCTGGCCGGCGAGCCGGTGCACCCGCCGATGGCGCGGCTGCTGGCCGGTGCCGGGCTGGACCCGTCGCCGTTCACGGCCCGGCAGCTGCAGGCGGCGGAGGTGCGGTCGGCCGACCTCGTGCTGGTCATGGCGCGCGACCACCGGGCGGCCGTGGCGACCACCGTCCCGGCGGCCGTGCGACGGGTCCTGCTGCTCACCGACGCGGCGGCCGTCGCGGCCGCGGTCGCCTCGGCCGGCTGGCCGGGTGCGTCGGCGGACCCGGGGGAGCGCCTGGCGGCGCTGCCGGCCCTGGCGGCGCGGTCCCGGGCGACGGGCGGGGCCGGGGGAGCGGACGTCCCGGACCCCTACCGGCGTGCCGAGGAGCGGTACGCCGAGTCCTTCGGCGTCGTCGCCGGCGCCGTCGACACGCTCGTCGGCGCCGTCCTCACCCGCCACGGAGGGTGACCCCGGGTCGCCTGTCCGGGTGTCGTCCGTGCGGTCCGACCCGTCCGAGTGATGACGCTCAGTGACCTCGGCTGGTCGACTGGACGGACGTCAGCACATCTCAGGGGGAGACATGACGGTGATCGGCTACGCGCCGGGTGCCTACGACCTGTTCCACATCGGGCACCTGAACATCCTCCGGCACGCCGCCGCGCACTGCGACCGGCTGATCGCCGGCGTCGTCGCCGACGAGGTGCTGCTGCAGACCAAGGGCCGGCTGCCGGTCATCCCGCTCGCCGAGCGCATGGAGATCGTGGCGAGCCTGCGCTGCGTCGACGCCGTGCACGCCGAGACCGTCCCCGACAAGCTCGACACCTGGCGCGAGGTCGGGTTCGACGTGATCTTCAAGGGCGACGACTGGCGCGGGACGGCCAAGGGTGAGCGGCTCGAGCGCGACTTCGCCTCGGTCGGCGTCGAGGTCCGGTACTTCCCGTACACGATGCACACCTCGAGCACCGTGCTGCGCCGGGCGCTGGCCGCCATCGAGGCCGGCGACCCCGGCCTGCGCGCGGCCGCCCTGACCTCCTGACGGCGGCGGCGGGAGCCGGGACCTCCCGCGCACGGCCGTGGGGCACCCATACTGCGCACCGTCCGCGCCCGGACCGCGCGGCGGGAGGAGGCGGCCGGTGTACGCCAGCGTGCGCGACGTCCCGGCGACCGGGACGCCCGGGACGCCCGGGACCGGCAGCAGGCGGGTCGGCGGGACGGTCCTCGCCCTCGGCACGGTCAGCCTGCTCACCGACGTCTCCTCGGAGATGGTCGCGGCGGTCCTGCCGGTCTACCTGACGCTGACCCTCGGGCTGTCGCCGCTCGCCTTCGGCGTCGTCGACGGCCTGTACCAGGGGACGTCGGTGCTGGTCCGGCTCGGTGCCGCGGCCGCGGCCGACCGGTGGCGCCGGCCGAAGGCCACCGCGGTGCTGGGCTACGGCCTGTCCGCGCTGTGCAAGCTCGGCCTGGTGGTGGCCTCCGGCGCGGCGGCCATCGGCGCCGTCCTCGCCGCCGACCGCACCGGCAAGGGCCTGCGCACCGCGCCGCGGGACGCGCTCATCGCCGCCGCGGCGCCGCCGGGCGCCCTCGGCCGGGCGTTCGGCGTGCACCGCGCGATGGACACCACCGGCGCCCTGCTCGGCCCGCTCGTCGCCGTCGCCCTGCTGCTGTGGTTGCCCGGCGACTACGACAGCCTCTTCCTGGTCAGCGCGGTGTTCGCCGTCCTCGGCCTCGCGGTCCTGGTCACCTTCATCCCCGAGCGGACCCGGGTCGCCGGTGCGCCGCCGGTGCGCTGGCGGCAGGTGACCGCCCTGCTCGCCGACCGGCCGGTGCGGCGGGTGGCCGCGGCCGGTGCGGTGCTCGGCCTGCTCACCGTCACCGACGGTTTCGCCTACCTGCTGCTGCGCGAGCGCGGCGCGGTCGAGGCGGCGCTGTTCCCGCTGCTGTTCGTCGGCACCGCCGGGGTGTACCTGCTGCTCGCCGTCCCGCTGGGCCGGCTCGCCGACCGCGTCGGCCGCGTGCCGGTGCTCCTCGCGGGGTACGCGGCGCTGCTGCCCGCCTACGGCGGGCTGCTGCTGCTCCCGGACGCCGGGCCGTGGCTGGTCGCGCTCGTGGTCGGGGCGCTCGGCGTCCACTACGCGGCCACCGACGGCGTGCTCGCCGCGCTCGCCGCCGAGCTGTCGCCCGAGGACGTCCGGACGTCGGGCATCGCCTTGGTGCAGACGGCGGTCGCGGCCGGCCGGTCGGCGTCGGCGGTGCTCTTCGGCCTCCTGTGGACCGCGTCGGGGCAGTGGCCGGCGCTCGCCGCGTTCGCCGTCGCCCTCGCCGTCGCGCTGCCGGCCGTCCGGTGGGCGCTGCGCGGTCTCCACCGGCCGGCGTCGTGACCGGCGACCCGGGCCGCGCCGCGCCCGCCCGCCGCCGGCTGCTCGTGTTCCTCGCCGTCGTCGTCCTGTGCGTCGGCGGCACGGGCGGGTACCTGCTCGTGCAGCGGCAGGACGACGTCGAGGCCGCAGCCGCCGCGGCGGTGGACGAGGCCGGGCGCGAGCGGCTCGCCGTCGCGGACGTGCAGGCGGTGCCGCACGTCGTCGTCCGCAGCACCGAGCCGGGGCCCTCGTCGGGGTCCGTCGCGCTGGTCCCGCTCGACGACCCGTCCGGTCCCCGCGCGGTGGTCGACCTCGCCTGCGACCGGGTCGCCGCCGCGCGCGGGGCGGCGGTCTGCCTGCAGACGCTGCCGGGGCTCGTGCCGGCCTACCGCGCCGTGTTCCTCGACGGCGACTTCCGGGAGACCGGCTCGGCCGACCTCCCCGGCATCCCCAGCCGGGCCCGGGTCTCCGCGGACGGCAGCTACGCCGCGACGACGGTCTTCGTCACCGGGCACGCCTACACCGACGCCCAGTTCTCCACCGAGACCGTGGTCACCGACCTCCGCGACGGCGCCCCGGCGCCCCTCGGGAACCTCGAGTCCTGGACGGCGACGTGGGCCGACGGCACCCGGGTCGACGCCGAGGACCGCAACTTCTGGGGCGTGTCCTTCGTCGGGGACGGGCCGGGCTTCTACGCGACGCTGGGCACGGGCGGTGCCCGCCACCTCGTCCGGGGCGACGCCGACGAGCGGACGCTGAGGGTGGTCGCCGAGGACGGCGCCTGCCCCTCCGTGTCGCCCGACGGGTCGACGGTCGTCATGAAGGAGACCGACCCCGTCTCCCGCGCGGCCGTCCTGACGACCTACGACGTGGCCACCGGGGAACGGACGCGCCTGGCCGAGGGCCGCGCCGTGGACGACCAGGTGGCCTGGTGGGGCGACCGGGTCCTGTACGGCATCGCGAGCGGCCTGGACGACGGCGGGGAGGCGGACGTCTGGGTGTCCGACCCCGGAGGCGACATGCAGCCCGCCATCCTGGTGCCCGACGCCTCGTCACCGTCCGTCGTCCTCCCTGGGAACTGATTCGTCCTGGGCGTCGTCACGCTCCGTCGACGGCTGACCACTGTCGACCGGGGACCTTTGTCCTGACCTGCGGAGACGGCGCGCAGAGGGGTTGCGCTGCGTCATCCGCCTCTGGTTGCTTGTGCCGCGCTTCGGTGAGCGGACCCGGCCTCGCGGTCGCTGTCCGTACGCGGGAGGAACGGGGATGGCGCATCGTCGTCCCCTGCCGACCTGAACAGACAGGGGGCGGTCGCCGTGCTCCACGACTCCCGCGAGCAGGACCGCTCCGGCTCCGCCGGGGCCGGCGTCCGGCCCCGCGGCCGGGGCGTGCAGCGGCGCGAGCACGGCGACGGCGGGGGGCGCCGTCCGGCCCCCCGCTGGCTGCGCCGGTACCGGCTGGCCGCCGTCGTCGCCGACGTCCTCGCCGCCGCGCTCGCCGGGGCGATCGCGTACGTGGTGCGCTTCGGCACGGAGGTCGTCCCCTCGACGACGCTGCTGGTGACGGTGGTCTTCCCCGTCGTGTGGGTGGCGGTCGTGGCGCTCGCCGGTGGCCACCGCGCCGCGTACCTGGGCACCGGGACGGAGGAGTACCGGGCGGTGCTCCGGGCCGGCGTCGGGTGCCTCGCCCTGGTGGCCCTGGTGTCCTACGCGCTGGTCCTGCAGCTGTCACGGGGGCTGGTCGTGGTGGCCCTGCCCGGCGCGGTCGTCCTCAGCGCGGTCGGCCGCCACCTGCTCCGGCGGGTCGTGCACCGGCTGCGCGCCGGCGGGCGCTGCCTGCGCACCGTCGTCGCCGTCGGCCGGTCGAACGCCGTCGCCGACCTCGTGCGGCAGCTCGACCACGACAGCCACTGCGGGATGGCCGTCGTCGCGGCCTGTGTCCCCGACCGGTCGCCGACGGGCCCGCTGGTCGACACCGGCGTCCCGGTCGAGGGGGACCTGCGGTCGGCGGCCGAGGTCGCCCGCCGGCTCGACGTCGACGCCGTCGCGGTCACCAGCTCCAGCGAGACGGCGGCGGCCTACCTCCGGCGGCTGTCCTGGGAGCTCGAGGGCAGCGGCATCGAGCTGCTCGTGGCGCCCGGGCTGATGGAGGTCGCAGGGCCGCGGATGCACGTGCGCCCGTTCATCGGGCTGCCCCTGGTGCACGTCGAGGAGCCGGTGTTCACCGGGCCGAAGCGGCTGGTCAAGGAGCTGATCGACCGCTCGGGCGCCGCCCTGGCCCTCGTCCTGGTGCTGCCCGTGCTCCTCGGCGCGGCGGTCGCGATCCGGCTGGACAGCCCCGGTCCGGTGTTGTTCCGCCAGGTGCGGGTGGGCCGGGACGGGCGCACCTTCTCGATGCTCAAGTTCCGCACGATGGTGGCCGACGCCGAGCAGCGCCGGGCCGAGCTGGAGGACCGCAACCGCTGCGGTGACGGGCCGATGTTCAAGGTCGCCGACGACCCGCGGATCACCCGGGTCGGGCGGCTGCTGCGCCGCTACTCGATCGACGAGCTGCCGCAGTTCGTCGACGTGTTGCTCGGGCACATGTCGCTGGTCGGGCCGCGGCCCCCGCTCCCGCACGAGGTCGCCCTCTACGACGACTCGGCCGCCCGGCGGCTGCTGGTGAAGCCCGGGTTGACCGGGCTGTGGCAGGTGTCGGGCCGCAGCGACCTCACCTGGGACGAGGCCGTGCGGCTGGACCTGCGCTACGTCGAGAACTGGTCGCTGGCACTGGACCTGCAGATCATCTGGAAGACCTTCCGGGCGGTGGCCCGGCCTCTGGGGGCGTACTGATGGATCCCTCCCGCGCACGTTCCGTCCCCTCCCGGATCGGGCTGGTCCTGGTCGCCCTCGCCCTCGCCACCGTCGGCCTGGTCACCGTGCCCACCCGCGCCCTCGCCGCCGACCCCTGCGCCCCGGCGGTCAACCCCGTGGCGTGCGAGAACAGCAAGCCCGGCACGACCGACTGGTACGTGGCGCCCGACACCAGCATCGAGGGCTTCGCGACCGAGATGAGCGTCGACAACGGCCAGCGGATCGACTTCAAGATCCGCACCGACGCTCCCGACTACCGCGTCGACCTCTACCGGCTCGGCTGGTACGGCGGCGACGGCGGCCGCCTGGTGGACTCCGTGCGCCCGAGCGCCCCGCTCCCGCAGACCCAGCCCGACTGCCTGCGTGAACCGGCCACCGGCCTCGTCGACTGCGGCAACTGGGCGGTGTCGGCCAGCTGGGCCGTGCCGGCCGACGCCGTCTCGGGCGTGTACTCCGCCGTCCTGCGGCGGTCGGACACCGGGACGGCGAACCAGATCGTCTTCGTCGTCCGTGACGACGCCAGCCGTTCCGACCTCGTCTTCCAGACGTCCGACACCACCTGGGCCGCCTACAACGTCTGGGGCGGCGCGAGCCTCTACACCGGGGACGGCCCCGGCCGGGGCGGACGCGCCTACGCCGTCAGCTACAACCGGCCGCTGGCCGGCCACGAGACCGGCGAGCTCAAGTACTTCGAGTACCCGATGATCCGGTTCCTCGAGGCCAACGGCTACGACGTCTCCTACATCTCGGGGATCGACACCCACCGCTCCGGCGGGCTGCTCACCAACCACCGCACGTTCCTGTCGGTCGGCCACGACGAGTACTGGTCGGGGGCGCAGCGGGCCAACGTGGAGGCGGCCCGGGCAGCCGGCGTGCACCTCGCCTTCTTCAGCGGCAACGAGGTCTACTGGCGGGTCCGCTGGGAGGACTCGATCGACGGCTCGGGCCAGAGCCACCGCACGATGGTGTCCTACAAGGAGAGCCTCGACGGCCGCCGGACCGACCCGTCCGGCGAGTGGACCGGCCTGTGGCGCGACCCGCGCTTCCGGCAGCCCGGGATCGAGCCCGAGAACGCGCTCACCGGACAGCAGTACAAGGTCAACGGCAACGGGGTCGGCACCCGCGCGGACTCGATCGCGGTCCCGGCCGAGTTCGGCGCGATGCGGCTGTGGCGGGACACCGCCGTCGCCGGCCAGGCAGCGGGCCAGACCTACACCTTCGGTGCCGGCACGCTCGGCTACGAGTGGGACGCCGACTTCGACAACGGCTTCCGGCCGGCGGGGCTGGCCCGCCTCTCGGAGTCGGTCGTCGACGTCGCCGAGCCCGACGTCCTGCAGGACGACTTCGGCGTCACCCTCACCCCGGACACCGTCACCCACCACCTGACCCTCTACCGCGACCAGGGCAGCGGCGCGCTCGTCTTCGGCGCCGGCACCATCCAGTGGACCTGGGGTCTCGACGACGACCACGGTGGCGCCGGCCGCGTGGCCAACACGCCGATGCGCCAGGCCACGGTGAACCTGTTCGCCGACATGGGGGTGCAGCCGGCCACGCTGCAGGGCGACCTGAGGCGGGCCTCCGCCAGCACGGACACCACTCCTCCCACGGTGGCCATCACCGCGCCGCCGGCCGCGGACACCGTGACGGTGGGGTCCCCCGTGACGGTCGGCGGCACGGCCACCGACGTCGGCGGCGTCGTCGCCGGCGTCGAGGTCTCGGTCGACGGCGGCGCCACCTGGCACCCCGCGGAGGGGCGGGCCGAGTGGTCCTACACCTGGACGCCGGCCGCCTCCGGCCCGCTGGCCCTGCAGGTCCGCGCCGTCGACGACAGCGCCCGCCTGTCGGCCCCCGTGACGTACGACGGGTCCGTCTCGCAGCGCACCTGCCCCTGCACCATCTGGCCGGACTCCGCCGTGCCGAGGACCCCGGCCACCGCGGACGCGACGCCGGTCGAGCTCGGGGTCCGCTGGCAGTCGCAGGTCGCCGGCTACGTGACCGGTGTGCGCTTCTACAAGGGGCCCGGCAACAGCGGCACCCACACCGGGAGCCTCTGGACCGCGGACGGCCGGCTCCTCGCGACCGGCACCTTCACCGACGAGACCACCACGGGCTGGCAGACGCTGACCTTCCCGTCCGCCGTGCCCGTCGAGGCCGGGACCACGTACGTGGCCTCCTACCACGCCCCGGTCGGCCGCTACGCCGCGGACGCCAACGCCTTCGAGCTCGCCGGCGTGACGAACGAGCCGCTCACGGCGCTCGGCGGGCCGCAGGCCGGGAACGGGGTGTACCGGCTGGGTCCCGGCTTCCCCGACAACACCCACCAGGCGACCAACTACTGGGTCGACGTGGTCTTCCAGGCCACCGCGCCCCCGGACACCCGCGCGCCGGTGGCCACCGCGGGCAGCCCTCTCGACGGCAGCACCAGCGTCCCCCCCACCACGGCGGTGACCGCGGTGTTCGACGAGCCGGTCGAGGCGACCACCATCCGGCTCGAGCTCACCGGCGCGGCCGGCTCGCCGATCGCCGGGGCCACCACCTACGACCCCGGCACCCGGACGGCGACCTTCACCCCCGCCGAGCAGCTGGCCCCGGGCACCCGGTTCACGGCCACCGTGCGTGCGGCGCAGGACACCGCCGGCAACGCGCTGGCCGCCCCGGTCACCTGGTCCTTCACCACCATGCGGGCCCCGGCGACGCCCGGCGTCTGCCCGTGCAGCATCTGGGACGACACCGTCGTGCCCGCGGTCGTGAGCGTGGTCGACCCCAGCGCCGTCGAGCTCGGCACCCGCTTCCGCGCCGACACCGACGGCACGGTCACCGGCATCCGCTTCTACAAGGGACCGCAGAACACCGGCACCCACACCGGCACGCTGTGGTCGGCCGACGGCCGCGTGCTGGCCCGCGCG
This sequence comes from Geodermatophilus sp. SYSU D01119, assembly GCF_054049975.1. NCBI lineage: Bacteria > Bacillati > Actinomycetota > Actinomycetes > Geodermatophilales > Geodermatophilaceae > Geodermatophilus > Geodermatophilus sp. SYSU D01119. The sequence continues at coordinate 175,459 of NZ_JBJGYL010000001.1, read as the reverse complement.
ACCTTCGGGTCGGAGTCGGCGAGCGGCTGGCAGGAGGCCGCCCTCGACCGGCCGGTGGAGATCACCGCCGGGACGACGTACGTCGTCAGCTACCACACCACCTCCGGGTGGTACTCCGTCACCTCGGGCGGCCTGTCCGGCGGCGTGACCAGCGGACCGCTCACCGCACTCGCCGACGGCCTCGACGGACCCAACGGCGTCTACGCCTACGGTGCGGGCGGCTTCCCGACGCAGCCGGCCGGCGGCGCCAACTACTGGGTGGACCTCGTCTTCCAGCCGGCCCCGGACGTGCTGCCGCCGACCGTGACCGGCACCTCGCCGGGGGCGGGCGCGAGCAGCGTGCCGGTCGACGCCGTCGTGACCGCGACGATGAGCGAGGCGGTCGACCCGGCGACGGCGACCCTGACGCTGACCGGCGCCGACGGCGCGCCGGTGCCCGGGACGACCACCTACCAGCCCGCCGGCCGCACCGTCCGATTCACCCCGAGCGCACCGCTGGCGGCCGCCACCGGCTACACCGCCACGGTCTCCGGGGTCGCCGACGTGTCGGGCAACGTGATGTCCGGTGCGCGGACCTGGTCGTTCACCACGGCGGGCCTCGCCGCCTGCCCGTGCACGCTGTTCAGCGACGCCGTCCCGGGCACGCCCGCGACCGACGACGGCCGCGCGGTGGAGCTCGGCACCCGTCTGCGCTTCGACGCCGACGGCTGGGTGGCCGGCGTGCGGTTCTACAAGGGGCCCGGCAACACCGGGACGCACACCGGCAGCCTGTGGACCTCGGACGGCACGCGGCTGGCCACCGGGACCTTCGTCGACGAGACGGCCACCGGGTGGCAGGAGCTGCGCTTCGCCAACCCCGTGCCCGTGACCGCCGGCACGACCTACGTGGCCTCCTACCACGCGCCGAACGGCCACTACGCCGTCGACGTGGACAGCTTCGCCACCGACGGCCGCAGCAACCCACCGGTGCACGCGCTGCGGAACGGCGAGGACGGACCCAACGGCGTCTTCACCTACGGGCCGGCGTCGTCCTTCCCCGAGCGCAGCCACCGCAGCGCCAACTACTGGGTGGACGCGGTCTTCGTGACCACCGCGCCGGCCGACGTGACGCCGCCGCAGGTCGTCTCGACCTCGCCCGGCGACGGCTGGACCGACGTCGCGGTCACCAGTCCCGTGCAGTTCTCCTTCGACGAGGCGGTCCAGCCCGCGACGGCGGTCGTCCAGGTGACGACGGCCCAGGGGGCGGCGGTGCCGGGGACGGTCTCCGCGGTCGGGCAGCGGCTGCTGCTCTTCCGCCCCGAGGCGTCCCTCCCGCCGGGGACCACGGTGACCGCGACGGTCAGCGGGGTGCAGGACACCGCCGGGAACGTGCTGGCCGCGCCGGTCACGATCTCCTTCACGACCGCGGCCGGCCAGGCGGCCGGCTGCCCCTGCAGCCTCTTCCCCGACGGCAGGACACCCGAGGTCGCCGCGGCGGCGGACACCTCCGCCGCGGAACTGGGTGTCCGCTTCCGGACGGATCTCTCCGGGGTGGTGACCGGGGTGCGGTTCTTCAAGGGGCCGGGGAACACCGGGACGCACACCGGCAGCCTGTGGGCGCCGGACGGGACGTTGCTGGCGACGGCGACGTTCGTGGCCGAGACCGCGGGCGGCTGGCAGCAGGTGCTGTTCGACCAGCCGGTGCCGGTGGCGGCCGGGGTGACCTACACGGCGAGCTACCACACCGAGGTGGGGCGCTACAGCTACACGCGGGGTGCGTTCGAGTCGGCGGGAGTGGACCGGGCGCCGCTGCACGCGCCGCAGGCGACGGCGACCGAGCCCAACGGCGTCTACGTCTACGGCGCCTCGGCGATGCCCACCCGCGGGACGAGCACGGACTACCACGTCGACGTCGTGTTCGAGACCGACGAGAACAGCGCGCCGCCGCCACCGCCGCCCGGCGCGGACACGACCCCTCCGTCCGTGAGCTCGACGGCACCCGCGGCCGGCGCGAGCGGTGTGCCCACGGGCTCCCCGGTCTCGGCCGTGCTGACGGAGCCGGTGACCGCGTCGTCGCTGCAGTTCTCGCTGTCGGGACCGGCGGGCCCCGTGCCGGCCGTCGTCGGCCTCGACTCCACCGGGACCCGGGTGACGGCGAGCCCGTCCTCGCCGCTGGCGCCGGCGACGCAGTACACCGCCGCGCTCGCCGCCGCCGACCGTGCGGGCAACGCCATGGCGAGCCCGGTGACGTGGGCCTTCACCACGGCGGACGATGCGTCCCCCCCGACGGCGGGCGGGTGCCCGTGCACGCTGTTCACCGACGCCGACGTGCCCGCGGCCACGGCCGACGGGGACACGTCGCCGGTCGAGCTCGGCGTCCGGTTCTCGGCCGACACCTCCGGGGTGGTGACCGGGGTGCGGTTCTTCAAGGGGCCGGGGAACACCGGGACGCACACCGGCAGCCTGTGGGCGCCGGACGGGACGTTGCTGGCGACGGCGACGTTCGTGGCCGAGACCGCGGGCGGCTGGCAGCAGGTGCTGTTCGACCAGCCGGTGCCGGTGGCGGCCGGGGTGACCTACACGGCGAGCTACCACACCGAGGTGGGGCGCTACAGCTACACGCGGGGTGCGTTCGAGTCGGCGGGAGTGGACCGGGCGCCGCTGCACGCGCCGCAGGCGACGGCGACCGAGCCCAACGGCGTCTACGTCTACGGCGCCTCGGCGATGCCCACCCGCGGGACGAGCACGAACTACCACGTCGACGTCCTGTTCACCCCGCAGGAGCCGCCGGTGGCCGCCGCGGCGGTCGCACCGGAGCCCTCGCCGGAGCCGGCGGGCAGCACCTCGACCCCGGCACCGGGGGAGCCGACGCTGTCCGAGGCGCCGGCCGCGTCCGGCGAGCCGTCGTCCTCCAGCCCGGAGACCACGGCACCGGAGACCACGGCACCGGAGACCACGGCACCGGAGACCACGGCACCGGAGACCACGGCACCGGAGACCACGGCACCGGGGACCACGGCACCGCCGTCCTCGTCGGCTCCGTCGACGTCGGCACCGTCGTCCTCCACCCCGGAGACCACGGCGCCGGAGTCCTCGGCGCCGGAGTCCTCGGCGCCTGAGTCCTCGGCTCCCTCGTCCACGGCTCCGCCGTCGACGTCGGCACCGGCCCCCTCGACCGGGGAGGCGCCGGCGCCCGCTCCGGTCTCGCTGTTCACCGAGGCCGACGTCCCACCCGAGCGCGCGGTCGACGACACCACGCCGGCCGAGCTCGGCACGCGGTTCACCACCGCGGCCGACGTCTGGGTGACCGCGCTGCGCGTCGCCACCGGGACCGGCGCCACGGGGACGCTCGTGGGCAGCCTGTGGACCGCCGACGGGCAGCGCCTGGCCTCGGTGCGGTTCGCGGACATCACGGAGCCCGGCTGGCAGACCGCCGTCCTCGGGCAGCCGGTCGCGCTGCGCGCCGGCGAGGAGTACGTCGTCAGCCACACCGCGCCGGAGGGCCGGTGGACGGAGACGGCCGGCGGGGCGGCCACCGACCGCACCAGCGGGCCGCTCACCGCCCCGGCCGACCGGGCGTCCGCGCCCAACGGCGTGCGCGGGCCGGCCGGGGCGTTCCCGACCGAGCCCGCCGGCGGCGCGGCCTTCTGGGTCGACGTCGTCGCCGCCACGGTCGAGCCGCCCGGCGCCGCGGCCGACACGGCACGCCCGACCGTGACCGCCACCGGCCCTGAGGCGACGGCGCTGTTCAGCGAGCCGGTCGAGGGCGTGCGGATGACCCTCACCGGGCCGGACGGGACCGAGGTCCCCGCCGCGCTCGTGTGGGACCCGCGCACCCTCGTCGCCCGGCTCGAGCCGGCACAGGTGCTCGAGCCCGGGACCACCTGGACGGTCACGGTGAGTGCCGCCCGGGATGCGGCCGGCAACGACCTCGCCGGGCCGGTGACCTGGACCGTCACCACCTGATCGGGCGGACCTGGACAGGCGCGACGAGAGGCCCCCCGCGGGGGCCGGGAGCACACCAGACTGGCGCGGCCCGCGGCCGGTCGAGGAACGACACGGGGAGACAGCAGTGAGCGAAGGCATCGGCACCGCACCCGTCGGGATCGCCGTGATCGGCGCCGGCTACTGGGGACCGAACCTGGTGCGCAACGCCCAGGCGACCCCCGGCCTGCGCCTGGAGTACCTGTGCGACCTCGACGTCGCCCGGGCCCGTGCCGTGCTCGGCGGCTACAGCACCGTGCGGGTCACCGACGACCTCGGCGCCGTGCTCGCCGATCCCGCGGTGGGCGCGGTCGCCGTCGCCACCCCGGCCGCCACGCACGCCGGCATCGCGATGGCGGCGCTCGCCGCCGGCAAGCACGTGCTGGTCGAGAAGCCGCTCGCGGCCAGCCTCGAGGACGGGGCGAAGCTGGTGCGCACGGCCGAGGAGGCCGGGCTGGTCCTCATGCTCGACCACACCTACTGCTACACGCCCGCCGTCTCGCACCTGCGGGAGCTCGTCCGCGGCGGGGAGCTGGGCACGCTGCAGTACCTGGACTCGGTGCGGATCAACCTGGGCCTGGTGCAGGCCGACGTCGACGTCGTCTGGGACCTCGCGCCGCACGACCTGTCGATCCTCGACTCGCTGCTGCCCGACGGCGTCACGCCGGTGAGCGTGGCCGCGCACGGCGCCGACCCGCTCGGCTGCGGGCAGGTCTGCGTGGCCCACCTGTCGATCGAGCTCAGCTCCGGCGCGCTCGCGCACGTGCACGTCAACTGGCTGTCGCCGACCAAGGTCCGCACGACGATCGTCGGCGGCTCGCGCCGCACGGTCGTCTGGGACGACCTCAACCCCACGCAGCGGGTGGCGGTCTACGACCGCTCGATCGAGACCCGCGACCCCGCCGAGCTGGGCGTCGAGGCCCGCAACCAGACGCGGGTGTCCTACCGGATCGGGGACATGGTCGCCCCGGCCCTCCCCGAGAGAGAGGCACTGCGCACGATGATGGGCGAGTTCGCGGCGGCGATCACCGAGGGGCGGCCGCCGCTCACCGACGGGCGGTCGGGCCTGCGGGTGCTGGCGATGCTCGAGGCGGCCAGCGCGAGCCTGCGTGCCGGCGGCGTGGCGGTCCCGGTCGAGCCGGTCGTCGCCGAGCCGGTCGCCGTGGCGGTGCCGGCATGAGCGCCGCGGTGGAGCTCGCCGGCAGCCGGGTGCTGGTCACCGGCGGCGCGGGCACGATCGGCTCGCACGTCGTCGACCAGCTCGTCGACGCCGGCGCCGCCGAGGTCGTCGTCCTGGACAACCTCGTCCGCGGCCGGCTGGCCAACCTCGACCGGGCGCTGCGGGCCGGTGGGGACGTCGTCCGGGTGGTGGAGGGCGACATCCGCGACGTCGCCCTGGTGCACGAGCTGACCCGCGGGAAGGACCTGGTCTTCCACCTGGCCGCGCTGCGCATCACCCAGTGCGCGGAGCAGCCGCGGCTGGCGCTGGAGTCGCTGGTCGACGGCACCTTCACCGTCCTCGAGGCGGCCGCCGAGCACGGCGTCGCGAAGGTGGTGGCCTCCTCGTCGGCGTCGGTCTACGGCCTCGCCGAGGAGTTCCCGACCACCGAGCGGCACCACCCGTACAACAACGACACCTTCTACGGGGCGGCGAAGGCCTTCAACGAGGGCATGCTGCGCAGCTTCACGGCCATGTACGGCCTCGACTCGGTCGCCCTGCGCTACTTCAACGTCTACGGCCCGCGGATGGACGTCTGGGGCGTCTACACCGAGGTGCTCATCCGCTGGATGGAGCGCATCGACGCCGGGCAGCCGCCGCTCATCCTCGGCGACGGCCTGCAGACGATGGACTTCGTCCACGTGGAGGACATCGCCCGCGCGAACCTGCTGGCCGCGCAGGCCGACGTCACCGACACGGTCTTCAACATCGCCTCGGGCACCGAGACCAGCCTCCGCGAGCTCGCCGACCGGCTGCTCGCGGCCATGGGGTCGGACCTCACGCCGGTGCACGGCGAGGCGCGGAAGGTCAACGCGGTCACCCGGCGGCTCGCCGACGTCACCGCCGCCCGTGAGCAGCTCGGCTGGACCGCCCGGATCGGCCTGGACGAGGGCCTGCGCGGGCTCGTCGACTGGTGGCGGGCGGAGCAGCGGCTCGGGCAGGAGACGCCGGCGTGACCGCGCTCGACGCGCCGGTCGCCCTCCCGGTCATCCCGGTCATGCGGCCGTGGCTGGGGGAGGAGGAGGCCGCGGCCGCCGCGGAGGCCGTCGCCTCCGGCTGGGTGGCCCAGGGCCCGCGGGTGCGCGCCTTCGAGGAGGCCTTCGCCCGCCGGGTCGGTGCGGCGGAGGCGGTCGCCGTCTCCAACTGCACGACGGCGCTGCACCTGGCCCTGCACCTGCTCGGCGTGGGTCCCGGCGACGACGTCGTCGTCCCGTCGTTCTCCTTCATCGCCACGGCCAACGCCGTCCGGCACGTGGGCGCGCAGCCGGTGTTCGCCGACGTCGACCTGGTCACCGGCAACCTGACGCCCGGCACGGTCGAGGCCGCGCTCACCCCGCGCACCCGTGCGGTGGTCCTGGTCCACCAGGCCGGGGTCCCCGCCGACACCGCCGCGGTCGGGGCACTGCTCGAGCCCCGCGGCATCCCCGTCGTGGAGGACGCCGCCTGCGCCATCGGCAGCACCCTGTACGGCCGCCCGGTCGGCGCCGGGGCGCAGCTGGCCGCCTTCTCCTTCCACCCGCGCAAGCTCGTCACCACCGGCGAGGGCGGAATGCTCGTGACCCCCTCGGCGGAGGTCGCCGCCCGTGCCCGCCGGCTGCGCGAGCACGGCATGAGCGTCAGCGCCGCCGACCGGCACGCCAGCGGCAGCGTCGCGCCCGAGCAGTACCTCGAGCCCGGCTTCAACTTCCGCATGACCGACGTGCAGGCCGCGATCGGCCAGGTCCAGCTCACCCGGCTCGACGCCATGGTCGCCCGCCGCCGGGAGCTCGCCGCCCGCTACCGCGCGCTGCTCGCCGACCTGCCGGGGCTGCGTCTGGTGGCCGACCCGCCGTGGGGCACGACGAACGTCCAGTCCTGCTGGCTGCTGCTGCCCGAGGACGCGCCCGTCGGCCGCGACGCCGTGCTCGCGCGGATGAGCGCGGTGGGGGTGTCGGGCCGCCGCGGCATCATGGCCGCCCACCTCGAGCCCGCCTACGCCGACCGGCCGCGGGTGTCGCTGCCGGCCACCGAGCGGCTCACCGCCGACAGCCTCGTGCTGCCGCTGTTCCACCAGATGACCGAGGGCGAGCAGGACCGCGTCGTCGACGCGCTGCGCGCGGCGCTGGTGCCGTGAGCGGCGCCCCGCGGCCGCTGGTCGTCCTCGGCGCGGGCGGCTCCGCCCGCGAGGTCGTCCAGCTGCTGCGCGCCTGCCCGGGCGCCGCCGGCGAGCCGGTCACCGTCGCCGGGCTGCTCGACGACGACCCGGCGCGGGCGGGCACCGCCGTCGACGGCGTGCCCGTCCTCGGGCCGACCACCACCGCCGCGGAGCACGCCGCCCGCGGGGCGCTGTTGCTCGCCTGCGTCGGCTCGCCGCGCGACCCCGGCTCCCGGGCCCGGCTCACCGCCCGGCTCGGCCTGCCCGACGAGGCCTTCGCCACCGTCGTGCACCCGCTGGCCGCCGTCTCGCCGGACAGCACCGTCGGGGCGGGCTCCGTCCTGCACGCCGGCGTCGTGCTCACGGCCGCGGTCACCGTCGGCCGGCACGTGTACGCGATGCCGCACGTGGTGCTCACCCACGACGACGAGGTCGCCGACGCGGCCACCTTCGGCGCGGGCGTGCGGCTGGCCGGCGGCGTCACCGTCGGGCCCGCCGCCTACCTGGGCTCCGGCGCGCTCGTCCGCGAGCACCGGCGGATCGGCGCCGGCGCGCTCGTCGGCATGGGCAGCGTCGTCGTCCGCGACGTCCCGCCCGGCGAGACCTGGGCCGGCAACCCGGCCCGCCCCCTCATCCCGTCCCCGGCAGCGCTCGTGGAGGCCTCCCTGTGACGACGCTCGACAGCTCCCTGACCACCGGTCCCGTGCCGCTGGTCGACCTCGGCGTGCAGCGCGACCGCGTTGCGGGCGAGGTGGCCGAGGGGTTCGCCCGCGTGCTGGCCACCACCGCGTTCATCGGCGGACCCGACGTCGGCGCCTTCGAGGAGGAGTTCGCGGCGGCCACCGGCCGGGCGCACTGCGTCGGGGTCGGCAACGGCACCGACGCGCTGGAGTTCGCGCTGCGGGCCTGCGGGATCGGCGCCGGCGACGGGGTGGCGCTGCCGGCCAACACGTTCGTCGCCAGCGCCGAGGCCGTGCTGCGCGCCGGCGCGCGGCCGGTGCCGGTCGACGTCGACGACGAGCACCTGCTGCTCGACCCGGCCGCCCTCGAGGCCGTCGCCGGCGAGGTCCGCGCGGTGCTGCCGGTGCACCTGTTCGGCCAGATGGCGCCGATGGCCGAGATCGCGGACGTCGCCGCCCGGCACGGCCTCGTCGTCGTCGAGGACGCCGCCCAGGCGCAGGGCGCCACCCACCGCGGCGTGCCGATGGGCGGGTGGGGGACTGCCGCGGGCACGAGCTTCTACCCCGGCAAGAACCTCGGCGCGTACGGCGACGCGGGCGCGGTGACCACCGACGACGACGGCATCGCCCGCACCGTGCGGCTGCTGGCCAACCACGGCAGCGAGGTCAAGTACCAGCACCCGGTGCTCGGCTTCAACTCCCGTCTCGACACCCTGCAGGCGGTCGTGCTGCGCGCCAAGCTGCGCCGGCTGGCGGAGTGGAACGCGGAGCGCGCCGCCGCCGCGCAGCGCTACGCCGTCCTGCTCGACGGCGTCCCCGGAGTCCGCCTGCCCGGGGTGGCGCCGGGCAACGAGCACGTCTGGCACCTGTACGTCGTGCGGGTGCCCGCCCGCGACGCCGTCCTGGCCGACCTCGACGCGGCGGGCATCGGCGCGGGCGTCCACTACCCCGTGCCGGTGCACCTGACCGGCGCGCTCGCGCCGGGCGGTCACGCGGTGGGCGACTTCCCCGTGGCCGAGCGGGCGGCGGGGGAGATCCTGTCGCTGCCGATCTACCCGGGCATCACCGTCGCCCAGCAGGAGCGGGTGGCGGCGGTGCTCACCGGGGCGGTGGCCCGCCGTGGCTGAGCCGGCCGGCGTGCGTGTGCACCCCCTGGGCCTCTGCGAGAGCGACGACGTCGGGCCCGGCACGCGGGTGTGGGCCTGGGCGCACGTGCTGCCCGGCGCCCGCATCGGCGCCGACTGCAACGTCTGCGACCACGCCTACGTCGAGGGCGGTGCCCGGCTCGGCGACCGGGTCACCGTGAAGAACGGGGTGATGGTCTTCGCCGGGGTCGACGTCGGCGACGACGTCTTCCTCGGCCCCGGCGTCGTCTTCACCAACGACCTGCGGCCGCGCGCGCACGTGAAGAAGGGCGCCGCGGCGCTGCTGCCCACCGTGGTCGAGGACGGCGTCACGCTGGGCGCCGGCGCCGTCGTCGTGTGCGGTACCCGGATCGGACGGCACGCCTTCGCCGCGGCCGGGTCGGTGGTCACCCGCGACGTCCCGGCCCACGCCTTCGTCGCCGGCAACCCCGCCCGGGTGCGCGGCTGGGTCTGCGCCTGCGGCGAGCGCCTCGACGACGACCTCACCTGCGCCGCCTGCGGGCAGGCGTACGCGCTCCCCGCCGACGGCGGTGGACTGACCGACCTGCGGTACGCGGAGGTGCCATGAACCGGGTGCGGGTCCAGCCGCTGACCACGCGACCGCGGGTGTCGGTGGTCATCCCCTGTTACAACTACGGCCACTACCTGCCGGACGCGGTCGCCAGCGCCCTCGGCCAGCCCGGCGTCGAGGTCGACGTGCTCGTCGTCGACGACGCCTCACCCGACGGGAGCGTCGAGGTCGCCCACCGGCTCGCCGCGGCCGACCCCCGCGTCCGGGTGCTCGCGCACCCGGTCAACAGGGGGCACATCGCCACCTACAACGACGGCCTCGCGGAGGTCGACGGGGACCACGTGGTGCTGCTGTCCGCGGACGACCTGCTCGCCCCCGGGAGCCTCGCCCGCGCCGCGGCGCTCCTCGAGGCCCACCCCGACGTGGCCTTCACCTACGGCTACGCGGAGAGCTTCGCCGAGGCCCCGCCCCCCGCCCGGACCGCGGTGCGCAGCTGGTCGGTCTGGTCGGGTGAGCGCTGGGCGTACCGGCTGAGCCGGCACGCCCACAACGTCGTGGTCAACCCCGAGGTCGTGATGCGCGGCAGCATCATGGACAAGCTGGTCGGCTACGACCCCGCACTCCCGCACGCGGCGGACCTCGACCTGTGGATCCGCGCCGCCCAGCTGGGCTCCGTCGGCCGGGTCAACGGTCCCCACCAGGCGTTCTACCGGGCGCACGGCGCCAACATGCACCTCACCGACTACGGGAGCCTGCTCTACGACCTGCGGGAGCGACTGACGGTCTTCGACGCGGCCTTCGCGCCGGACGGCCGGTCCGACGGGTCCACCCGCCGTCTCGCCGCCCGCCGGGCCCTGGCCCGCGAGGCGCTGCGGCTGGCGTGGCGGGCCCGGCTGGCCGGCGGCGGCAGCGGCGCGGACACGGTCGAGGCGTTCACCGACTGGGCCCGGGACACCTGGCCGGGCGTGGTCCGCACGCCGACCTGGCGGGCCGTGACCGAGCGACGGGAGGCCACCCCTCCGGAGTGGGAACGGGCCGCCGCGTCGCTGTACCTGCGCGGCCGTTCCCACCTGTGGTGGCGGCGCTGGCGGCGGTTCGGCCTGTGAGCACGACCTCGCCGGCCGACGGCGAGCTCGGGCGGCTGGTCCGGACCGGGCTCGTCTGGAGCCTGGCCAACAGCGCCACCCTCCGGCTGGGCACCTTCCTGTCCAGCATCCTGTTCGCCCGCATCCTCGACCCGGAGGCGTTCGGGGTCTTCGCGGTCGCGCTCACCGCCCAGACCGTCCTGATCAACCTGGCCGAGTTCGGCCTGACGTCCTACCTCGTCAAGCACGGTCGGCTCCGCGAGCAGGGGCCGACGGTCACCACCGTGGCGACGGTGTCCGGCGGTCTGGTGGTCGGGCTCATGTGCGTGACCGCGCCATGGCTGTCCGCCTTCATGGGGGCGCCCCAGGCGACCGCGACGGTCCAGGTCATGTCCGTCGTCGTCCTGCTGGGCGGCGTCGGAGCGGTGCCCTCGGCGAAGCTGCAGCGCGAGTTCGCGCAGCGGCGGCAGTTCGCCGTCGACGCCACCAACTTCGCCGTGTCGACCGTGGTCACGCTCGTGCTGGCACTCGCCGGCCTCGGCGTCTGGGCCCTGGCGATCGGCCGGGTCACGGCCCAGGTCTCCTCGACGGTGCTGCTGTTCGTCCTCGCAGGGGAGCGGCTCCGGTTCGGGTGGGACCGCGGGACGGGGCTGCGGGCCCTCACCTTCGGGCTCCCCCTGGCGGCGGCCAACGTGCTCTCCTGGGTGCTGCTCACCGTCGACAACGCCATCGTCGGCCACTGGGTCGGGGTCCTGGGGCTGGGCTTTTACGTCCTGGCCTTCAACGTGTCCTCCTGGCCCATGTCCGTGATCGGCATGGCGGCCCGGGCCGTCGCCCTGCCCGGTTTCGTGCGCGCGGGGGAGGAGGGCGGCCGGCCGGCGGACGGGCTGGAGACGGCGGTGCGGGCGACGGCCCTCGTGGCCCTGCCGGCCGGAGCGCTGCTGGCGGTCCTCGCCGGGCCGCTCGTCGAATTCCTCTACGGCGCCCGCTGGCTCCCCGCCGCCGCGGCGCTGCCGGGGCTGGCGCTCTTCGGCGCGCTCCGGGTCGTGCTGGACATCTTCGTGTCCTTCCTGATCGCCCGCGGCGCCACCCGGACGGTGCTGTCGATCCAGGTCCTGTGGCTGGTCCTGCTGACGCCGGCGATGTACGCGGCCGTCGTGTCCTCCGGGCTCGCCGGGGCCGGCTGGGTGCACCTGCTGGTCGCGGTGGTCGTGACCGTCCCGGCCTACCTGCTCGCGGTGCGCGCCCACGGCGTCGGGGCCGCCGGCCTGGTGCGCGCGGCACTCCCCGGTGCCGGGGTCACCGTGGTCGTGGGGGCGGTGGCCTGGGCCGGCGCCCAGGTGTCCGGGACCGCGGTCCTCTCGCTGGTCGCCGGCAGCTTCGGCGGCGTCGCGGCGTGGGCGGCGGTCGTCCTGCCCGCGGTGCTCCGCAGCCGGACGGTCCGCCCGGACCCGGCGGCGTCCGCCAGGCCGCCGGAGGCCGTCACGGCGGGGGCGGGGCGGGCGGCTGCGGTGCCGGGGCGGGTGTCCCCGGCCGACGGGGACTGACGGGGAGGCGGGGCCCGATGGGCACGATCGCGAAGGTGGCCAAGGCCGTCCGGGTGGTGCGCAGCGACGGCGTGGCCGGCCTGCTCGCCAGGACCGTCGGTGCCGACGGCCGCCTGACGGCCGCGCTCGCCCCTGGACTGCCCCTGCTGGCCGGGGACGTCGTCCACTCCTCGGAGGTGGTGGCGCCGCCGGATCCGCCCGCGCGGGCGCCCGGCTCCTCCCTCACCGTCGGCTGGGTCATCTCCCCGCCCTCGGCCGGGTCGGGAGGCCACACCACCTTGTTCCGCTTCGTGCGCGCGCTCGAGCAGGCGGGGCACCGCTGCGTCCTGTTCGTCTACGACAGCCGCAACGACGACGTCCGTCCGTACGAGGCGACCGTCCGGGCGTGGTGGCCCGAGGTCCGTGCCGAGGTGCGCAGCGCCCGCGCCGGGCTCCTGCCGATGGACGCCCTCGTGGCCACCTCCTGGCTGACGGCGCACGTCCTGGCCGGCAGCCGGGCCCCCGGCCGCCGCTTCTACCTGGTGCAGGACTACGAGCCGCACTTCTACGCCCACGGGGCCGAGCACGAGCTGGCGGAGGACACCTACCGCTTCGGGTTCCGCCACGTCACGGTCGGGCCCATGCTGGCCGTGGAGCTGGAGAAGCGTTTCGGCGTCGAGTCCGTGGTGGCCGACTTCGGCGCGGACCTGCAGGCCTACCGGGTCACCGACCCCGGTCCCCGGCGCGGTGTGGCCTTCTTCTCCCGTCCCGGCGTGGCCCGTCGCGGCCACGAGCTGGGCGTGATGGCCCTGCAGGAGTTCCACCGGCAGCGGCCCGACGTCCCGATCCACGTCTTCGGGTCCGTCGCCCGGCCACGCTTCCCCGCGCAGGTGCACGGCAAGGTCCGCCCGGCCGAGCTCAACGCCCTGTACAACCGGTGCAGCGCGGCCCTGGCGCTGTCGTTCACCAACGTGTCCCTCGTTCCGCACGAGATGCTCGCCGCCGGTGTCGTCCCCGTCTGCAACGACTTCGAGGGAGCCCGCACGACGCTGACCAGTCCCGCGGTGGTGTGGGCCCGGGCCACCCCGACCGCCCTCGCCCGCGCGCTGGTGGAGGTCGTGGACTCCGCGGACGGGACGACGGCCGAGCGGGCCGCGGCCACCGTCCGGGGCACGAGCTGGGAGCCCGCCTGCCGGTGCGTCGTCGACATGATCGAACGGACATGCGCGGGCTGAGCCTCCCCCCGCGGGAGGTGCCCGAGAGGGGGCCGCAGCCGGGTCCCGGGGATCCGGCCGGACCGTCGCCGCGTGGGCCGGCGCCGGTGAGGCGGCTCGTCGTCGCCGCGCTGGCCGCCCTCCTGCTCGCCGTGGCACTGCTGGTCGTGGTCCTCCCGGACCTGCCGGACGGCCCCGGGGGCGGGGCGGGGACGCCCACTGCACCGGCCACCGCGGACCCGCCCGGACCGGCCCTGCGCGGCTGGGAGCTGGACGCCGGGAACACCGGCCTGCGCCCGTTCGGGCTGACGTGCGAGGAGCTGCCCCTCTACACCGGCGCGGTCCGGCCGGCCGCCGGCACGGTCATCGAGCAGCGGCGCGTGACCACCCCGCTGGACCTGTCGAACGGCGGCATCACGATCACCCGCAGCTGCGTCCAGCCGACCTCCGTCGGCCGTGGGCTGCCCGTCCTCACGACCACCCACCTGGACGACTGCTCCGACGAGACCGGCTGCCCGGCGCCGCCGAGCCGCGTGACGATCAGCTGGTCGGAGATCGACGGCTCGCTGCTGTCCCCGGAGGAGGCCGCCATGACGACCGGCTTCCTCGGCATCGCCGACCTGCGCGGCAACCACGTCCACGACGTCGGCAGCGGCATCGGGCTGGTGAACACCGGCCGGCACCTCAGCAGCGTGGTCGAGCGCAACTACGTGACCGGCCTGCGGGCCCACGGGAACCCGGCCACCGACGGCAACCACAGCGACGCCTTCACCATCCGCGACTTCGACACCAGCGCCGAGCCGGGGCGCACGCTGCTCGTGGCCGACAACCGGTTCGACTGCAGCTCCGGCAGCGACACGGGCGCCCTGTTCGTGCAGACGTGGTCCGGCGACATCGACAACGTCCGGATCACCGGCAACCTGCTCGAGGGCGGCGGCTACCAGCTCGGGCTCAACCAGGACTTCGGCAGCAGCTACGGTGACGTGGTCGCCGTCGACAACCGGTTCTCCGGGACCGGCTACGGCGCCGCGTACGTCCAGGGCGGCGCCGGGTGGACCCGCTGGGCGGACAACCACCTCGACGACCCGGCGCGTCCCGAGCACCGGGGGGAGCCGGTCGCGGCCCCCTGACGGTCGTGAGGGGATCCCGTCTGCCACTCGCGTCACACTTCGCCCGTGTGTCGTGATGCTTTCGTGACCATCGTGTAGCGTCGCGCGTCGTAACTCGCCCTCATGTAGGGGCCTACGCACAGTGAGCATTGGCGGTCGTCGCACCGCCAACGGGGTGTTCCGCGCGTCGCGCCCACCCCCCTCATGCCAGTACCGCGGAGGAACGCGTGCCTCGACACGCCCATGCCCAGAACAGGTCCGCCCGCCGTCCGACGTCCCCGTCCGACGGCGGGGCCCACCGGCCCCCGACATCTCACAGCTCCCCGGCCCGCCCCGCGCGCCGACGGGGGTTCACCCTCCGGATCCTGGCCCTGGTGGCCGGTCTCGTCGTCGCCGGCGCCTCCTACGGGGCCTACGCCGCCTCGTCCGCCCCGGCCCCGACCACCACGCAGCGGCTGCCGCTGCCGACCAGCCCGGTCGCCGATGCCGACCGCGAGTCCGTGACCCTCGGCGTCCGGTTCACGCCGCTCACCGACGGCACGGTCACGGGTGTCTCGTTCCACCGCGCCACGCGCGCCAACACCGCCCGCGTCGTCCAGCTGTGGGACGCGGCCACCCGCCAGGTCGTCGCCACCTCGGCGCCCCTCGGCAACCTCAGCACCGGCTGGGTCGAGCAGCGGTTCCCCAGCCCCGTCCGCGTCACCGCCGGGCACGAGTACGTCGCGTCCTACCTGGCCCCGGCCGGCCGCTACTCGGCCACCCGGTCGTACTGGTCGCAGCCGCGCCAGACCCGCCACCTGTCCGCGCCCGTCGGTGCGGGCGTCTACCGGTACGGCGGCAGCGCCGCCTTCCCCGGCAGCACCTGGCAGAACAGCGACTACTCCGTGACGCCGCTGTTCCTCCCCGCCGCGCCCGCGCCCACCGCGCCGACGACGACGGCTCCGGCCGCGCCGACCACTGCGCCGTCGACCACCGCCCCGTCGACCACCGCGCCGTCGACCACCGCCCCGTCGACCTCGGTGCCGTCGACCTCGGTGCCGTCCACCCCGGCACCGTCGACGAGTGCCTCCGCGCCCGTGACCACCGCCCCGCCGGCGACCAGCTCGGCGCCGGCCGCCGCGCCGTCGACGTCGGTCTCGGCGGGTGCCCCGGCGGCTGCTCCACCGGCGACCGGCACGGCGCCCTCGACGCTGATGGGCTGGCAGATCAACGCGACCAACGTCGGCCTGGCGCCGCTCGGACTGAGCTGCTCGTCCCTGCCGGCCTACACCGGCTCGCTGAAGCCGCCCGCGGGCGCCCGGATCACCGGGGTGCGGATCACCGGCAACCTCGACCTGTCCAACGGTGACATCGTCATCAGCCGGTCCTGCATCCAGCCGCGGACGGGCAACGACCGCGCCGTCGTCTCCAACGACGTCTGCGGCGCCAACGAGTGCGTCGTGCAGTCGGCCCGGTCGGTGACCATCGTCGACTCGGAGATCGACGCCTCCCTCGCGCCGGCGTCCAGCATCGGCCAGGCCTGCGCCTTCCGCGGCATCGGCACGCTGCAGCGGACGTACATGCACGGCATGGGGTCGGGCATCTGCTTCTTCGGGACCGGCACGACGTTCGACGGCCTGGCCGAGCAGAACTACGTGACGGGCCTGCGGTCCTACGCGAGCAGCCACAACGAGGCCGCGACGATCCGGGACTTCCGCCGGAACGCGGGTGACACCCGCCGGGTCCAGTTCGTCAACAACCGGCTGGACTGCCAGTCGGGCAACGAGACCGGCGGGCTGTTCATCCAGCCGACCTGGGTCGACATCTACAACGTGTGGGTGACCGGCAACTACATCGAGGGCGGCGGCTTCAACCTCTACCTCGAGGACAAGGGCGGCCGGTACGGCAACGTCCACGCGACGAACAACCGGTTCCGCTCGACCGGCTGGGGGCCGGCGGTCGTGTCCTCCGGCGTCGGCTGGGCGACGTGGAGCGAGAACTACCTCTACAGCGCCACGGCGGCGGACGCGAAGGGGACACCGGTCCGCGAACCGTGACCCGGACGTGAGGGGGCCGGCGAGCACGCGCTCGCCGGCCCCCTCCGTCGTCCCCGGGTCCCGCGGCCGCGCTCAGCCGGCCCCGGCCGCGGGGGCCTGCCGGGGCCGGTGCCCGCGGAGGCGGGCCATCGTCTCGGCCGCGGTCTCACCCTCGCCCGCCGCCACGACGGCCGACCGGGCGGCCCGGTGCATCTCCCCGCGGCGCAGTCCCCGCAGGGTCTCGTGGAGGGCGACCGCGCCGGAGTACGCCCGGGTCGCCACCGCGGTGTGCCGCTTGGCGTACAGGCGCACCCGGTTGCTGGCCAGCAGGGCGTACAGCACGGGGTCCCGGCTGTTGGTGACCCCGCCGATGTGCGTGGCCACCGCCGTCGGCTCGTAGACCACGCGGTGGCCGTGGTCGCGCGCCCGCAGCGCGAAGTCGACCTCCTCGGAGAAGAGGAAGAAGGACTCGTCCCAGCCGCCGACGTCGTGCCAGCACCGCGCCGAGACGAGGAGCACCGCGCCGGTCGCCCAGTCCGCGACCCGGCGGGTGGCGTAGGCATCCCTCCCCGTGACCGTCTCGCTCAGCGGCGCGAGCCGGGCCACGCGCCGGCCGCCGAGGACCGCCGTCGCGAGGGCCCGGGGCAGCGTCGGCTCGCGGCGCAGCGAGGGGAAGACGTGTCCGTCCACGTCGAGCACCCGGGGGGCGACGATCCCGACGCCGGGCTCGTCGAGGGCCTGGAGCATCCGGGCGACGCAGCCCTCCTGCAGCCGGACGTCGGCGTTGAGCACCAGGACGGCCCGCGCGGGACGAGCCGCGGCGAAGCCGGTGTTGAGCCCGGCCGCGAAGCCGCGGTTGTCCGCGGACCGGACGAGCGTGGCCCAGGGCGCCACGCGGGCCACCTCGTCGGCGGTGCCGTCGGAGGAGTCGTTGTCGACGACCACCAGCTGGTACCGCCTGACCCCGCGCAGGCCGGCGTCGAGGCTCGCCACGAGGTCCGCCACGTCCGCGACGGAGTCGTAGGTGACGACGACCAGGGCGACGTCGTCCACCCCGCCGCCGGCGTCCGCCCCCGTCCGGTCCACGTCAGTCGTCCCGGGCGCCGGCGGTCGCCGACAGCTGCAGGTCCGCCGCCCGGTCGGCCTCGGGCGCCTCGTCCCTGGCCGCGGGGATCGCTCCGGGCCGGACGGTGGCGGTGGGGGAGCGCCGGTCGTCGCGGCCGGCCGGGACGACCCGGTGCACCTCGGGCCGGTCGGCCGGCGGCTCCGAGCCGGCGTACCCGTGCCGCCCGGTGGCGACCCCGTCGTCCTCGACCCGCTCGCGGGCGTGGCGGCGTGCCTCGGCCAGGGAGATGGCGGCGAACAGGAGGAGTGCCCCGGCCGCGCCGACCCCGACCAGGGTGCGGATCGTGCCCGACACGATGAGGTGTGCCCGGGTGGGGGTGGCGACCGGCAGCAGCGTGATCAGCGTGCGGTCGTCGGCGCCGAAGACCCGCTGCATCGCCGCGAGCTCGTCGGCCATGCGCTGGTTCACCACCGCGAGGGTGGCATCCGCCGCCTCCGGCGTCTCCCCGGTGCCGACCACGTCGATGATCTGCGCCGACACGGCCGACTGGGTCACCTCGTAGTCCGGGTCCGCCCCCTCGCCGGCCAGTGCCTCGCGGACGCTCGCACTGCTCAGCCGGGCCGCCAGCACCTGCCCCACGGTGCCCTCGCTGGCGAAGCGCAGGTAGGGGTTGTCCCAGTTGACCCCCGCCAGTGAGGGGTCCGCCAGCAGCTCCGCGTCGGTGGGCTGTGGCTCGGGGTTGACCAGCACGAACGAGGCGTTGCTGTTGTAGACGCGCGGTGTCAGTGACACCACCGCCAGCGCCCCGACCAGGGTCAGCAGCGCCACCACCAGGGTGATGATCCAGTGCCGCCGCAGGGACGACACGATCGCGAGGAGGTCCATGGTCAGCTCCCGTGCTGGGGTCGAGGGGGGGCGGGCGGCCGGGTGCGGGAGCCCGCGGTGGGGGACTCCCTCCGCTCCCGGCCGGAGAGCAGCCAGCAGGCGCCGGCGCACCCGACGAGGAGCGCCTGCAGGCCGGCGTAGGTGTTGAACGACAGGGCGTCGAAGGTGGAGGCGGAGACGGCGCTGGCCGTGGCGGCCGCGGCGATCGCTCCGGCGAGCGCCCGGAGCAGGGGGTCGGAGGACCGGGCCCGCGCAGCCAGGGCCGCCACGATCGGGACCAGGTACCACGCCACCAGCCCGGTCAGGCCGACGAGGCCCAGCTCGATCGCGCTGGTGAAGTACTGGTTGTCCAGGATGTCCATCGACGTCATCGGGGTGTACGTGCCGGGGCCGGTGCCGAACCAGGGGTGCTCCGACACCAGGCGGCCGACGAGTGGGAGGTCCACCAGCCGGCCCTGCACCGACGCGTCGTCCGACCCGGCACCGACGAGGTCGGCGAGCGTCCGCAGGTAGCCCGGACGCGCCAGGCCGACGACGAAGGTGCCGAGGGGGAGCAGGACCATCGCGGTCACCCGCGGTCGCGGCGGGAGGCACGCGACGAGCACGGCCGAGGACACGACGACGGCGAGGACCGCCGACCGGGCCACCGAGGCGGGGATGGCGGTGGCGATCAGCACGACCGGCCCCCACCGCAGCAGCCACGGCCGGGCCCGGTCCTGCATGGCGAGGACCAGGGCCAGCGGCAGCAGCATCCCGGCGATCACCCCGAGTTCGATGGGGTGCGCCGTCGTCCCGAACACCCGCGTCAGGGCGGCCCGGTCCTCGTAGACGCCGTGGGCGAGGTGCACGGAGAAGCCCGGCAGCGACTGGCGCAGCAGCGCGCTGAGGTCGTACTGGAAGAGCCACTGCACGAGGGCCACCGCGCAGCAGAAGGCGGCGCCGAGCACGATCGCCCGCAGCACACGCACCAGCGCGGCCACCGTGGTGAGGCCCTCGGCGGTGACCAGCACGACCCCGGCGAACCCGGCCAGCATGAGGATCCAGCGGTCGGCCCCGGTCTGCTGGGTCGCGGTGAGGCCGTGGAACGGGGTCAGGGCCCACGCGACGAGGCTCATGACCGTGAGCAGGAGGAGCGCCCCCCGCGTGGGGTGCCGCACCGCGAGCGGGTCGTGCGAGCCCATGAGCGTCGAGGCGACGTACACCACGAACAGCGAGAGGGCGAGCAGCCCCGCGACCGACCCCTGACCGCCCACGACCTCGAGCACCATGTTCGAGGGGAAGACGAACAGCGCGACGGCGTAGGCGCCGACCGCGACGACGGCGTGCCGCTCGGGTGCCGCCGTGCCGTACGGGGGGACGACCGCCGACCGCACCGCGCCGCGCGTGGAGCCCACGGTCATCCGTCCCGCCGCCGGGGGGTCAGGGGGTGGCGCACCGGTCCCGCCGCGGCCATCGAGGCCCAGCGGTGCTTGGCGCGGTCGAACCCCTCCTTGCCGAGGACCCGCACCAGCGTCGTCCGCACGGTGGCGCGCGCCAGGTCGCGGGACTCGCGGAGCGGGACCCGCGCGGTCTCCCGCACCAGCTCGGCCCGCCCGGGCTCGGGCAGGCCGTCCAGCAGCCGGGGGAACGCGGCGCGGTGCGGCCCGGGCCGGGTGCGCCGCCCCCGCACGCGGTTGCTGACGTTGGCGCCGTGCACGACCTGCAGCCAGCCCGGGGACCCCCGCAGCACGACGGCGGGCATCACCTCGGGCAGCCGGTTGTGCCACTCGCCCCAGCACGTGACGGGGTCCCGCCAGCTCTCCCGGACCGAGCAGAAGGCGTTGTGCCGGTCGGTCCGCCGGTAGAGCCGCCGGTCGCTGACGACCAGGCCGTCACCGAGGTAGACCGCCGTCGGGTCGCCGGCCACGGGGGCGGCCTGCACCCTCGCCACGAAGTCCCGGGCCAGGCCGTCGTCGTTGTCGAGGTTGGTGGTGATCAGGTCGCCCCGGCCGTCCGACCCGGTGGCCGCCCGGATGTCGTCGAGGAGGACCGGACGGGGCACTTCCTCGCGGAGAACCGGGTGGAGGTGTCCCCGGTCCCGGTGGGCACGGACCCAGGTGAGGAGCCAGGCGGGGCTCTGCGGGTCGAGGTAGACGATCCAGGTGAAGGCCCGCTCCGTCTGGCCCAGCACCGAGGGCAGGCACCAGCGCTCGAAGAGGTCGACCCGGTCGCGCAGCCAGTTCTCCCGGGCCCGGATCGTGCTCTCGTGGCCCTTCGAGGGGAGGTTGAAGCGCGTCAGCAGGACGTGGGTCACCGGGCCCGCTCCCCGCGGGCCGTCGTCCCCGCGCCGGCCGGCCGCGAGGGTGTCCGCGCCGGTCACGACCCGACGGCCACGGGCGCGCGGACGCCCGCCAGCGTGTCGTGCCAGACCTCCAGGCCCAGCAGGGTCCACAGCCGGCTCGCCTCGTCGCTGCGGCCGGCCTCGTGGTCCTCGAGCACCCGGGCGACCTCGGCCCGGTCGAGGACGCCGCCGACGAACGACGCCGGGCGCAGGAGCAGGTCGCGGGCCATGTCGCGCAGCTCGCCGGTGCGGAACCAGGCGTCGAGCGGGACCTTGAACCCGGACTTCCGGCGGTCGACCACCTCGTCGGGTAGGTAGCGGCGGGCGACCTCCTTGACCACCCACTTGCCGACGGCGCCCCGCAGCTTCACCTCCGTGGGGAGGGAGAAGGCGAGGTCGACGACCCGCGCGTCGAGGAACGGCGGCCGCAGTTCCAGGGAGGCGGCCATCGACATGCGGTCCCCGCGCTCGAGCAGGTTGTCCGAGAGCCACGCGTGGCAGTCCGCGTAGAGCATCCGCCGCACGACGTCGCCGTGCGCGCGCCGGTACGCGGCCGCTGCGGGGCGGGACGGCTGTCCGCCGAGCAGCCGGAGGCGCTCGCGGGGGGAGAAGGGGGCGAACCAGCTGCGCATGCGCTCCGGCTCGTCGTCGGCGGACAGCGCGCGCATGAGCACCGCGGCGCGGGAGAAGCGCGGCGGGAGCGCGCGGGCCGCCGTCTGCAGGGCCGGCCCGCGGACCGCCCGCGGGACCCGGTCCACCCAGGAGGCGAGGGCGGCGGCGCGGTACTTGGGATAGCCGGCGAACAGCTCGTCGCTGCCCTCGCCCGAGAGCACCACGGTCACGTCCCGGCGCGCCAGCTCGGCCAGCCGGTGGACCGCGACGTCGGCGGGCTCGGACAGGGGGGCGTCCCGGTGCCAGGTGAGCTTCGGCAGCAGGGCCGTGAAGTCCTCCGCGCCGACCGTGACCTCGTGGTGGTCGGCACCCACGAGGCCGGCGACCCGGCGGGCCCAGGGCAGCTCGTCGACGCGCGGGTCGTCGAACCCCGCGGCGTAGGTGGAGACCCCCTGCCGGCCGCGCGCCTCGGACATCAGCGCCACGATCAGGCTCGAGTCGACGCCACCGGAGAGGTAGGCGCCCACGGGCACGTCCGCGACCAGCGCCTCCGCCACGGCCGCCCGGAGGGCGGCGTGCACCTCCTCGACCGCGTCCTGCGCCTCGCTGACGGCCACCGCCGGGGGGTCGGCCGGGAGCTGCCAGTAGGGGACCTCCGTGACCCGGCCCCCGGGGCGCACGAGCAGCCGGTGCCCCGGACGCAGCTTGCGCACGCCGGCGACGAGCGTGTGCGGCGCCGGGACCGACCGGTGGGTCAGGTGGTCGCCCAGGCTGAGGAGGTCCACGTCGACCCGCGGCAGCGCGGGCAGCAGGGCCTTGACCTCGCTGGCGAAGGCGATCATCCGGGCGTCGGCGTACCAGTAGAGCGGGAGGACGCCCATGCGGTCGCGCACCAGGTGCAGCTCGCCCGTGTCGGCGTCGTGCAGCGCGAAGGCGAACTGGCCCCGCAGCCGGCGGACGCCCTCGACGCCCCACCGCCGGTACGCCGCGAGGACCACCTCGGTGTCGCCGTCGGTCGTCCAGGGGTAGTCCGGGAGGGCGCGCCGGAGCTCGCGGTAGTTGAGGACCTCG
The DNA here is from genome assembly GCF_054049975.1 of Geodermatophilus sp. SYSU D01119. Classification (NCBI taxonomy): domain Bacteria; kingdom Bacillati; phylum Actinomycetota; class Actinomycetes; order Geodermatophilales; family Geodermatophilaceae; genus Geodermatophilus; species Geodermatophilus sp. SYSU D01119. The sequence goes on along the minus strand of NZ_JBJGYL010000001.1, from coordinate 152,904 downwards.
CCGTTGAACGTGAGGTGCTGCCGGCCGCCGGGCCCGGCCATCGGCTGGGCCGAGTGCTCGAGGTCGATGATCGACAGGCGGCGGTGGCCGAAGCCGGTGGAGCCGGACGTCCAGCGACCGTGCCCGTCCGGGCCGCGGTGGACGAGCTGACCGGCCATCGCGTCGAGCAGGTCCGGGTCGACGGGACGGCCGTCCCACCGGTGGACGCCGACGATGCCGCACATCAGCCCGCCGTCCCGTCGCCCTCGGCGACCGCGACGAGCTCGGCGGCGCGGGTGTCCCACGAGTCGGCGACGACGGCGGCCCGCCGCCGTGCGGGGTCCCCGGGCCCGCTGTCCTTCAGCGTCCGCCGGACGAGGTCGACGAAGTCGTCGCGGTCGGTGGCGACGGCGATCGTGTCCGCGTACCGCCGGACCTCGGGGAAGTCGGTGCTGACCACGGGGAGCCCCAGCGCGAGGTACTCCTTCATCTTGATCGGGTTGCACCGGGCGATCCACTCGTTGTCCTGCCACGGCATCAGGGCGACGTCGAAGCCGGCGCCGTAGGCGGGGATCTGCTCGTACGACCGGCGGCCGAGCCAGTGCACGGTCGGGTGCCGGGTGAGCTGGTCCGTGGCCCGGTCCGCGTCACCGACCAGCACGAGGTGCGCCTCCGGGACCTCCAGGGCCACCCGCTCGAGCAGGTCGAAGTCGACGAGGAAGGAGTCCAGCCCGCCGAAGAAGCCGACCCGGGGGTGGGGGATCGGCGCGAGGTCGGCCGGCTCCGGCCCGGCCCCCGGCTCGAAGTGCCGGAGGTCGACGCCGTGGTCGAGGAAACGCGCGCGGCTGCCGGTGAGCGGCGCCTCCTCGGCCATCAGCGCCCGGCTGACGTAGAGCACCGCGTCGGCGGTGCGCAGCAGTGACTCCTCGAGGGCGGCGATCGTGGCCCGGTCGCTCTCGGGGAAGTCGGAGTGCCGGTCGGAACGGTTGTAGACCAGAGCGCGCCGGGACATCGGTGCGACGACGTCCCAGGCCGTCGGGATCGTGCAGACGACGACCGGGTCCGGCGGCAGCCCGATGAGCCGGCTGACGAGGCGGACCTGCGTGCGGACGCTCCACGCGTTGAGCCGCCGGAGCAGGGGGCTGCCGTAGAAGGGCAGGACCACCGGGGTCATCACGTGGAAGCCCGGGGTGTCCGGGAGGGGGCGCCGGACCAGCCGGGCCGTGCTGGCCACCTTGCGGGCGATCCTCCGCAGCACCTGCGTGCTGCGCCCGGGCAGCGGCATCCGCAGCCCGATGGAGTTGACGAGCAGCACCGGCCTGGTCCGGGCGACCCGGCGCATCAGCTGGAAGTCGGAGTGGGCCTGGTTCTGGTACCACCAGTCCTGGGCGGAGAAGCAGATCCAGCCCGGCGCACGGTCAGCGCCCGGCCGACGGCGTGGCCGTCCCGTCCCGTCCCCGTCCTGCGGCATGGCGCGATGATGTCGAGCGCCCCCGGTCCTGACCATGCCTGCGCGCACGGCGCCCCGATTGCGGTCCGATCCATGTGCCGCACCCGCTCGTCCGTTACCCTGCGTGCGCGAGAACGCGCGCGGAGCGCGCGCCGAGCCGTTCGGCGCCGGCGTCCCCGCGGCTACCGTCCGGTCCGAGTTGCGCAGGTCCCCGTGGTGCGGCAGCCGTCACTACTGTCCGCCGGGCCCACAGTGGATGGCGGGAACGTGACGACCGTCGCTCACTGCGGGTCACCGCACGTCGACGTGCCCGGCCCCGAGGGATGACCATGCGCCAGCGTTCGATGTCCCGAGTCCTCGTGATCGTCCAGAACCTGCCCGTGCCCCTCGACCGCCGTGTCTGGCTGGAGTGCCAGGCGCTCGTGGCCGAGGGCATCGGGGTCTCGGTAATCTGTCCGAAGGGGCCGGGCGACCCGTCGTTCGCGGTCATCGACGGGGTGCCGGTTTACAAGTACCGGCCGGCGCCGGCCACCTCCGGCGTGCTGTCCTACCTCGTCGAGTTCGTCTACTGCTGGATCCGCACGGCGCTGCTGTCGGTGCGCGTGTGGCGGCGGGACGGCTTCTCGGTCATCCAGGCCTGCAACCCGCCCGACACCTACTGGCTGCTCGCCCGGCTGTGGCGGCGCCGCGGGGTGCGGTTCGTCTACGACCAGCACGACCTCAACCCCGAGGTCTTCCGCTCCCGGTTCGGGGAGCCGCGCAGTGCCCGCGAGCGGCTGCAGTACCGGGCGCTGCTCTGGCTCGAGCGCTCCACCTACCGCACCGCCGACGAGGTCGTCTCGACCAACGAGTCCTACCGCCGCGTGGCGGTGACCCGCGGCGACCGCGACCCGGCCCGGGTGACGGTCGTGCGGTCCGGGCCCGACACGGCGCGGATGAGCCCGCGGCACCCGGAGCCCGAGTTGCGGCACGGCCGCCAGCTCCTGGTCTACCTCGGCATCATGGGGCCGCAGGACGGCGTCGACCTCGCCCTGCACGCCCTCGCCGACCTCGTGTACGGCCGCGGCCGCCGTGACGTCCACCTCGCCCTGCTCGGCTTCGGCGACTCGCTGCCCGACCTGCGCCGGCTGGCCACCGAGCTCGACCTCGACGAGCACGTGACGTTCACCGGCCGCGCCGACGCCGAGGTCGTCGCCCGCTACCTGTCCACCGCGGTCCTCGGCATCTGCCCCGACCCGAGCAACCCGCTCAACGACGTCTCCACGATGAACAAGGTCATGGAGTACATGTCCTTCGCCGTTCCGGTCGTCTCCTTCGACCTGCCCGAGACGCGCGTCTCGGCCGGTGACACGGGCGTCCTCGTCGACCCGGCGCTCGGCGCGGAGGGCCTGTCCGCCGCGATCGACGCCCTGCTGGACGACCCGCAGCGGAGGCTGGAGCTGTCGCTGGCCGCGCGGGCGCGGGCCGTGGCCGAGCTCGACTGGGCCGAGCAGGCGGTCCGCTACGTGGAGGTCCACCGGCGGGCGCTGGGCCTGCCCGCCCCGGTGTGGCCGGAGGTCGTCCCGCCCGGGGTCGGCCGGCCGGTGCGCGCACCCGAGCCGGACGCGGGGGAGCTGGCCGCGCTGGTCCTCGAGCGCACCGCGGACGACGCCGGGACGCCGCGGCCCGCGGTGCCCGCCCCGCGCACCGAGGTGGCCGATCGCACCCCGGCGGGGCCGGTCCCCGGCGTCTAGCCTGGGAGGGGGCCTGCGCCGCACTCGGCGGCACCTTGCGCGGGCCGTCGTCCCCAGGAGGAAGTCCCCGTGAGCCTGCGCGGCGTGCTCGACGTCGTCCTCAGCGATCCCGGCATGGCACGCGTGGTGGCCGCCGCGGGGTCGGCCGAGCTCGCCGTCCCGGCGCCGCCGCCGGTGCAGCCGCTGGTCGCGGCCGCGCTGGCCGCGCAGGCGCCGGGTGCCGGCGTGCCGGTCCTGCTGGTCACCACCGGCGAGCGCGACGCCGACGTCGCCGCCGACCTGCTGCGCTGCTTCCTCCCGGGTCGCCGGGTGGAGACCTTCCCGGCGTGGGAGACGCTGCCGCACGAGCGGCTGTCCCCCCGCGCGGACACCGTCGGGCGCCGGCTGGCCGTGCTCCGCGACCTCACGAACCCCGGGGAGAACGGCACGGTCGACGTGCTGGTCGCCCCTGTCCGCAGCGTGCTGCAGCCCCTGGCGCCGGGCCTCGGCGACCTCGTCCCGGTCGAGCTGAGGCCGGGCGACACCGCCGAGCTCGACGACGTCGCCCGCGCGCTGGCCGACGCCGCCTACACCCGCGTCGAGCTGGTCGAGAAGCGCGGCGAGTTCGCCGTCCGCGGCGGCCTGCTCGACGTTTTCCCGCCCACCGAGCCGCACCCCGTCCGCGTCGAGTTCTGGGGCGACGAGGTCGACGAGCTGCGCTACTTCTCCGCCGCCGACCAGCGCTCCCTCGACGACCGGCCGGAGCGGCTGTGGGCGCCGCCGTGCCGCGAGCTGCTGCTCACCGACGCCGTCCGCGCCCGCGCCGCGGAACTCGCCGCCGAGCACCCGGGCCTCGCCGAGATGCTCGGCAAGCTCGCCGAGGGCATCGCCGTCGAGGGCATGGAGTCGCTCACCCCCGCGCTGGTCGAGGGGCAGCTGCAGCTGCTCACCGACCTCGTGCCCGCGGGCACCCACGTCCTGGTCGCCGACCCCGAGCGGGTGCGCAGCCGCGCCGCCGACCTCGTCCGCACCGCCGAGGAGTTCCTCGCCGCGTCCTGGGCGACCGCCGCGGAGGCCGGCGAGGCGCCGCTGGACCTCGGGGCGTCGTCGTTCCGGGCGCTGGAGGACGTCGAGGCCGCCGCCCGCGGCCGCGGCCTGCCGTGGTGGACCACGGGCGCGTTCACCCTCGGCGACCTCGACGACGACGCGGCCGCGCTGGACGCCACCACCGTCGAGCGCTTCTCCGGCGACCTCGACCGCGCGGTCGGCGCGCTGCGCGACCGGACCCGCGAGGGCTGGCGCGTCGTGCTGACCTTCGCCGGCCCCGGACCGGCCCAGCGCGCCGCCGACCAGTTCGGCGCCGCCGACCTCGGCGTGCGGCTCGTCCCCGGCCTCGAGACCGCGCCCGAGGCCGGGATCGCCTCCATCACCCAGGGCAACCTCGAGTCCGGCTTCGCCTTCCCCGGCGTGAAGCTCGCGCTGGTCACCGAGCACGACCTCACCGGCCAGCGCGGCACCACGATGCGCGACGCGCAGAAGATGCCCGCGCGCCGCCGCAACGCCGTCGACCTGGTGCAGCTGCAGCCCGGCGACCTCGTCGTCCACGAGCACCACGGCATCGGCCGCTACATCGAGATGGTCAGCCGCACCGTGCACGGCGGGCAGCGCGACTACCTGATCGTCGAGTACGCGCCGGGCAAGCGGAACCAGCCGCCGGACCGCCTGTTCGTGCCCACCGACTCCCTCGACCAGCTCACCCGCTACGTCGGCGGCGAGCAGCCGGCGCTGTCCAAGCTCGGCGGGGCCGACTGGCAGAAGACCAAGGGTCAGGCCCGCAAGGCGGTCAAGCAGATCGCCGCCGAGCTCATCCGCCTCTACTCCGCGCGCATGGCCACCAAGGGCCACGCCTTCGGCCCGGACACCGTCTGGCAGCGCGAGCTCGAGGACGCCTTCCCGTTCACCGAGACGCCCGACCAGCTCGCCGCCATCGACGAGGTCAAGCGGGACATGGAGAACCCGGTGCCGATGGACCGGGTCATCTGCGGCGACGTCGGCTACGGCAAGACCGAGATCGCCGTCCGCGCGGCCTTCAAGGCGGTGCAGGACGGCAAGCAGGTCGCCGTCCTGGTGCCGACGACGCTGCTGGCCAACCAGCACTTCAAGACGTTCTCCGAGCGGATGGCCCAGTTCCCGGTCACCGTGAAGGTGCTCTCCCGGTTCCAGTCCGACGCCGAGAGCGCCGAGACGCTGCGCCAGCTCGCCGCCGGCGAGGTCGACGTGCTCGTCGGCACGCACCGGCTGCTGCAGCCGACCACCCGGTTCAAGGACCTCGGCCTGGTGATCGTCGACGAGGAGCAGCGCTTCGGCGTCGAGCACAAGGAGTACCTGAAGACGATGCGGACGGCGGTCGACGTCCTGTCGATGTCGGCCACCCCGATCCCGCGCACGCTGGAGATGAGCCTCACCGGCATCCGCGAGATGTCGACGATCCTCACGCCCCCGGAGGAGCGGCACCCGGTGCTCACCTACGTGGGCGCCTGGGACGACAAGCAGATGGCCGCCGCCGTCCGCCGCGAGCTGCTGCGCGACGGCCAGGTGTTCGTCATCCACAACCGGGTGCAGTCGATCGACAAGGCCGCGGCGAAGATCCGCCGGCTGGTGCCCGAGGCGCGCGTCGCCGTCGGCCACGGCCAGATGAAGGAGCACGAGCTCGAGCGGATCATGGTCGGCTTCTGGGAGAAGGAGTACGACGTCCTGGTCGCGACGACGATCGTCGAGTCGGGCCTGGACATCCCCAACGCCAACACCCTGATCGTCGACCGCGCCGACACCTTCGGCCTCTCGCAGCTGCACCAGATCCGCGGCCGCGTCGGCCGTGGCCGCGAGCGCGCCTACGCCTACTTCACCTACGACCCGTCCCGGCCGCTGACCGAGACCTCGGTCGACCGGCTGACCACGATCGCGCACAACACCGACCTCGGCGCCGGCATGGCCGTGGCCATGAAGGACCTCGAGATCCGCGGCGCGGGCAACCTGCTCGGCGGCGAGCAGTCCGGGCACATCGCCGGCGTCGGCTTCGACCTCTACGTCCGGCTGGTCGGCGAGGCGGTGGCCGACTACCGCGCCCAGGTCACCGGCGAGGCCGCGCCCGCCGAGCCGGTCGAGGTGCGCGTCGACCTGCCCGTCGACGCCCACCTGCCGCACGACTACGTGCCCGGCGAGCGGCTGCGCATGGAGGCCTACCGCAAGGTCGCGAGCGTGCAGGACGACGACCAGGCGCAGGCCGTCCTCGACGAGCTCACCGACCGCTACGGCACCCCGCCGGCCCCGGTGCTCAACCTGCTCGCGGTGGCCCGGTTCCGCGCCGCGGTGCGCACCCTCGGCATCACCGAGGTGTCGCTGCAGGGCCGCGTCATCCGGGTGTCGCCGGTGCCGCTGCGCGAGTCGCAGCAGATGCGCCTGGCCCGGCTCGCCGACGGCGCCTCGTACAAGTCCGCCGTCGAGACGATCTCGCTGAAGGTGCCCGTCGGCCCCGACCGGCGGACGCCGCTGCGCGACGTCGCCCTGCTCGAGCACCTGCACTCGCTGCTGCGCGCGGTGATCGAGCAGCCGGTGGCGGCGGCGAGCTGAGCGGCGGCGGGGCCGAGGGCGGCGAGCGCCCCGTCCCGCCGGGCCGCGTCCTGCGACGGCCGTCACAGCGCATGTGGCAGCCTGCGGGCGTGCGCATCCGCCGTCCCGCCGCCCTCGTCCTGGGGCTCGTGACCGTCGCCGTCCCCGTGGCCGGCTGCCGGACCTCGCCGTCTGTGGCCGCCTACGTCGGCGACGAGCAGGTGACCGTCACCGAGCTGCAGTCGGCCGTCGACGACCGCCTGGCCGACCCGGCGATCGCCGAAGCGGCCGGGGGAGGGGGCGCCGACTTCACCCGCCAGGTGCTCACCCTGCTGGTGCGCGAGCAGGTCTACGCCGCGGCCGCCCGCGAGTACGACGTCGAGGTCACCGACGCCGAGCTCACCGACTTCATCACCCAGGCGCTCGGCGGCCAGGACGAGGAGGCCCTCTACGCCCAGGCCGCCGGGCAGGGCTACTCGCGCGAGGACGTCCGGGAGAGCGCCCGCCAGCAGTTGCTGCGCCGCGAGCTGGGGCTCGCCACCGGCGAGGGGGACGCCCTGTCGGAGGCCGCGCTGCGCGCCCGCTACGAGGAGGCGCGCGCCGGCCTCGAGCAGGCCGAGGTCGGCTACTTCGTCGTCCCCGACCAGGCCGTCGCCGACGCGGCCGTCGCCGAGCTGACCGCCGCGCCCGCGTCCTACCCGGCGGTGGCCGCGCGCTTCCCCGGGCAGAACTCGCTCCCGCAGGTGGAGAGCACGCCGGTGTCGGAGGTCAGCGGCCCGCTCGCGCAGGGCATCACGGCGGCCGCCCCGGGCACCGGCTTCACCACCACGGTCCCCGGCGTCGACGGCGTGGTCGTCGTCTTCGTCGCCACCCGCACCACCCCGTCGTTCGAGGAGGCCCGGGCCGACATCGAGAGCCAGGCCGCGGGCGGCGTCGAGGAGGCCGGCGCCGCCGTCGTCGGCGAGGTGCAGGACGAGCTGTCGGTGACCGTCAACCCCCGCTACGGCGCCCTCGAGGAGGACGTCGTGCAGGAGGCCGACGGCGGCGTCGTGCAGCTCCTCGACGACGCCGGCACCGCGGCGCCCACGACCGGGGAGGGCTGACCCGGTGCCCCCGGTCGTCGTCACCGTCAGCCCGCGGCTGCCCGGCCTGCTCGGCCCGGCCGGCTGGGCCGCGCTCGCGGGCCGCCCGGTCGCCGCGCTGCCCGGCGCCGCGGCCACCGCCGAGGCCCTGCGCGCCGCCGGGTGGGAGGTCGCCGACGCCCCCGAGGCCGCGGGCCTGGACGACGGCGTCGCCGTGCTCGCCGGCCCGGGGGAGTCCGTGCCCGGCGCCGAGGTCGTCGACGGCGCGCCCGAGCCGCCCGGCGCCCGGCTGCTCGACGTCGTCGGCGTCATGGACCGGCTGCGCTCGCCCGGCGGCTGCCCGTGGGACGCCGAGCAGACGCACTCCTCGCTGCGCGGCTACCTGCTCGAGGAGGCGCACGAGGCCTACGACGCGATCGTCGACGACGACCCGGTCGCCATGCGCGAGGAGCTCGGCGACGTGCTCCTGCAGGTCGTCTTCCACGCCCGGGTGGCCGCCGAGGCCGAGCCCGGCCGCCGGTTCGACGTCGACGACGTCGCCGGGGAGCTGGTGGACAAGCTGGTCCGCCGCCACCCGCACGTGTTCGGCGATCGATCGCCGGGCCGTGCCCCCATCGACGTGGCGGGCGTCGAGGCCGGGTGGGAGGAGATCAAGAAGGCGGAGAAGCAGCGGCGCTCGCCCACCGAGGGCGTCTCGCGCTCGCAGCCGGCGGCCGCGTGGGGCGCAGCGCTGGTGCGCCGCGCCGGGCGGGCCGGTTTCCCGGTGCCGGAGCCGGCCGACCTCGGGTCGGCGTCGCCGGAGGAGCTGGGGGAGCGGCTGCTGGCCGTCGTCGCCGCCGCGGAGCGGCGCGGTTGGGACGCCGAGGACGCGCTGCGCGAGGCGGTCCGCCGCTACGCCGGCGAGCTCGACGCCGAGGCCCGCCGCCGCGAGCGCGCCGGGGAGTGAGCGCGGGCCCGGTGACGGTGTCGTCACCGGGCCCGGGGGCTCAGCCCTGCTTGCGCGGCACGATGCGCAGGAGCGCCGTGCCGACCGCGATGAGCGCGAAGGCCGCCAGCGCCAGCCAGATGCTGCCGAAGCCGGTGTAGGCGAGCACCGATCCGGTGCCGCCGGCCGCCAGGGGAGCCGCGGGGTTGTCGTACACCTCTACCACCTCCTCTCACGACGGAGGGCCGCGTCGAGGTAGGCGCGGGCGTGCACGAACTGCAGGAAGACGTCGTAGAGGAGCTCGTACATCGTCGCCGCGGCGAGCATGTGCCTCCACCCGCGGTCGCGGACGGTGATGACCCGCTCGAGGACGAAGACACCGGTCACCGCGAGCCAGAACGGCTGCACGTTGACGTGCCCGGTGCCGACCAGGGACACCGCGAGCGAGCCGAGGTAGAGGAACGTGATGAGGACGCCCGCGAGGGTGAGCAGCTGCCGGCCCCAGTAGCGCCAGGTGATCCGGGTGACGCCGTACTGCACGCAGTTCTCGATGGCGCCGCGCTTCCACCGCAGCCGCTGGTTCCACAGCGCCCGCCAGGTCGGCATGACCTCGGTGGTGAGCGTGCACTCCTTCGGGCTGAGCACCTGGTACCCCAGGTGCAGGATCGCGAAGGTCAGCTCGTTGTCCTCGGTGAGGACGGTGGTGTCGTAGATGCCGCCGCGGCCGTCGCCCCGGGGCACCCGGCCGTCCAGGCGGGCCTCGGAGATCCGCCGCAGGGTGGCCGCCCGGAACATGGCGGCGGTGCCGGTGACCACGAGGCACTTGCCCTGGAGGCGGCGCACGTCGCGGGCGTAGCGGGCGTACTCGTTGCGCTGCAGGTGCCCAACCAGGCCGCCGCCGGGGTCGCCGCGGAACGTGCCGCCCACCGCGCCCATCCGGTCGTCCGTCAGCACGTGGTGCGCGGCGCCCTCGAGGAAGCCCTCGTCGAGCGAGGAGTCGGCGTCCTGGACGAGCACGAGGTCGTCGTCGGCGGCGTCGGGCCGGCCGGTGGGGGAGCTGCGGCGGTCGGCGGCGCCGTCCCGGCGGTCGGCCGCGGTGCGCCGGCTGCCCGCGCGGCGCTCGGGCCCGGTGGTGGCGCCGGTGCCGGTGCGGCGGTCGGCCGCCCGGCGCTCGCCCCCGCGGCGCTCGTCCTCGGCCACCCGGCGGAAGCGCAGCGCCCACGCCTGGTTGAGCGCGCCGGCCTTCTTGTCGGTGTTGCCGACGGTCTCGAACACCTCGGCACCGGCCGCCCGGGCGATGGCGACCGTCTCGTCGGAGCAGTTGTCGGCGACGACGACCACGCGCGCCGGCGGGAGCGTCTGGCGGCGCAGCCCCGCGAGGGTCGCGGCGATCTGGTCGGCCTCGTCGTGCGCGGGCACCAGCACGGTGACGTAGGGCTCGCGGGGGAGGGCCGTCGTCGGCGCGGTCACGGCCTCCAGCGCGACGACGTGCACCTGCGGCTCGCCGGCCCGGACGTCGGCGCCGTCGAGCCGCTCGAGCGTCGGGCTGGCGGTCACGCGGGTCCCCCTCCTCGCGCCACCGCGGACCGGCGGGCACCGGCCGAGTGTGCGGCTCGGGAGGCCGGGCCGACCCCGGCCCGGGAGCGCGCCTCACCCCATCGGGTCGCGCGCGATCTTCTGCGGGTGAAGCGCTCCGGCGGGCGGTGACGCAGCGCGAGGGGAGCGCCGCCGCGGTCAGCCGACGGGCAGCGGCGCGTCCGGCGTGGTGGTCACCCGGGGCGCGGTGAGCATGGCCTTGAGCGCCCCGAGCACGCCGAGCCCCGCGACGGCGGCGGCGCACCAGACCCCCGGCCCGAGGGAGGCGGCGTCCCAGCCGGCGTCCACCAGCCGGCCGGCCACCGCGGCGGCTCCGGCCAGCGCGACGGCCAGCGCGAGCACCCCGGACACCCGGTGGCCCCGCGCGGGCCGGAGCAGCAGGAGCCCGAGGACGACGAGCACGGCGCTCCCGGCCGCCACCGCCGCCGGCTGCCACAGGCCGGTGGGTCCCAGCCCGGCCACCCCGTCCCGGGCCGCGCCGACCGCGCGCGCCACGAGGTCCAGCCCGGTCGTCTCCCCGCCCCGCTCCCACGGCAGCCATGCGCTCGCCGCCCCGGCCACGCCGGCGAGCAGCAGGAGCACCCCGCCCGCGACGTCGGGGTGGCGCACGTAGGCCAGCCCGGGGCGGGCCGCGACCCCGGCCACCTCGGCGCCGTCCGGGACCGGCTCCAGGTCGCCGGTGTCGTCGTCCGCCGAGGTGTCCGGCGGGAAGCCGAGGACGGACGCGCCCGTCCCGTCGTCCGCGTCGAAGGGGGGCGGGTCCTGCCGGCGCTCGGTCATCGGGTCCTCCGACGGTGTGGGCGCGGGGAGGCGCCCGAGGCCCGAGATTAGCGCCGATCCTGTTCCGCCGGAGCCGCTCCGTGACCGCGCCGTGACCATCTGGTGACAGGTCCGCCGCGGCTCCGCGCCGCGGACGGGTGCGCCCCCGGCCGTCGCTAGGCTGCTCCCCGTGCCGAGCATCGATGCCGTAGGCGCGCGGGAGATCCTGGACTCGCGCGGTAACCCCACCGTGGAGGTCGAGGTCGCCCTCGACGACGGGACGATCGCCCGCGCGGCGGTCCCGAGCGGCGCCTCCACCGGCGCCTTCGAGGCGGTGGAGCTGCGTGACGGTGGGGAGCGCTACGGCGGCAAGGGCGTCACCAAGGCCGTCGACGGCGTCCTCGACGTCATCGGCCCCGAGCTCGTCGGCTACGAGGCCACCGAGCAGCGCCTCGTCGACCAGCGCCTGCTCGACCTCGACGGCACCCCGGACAAGTCCCGCCTGGGCGCCAACGCGATCCTCGGCGTGAGCCTCGCCGTCGCCCGCGCCGCCGCGGAGTCCACCGGCCTGCCGCTGTTCCGCTACGTGGGCGGGCCCTCGGCGCACCTCCTGCCGGTCCCGATGATGAACATCCTCAACGGCGGCGCCCACGCCGACAGCAACGTCGACGTCCAGGAGTTCATGATCGCGCCGATCGGCGCGGCCACCTTCGCCGAGGCGCTCGCCGTCGGCGCGGAGACCTACCACGCGCTCAAGTCGGTGCTGAAGGGCCGCGGCCTGTCCACCGGCCTCGGCGACGAGGGCGGCTTCGCCCCCGACCTGCCCACCAACCGCGCCGCGCTCGACCTCATCGCCGAGGCCGTGGAGAAGGCCGGCTACTCGCTCGGCACCGACATCGCGCTCGCGCTCGACGTCGCCGCCACCGAGTTCCACGGCGAGGGCGGCTACGACTTCGAGGGCCAGACCCGGTCGGCCGAGTACCTCGTCGACTACTACCGCGAGCTCGTCGACGCCTACCCGATCGTCTCCATCGAGGACCCGCTCTCGGAGGAGGACTGGGACGGCTGGGTGGCGATGACCCAGACCCTCGGCGACCGCGTGCAGATCGTCGGCGACGACCTGTTCGTCACCAACCCCGCCCGGCTGGCCGACGGGATCTCCCGCGGCGCCGCCAACGCGCTGCTGGTGAAGGTCAACCAGATCGGCACGCTCACCGAGACGCTCGACGCCGTGAACCTGGCGCACCGCAGCGGCTACCGCAGCATGATGAGCCACCGCTCGGGCGAGACCGAGGACACCACGATCGCCGACCTCGCCGTCGCCACCGACTGCGGGCAGATCAAGACCGGCGCCCCGGCCCGCAGCGAGCGGGTGGCCAAGTACAACCAGCTGCTGCGCATCGAGGAGGAGCTCGACGACGCCGCGCGCTACGCCGGCGCGGCGGCCTTCCCCCGCCTGCGGATCTCCTGACCGGGTGAGCGCCGGTACGGGGAGGCGGCGCTCGACCGGCCGCCCGCTCTCGCACGCCGCGTCCCGGCCGGTCCCGGCCGGGACGCGGTCGGGCGCGGGCAGCCGTCCCGACGCCCGCCGCCAGGGCCGGCGCACCCCGCGGCCCGCGCCGCGCGTGACCGCCACCCGGCGGCCGCTGGTCACCGGGCGCGGCGTCGTGCTGGTCGGCCTGCTCCTGCTGCTCGCGCTGACCCTGGCCGGGCCGGTGCGGCAGTGGCTGGAGGGCCGGGCGGAGCTCGCCCGGCTCGCCGCCGAGAGCAGCGCCCACGACGAGCGCATCGCCGACCTGCAGGCGCAGCTGGAGCGCCAGTCCGACCCGGACTGGACCGCGCAGCAGGCCCGCGAGCGGCTGTCCTACGTGCTGCCCGGTGACCGGCTGGTGGTGGTCGTCGACGGCGAGGTGGCCGAGGGCGACGCCGGCACGCTGCCGGACACGTCCTCCGCCGCCCGCCCCTGGTACGAGCAGCTGCTGGGCTCGGTCGCGGAGGCCGACGGATGACCTCACCAGGGGAGCGGGTGCGCGAGCCGATCAGCCCGGAGGAGCGCGAGACCGTCGGCCGGCAGCTCGGCCGCCCGCCGCGCGCCGTCCGCGCGGTGGCGCACCGGTGCCCCTGCGGGCAGCCCGACGTCGTGCAGACCTCCCCGCGGCTGGAGGACGGCACCCCGTTCCCGACGCTGTACTACCTGACCTGCCCGCGGGCCTCGGCGGCCGCGAGCCGGCTGGAGTCGGCCGGCCGGATGCGCGAGTGGCAGGAGGAGCTCGGGACCGACCCGGACCTGGCCGCCGCCTACCTCGCCGCGCACGAGGCCTACCTCGCCGAGCGCGACGCCCTCGGCGAGCTGCCCACCCGCGCGACCGCCGGCGGCATGCCCGACCGGGTGAAGTGCCTGCACGCGCTGGCCGGCCACGCCCTCGCGGCCGGCCCCGGCGTCAACCCGATCGGCGACCGCGCCGTCGCCGAGATGGGGGAGTGGTGGGCCCAGGGGCCCTGCGCGCTCCCCGAGGAGGACCGCCCGTGACCCGCAGTGTCACCCGGGTCGCCGCCATCGACTGCGGCACCAACTCCATCCGGCTGCTGGTGGCCGACGTGCCCCCCGAGGGCGCGCACACCGACCTGCTGCGCCGCATGGAGGTCGTCCGGCTCGGCCAGGGCGTCGACGCCACCGGCCGGCTGGCCCCCGAGGCGATCGAGCGCACCCGCGTCGTGCTCGCCGAGTACGCCGCCCGGTCCCGCGACCTCGGCGCGACGGCGGTACGCATGGTGGCCACCAGCGCCACCCGCGACGCGGCCAACCGCGCCGACTTCGAGGCGATGGTCCGCGACACCCTCGGGCTGCCGCCCGACGTCGTCCCCGGCGACGAGGAGGCCCGGCTGTCCTTCCTGGGCGCCACCGCCTCGCTCGACGCCGCGGCCGCCGGGCACGGCGGCCCGCCGCCCCGCCCGCCGTACCTGGTCGTCGACATCGGCGGCGGCTCCACCGAGTTCGTCCTCGGCGACGCCGGTGGCGTGCGCGCCGCGCGGTCGGTCGACGTCGGCTGCGTGCGGCTCACCGAGCGGCACCTGCACGGCGACCCGCCCACCGCCGACGAGATCGGCCGCGCCGAGTCCGACATCCGCGCCGCGCTGGCCCAGGTGGCCGCCGCGGTGCCGGTGGGGGAGGCGGCGACCCTGGTCGGCCTGGCCGGCTCGGTGACCACCGTCGCCGCGCTCGCGCTGCGGCTGCCGGCCTACGACGCGGCGGCCATCCACGGCTCGCGCATCCCGGTGGCCGCCGTCCGGTCGGTCACCGCCGGGCTGCTCACCGCCACCCGCGAGCGGCGGGCCGCGGAGCCGGTCATGCACCCGGGCCGGGTCGACGTCATCGGTGCCGGCGCGCTGGTGCTCCGCGTGGTGATGGACGCCTTCGCCCTCGACGAGGTGGTCGTGAGCGAGCACGACATCCTCGACGGCATCGCCCTGCGGCTCGCCCGGGGCTGAGGGCGCCGGGTCAGGGACCCTCGTTGAGCCCGGGGGGCAGCTTGCCGGTCAGCGACTGGTAGGCGGCCGCGGCGCCGCGGGCGGCGACCAGCCGGCCGGCGGCGACGACGACCCCCGAGAACGCCGCCCAGGCCAGCGCGTCGGGCCAGCTCACCCCGGGCGCCGCCGGGTTCTTCGGCGGGTTCGTGCCGCGGGCGGCGTACCAGGCGGCGTCGGTGAGCTTGCGGGCGGCGATGCCGGCCGGGACGGCGAGCCCCGAGCCGAGCAGCTTCCAGGTCAGCGGCGCCTTCTCCTTGCGGGCCATGCGGTGATCATGCCCTGCCGCCCCGGCGGCCGCCCGTCCCCGCCCGGGTGGTCCACTGGCCGGATGGAGGACCCCACTGCCCCCCGCCCCTCGCAGGCTCGCGGCGGGACCCTGCAGCGGGGCCGATCGAGAGACGCGCAGGGGTTCCCCGTCACCCGCAGCCCCGCCGGCGTCGCCCGTTCCGCCCGCGCGGCGCGCGACCTCGCCGTCCTCGACGCCCGGATCTCCGGCTGCCGGGCCTGCCCGCGGCTGGTCGCCTGGCGCGAGGAGGTGGCCCGGGTCAAGCGGGCCTCCTTCCGCGACGAGGACTACTGGGGCCGCCCGGTGCCGGGCCTGGGCCCCGCCGACGCCCGCATCGCCGTCGTCGGGCTGGCGCCGGCCGCGCACGGCGGCAACCGCACCGGCCGGGTGTTCACCGGCGACCGCAGCGGCGACTGGATCTTCGCCGCGCTGTGGCGGGCGGGCCTGGCCAGCCAGCCGACGTCGACCCACGTCGGGGACGGCCTCGAGCTCACCGGCGTGCGGGTCGCCGCCGCCGTCCGCTGCGCCCCGCCGGACAACATGCCGACGCCGGCCGAGCGCGACACCTGCTCGCCCTGGCTGGCCCGCGAGCTGGCGCTGCTGCCCGGCCTGCGGGTCGCCGTCGTGCTCGGCGGGTTCGGCTGGACGGCGCTGTGGCCGGTCCTCGCCGACGCCGGGTACGCGCTGCCCCGCCCGCGGCCGGCGTTCGGGCACGGGGTCGAGGTCACCGTCTCCGGGCCGCGCGGCGAGCTGACCCTGCTGGGCAGCTACCACGTCAGCCAGCAGAACACCTTCACCGGCCGGCTCACCGAGCCGATGCTCGACGCCGTCCTCGCGCGGGCCACCGAGCTGGCCGGGACGGGGCGGGCGCACGGGGGCGAGGGCGGGTTGCCGCGCCCCTAGGCTGGCCCCATGGCGACTCGTCCGGGTGCTGGGTCCCGTCCGGTGGTGCTGGTGGTCGGCGGCGGCTACGTCGGCCTCTACACCGCCCTGCGGCTGCAGAAGCGGCTCGCCCGGGGCGGCGCCGAGGTGGTCGTCGTCGACCCGCAGCCGCACATGACCTACCAGCCGTTCCTGCCCGAGGCGGCGGCCGGCTCGGTGGAGCCGCGGCACGTCGTCGTCCCGCTGCGGCGCACGCTGCCCCGCTGCCGGGTGGTGACCGGCGCGGTGGTGTCGCTGTCGCACGCCCAGCGGCGGGCGCGGATCGCGCCGGTGGAGGGCGCGCCGTACGAGCTGTCCTACGACGTGCTGGTGATGGCGGCGGGCTCGGTGGCGCGCACGCTGCCGATCCCGGGGCTGGCCGAGCACGGCATCGGCTTCAAGACCGTCGGCGAGGCCATCTACCTGCGCAACCACGTGCTCGCCCGGCTCGACGCCGCCGCCTCCACCGACGACCCGGCCGTGCGCGCGCGGGCGCTGACGTTCACCTTCGTCGGCGGCGGCTACGCCGGCATCGAGGCCTTCGCCGAGCTCGAGGACATGGCCCGCTACGCCGTCGAGCACTACTACCCGCGGTTGTCGCCGGGCGACATGCGGTGGGTGCTGGTCGAGGCGACCGGGCGGATCCTGCCCGAGGTCGACCTGGACATGGCCGCCTGGACGGTCAAGCAGCTCACCGCCCGCGGCATGGACGTGCGGCTCAACACCCGCCTCGAGGCGGTGTCCGACGGCGTCGTGCGGCTCAGCGACGGCGACTCCTTCGCCAGCGACACCCTGGTCTGGACGGCGGGCACCAAGCCCAACCCGCTGCTCGCCGAGACCGACCTGCCCCTCGACGAGCGCGGCCGCGTGCGCTGCGAGCCCACGCTGCAGGTCAGCGGCCTCGAGGACGCCTGGGCCGCCGGCGACCTCGCCGCCGTCCCCGACCTCACGAAGGACACGCCCGGCGCCACCACGGCGCCCAACGCCCAGCACGCCGTCCGCCAGGCCAAGCGGCTGGCCGACAACGTCGTCGCGGTGCTGCGCGGCGAGGAGCCGCGGCCCTACCGGCACGCCTACGCGGGGTCGGTGGCGAGCCTCGGGCTGCACCGGGGCGTGGCGCAGGTCTACGGCGTCAAGCTCAAGGGCTGGCCGGCGTGGTTCATGCACCGGGCCTACCACGTGAGCCGGGTGCCGACCTTCAACCGCAAGGCTCGGGTGGTCGCCGACTGGACGCTGGCCTCGGTGTTCCGCCGCGAGGTCATCGCCCTGGGCCAGCTGCAGGACCCGCGCCGCGAGTTCGTCACCGCGGCCGGCCTCGCCCCCGGCCGGCCGGGGGCCGAGCGCGTGCAGGCCGGCTGACGCAGCCTCCCGGGCGTCCGTCGCCCGCCCGCCCCCGTGGCCCAATCGGCAGAGGCAGGCCCCTTAAAAGGGTCGCAGTGTGGGTTCGAGTCCCACCGGGGGCACCGCAGGATCTGCGGCCCACTACACCACGACCCGCAGGAAATACAGGGCTTGACGTCCCCGGTGACCGATCCGGCAGGGTGACTCCCCGTGAGCAATGGAGCTCACTCCGACGTTCGAGGGGAACAGACGTCCATGACCTCAGCTCATCCGTCCCGCCGGTCGCGCGCGGCCGTGCTCGGCAGTGCCGGTGTCCTCGCACTCGCCGGCACCGTCGTCACCGCGCTGCCCGCGGCGGCCGGCGGGAACGCCTGCGAGAACCGCAACAACAACACCGTCGCCAAGCTGACCGAGTGCGTCACGGTCGACGGCGTGACCCAGCACCTGCAGGCCCTGCAGGACATCGCCACCGCCAACGGCGGCACCCGCGTCTCCGGCAGCCCCGGCTACACGGCCTCGGCGGACTACGTGACCGGGCAGCTCGAGGCCGCCGGGTACACCGTCACCCGCCAGTCCTTCGAGTTCCCCTTCTTCGAGCAGACCGCGCCGAGCTCCTTCAGCCAGGTCACGCCCACCCCGACCACGTACGTGGAGAACACGGACTACGCGGTCGCCACGTACTCGGGCAGCGGCAGCGTCACGGGCGTCGTCACGGCCGTCGACATCGTGGACCCGACGGGACCGGCCAACAGCAGCACCAGTGGCTGCGAGGCCGCGGACTTCGAGGGCTTCCCGGAGGGCGGCATCGCGCTGCTGCAGCGCGGCACCTGCAGCTTCGGCATCAAGGTCCAGAACGCGGTCGCTGCCGACGCGGCCGGCGTCATCCTGTTCAACGAGGGCCAGCCCGGCCGCGACATCCTGCTGAACCCCACGCTCGGCGCGCCCATCGAGGGCGCCGTCCCGACGGTGGGTGTCAGCTACGCGACCGGCCGCGCCCTCGAGGGTGCGACCGTGACCATCTCCACCACGACGATCAGCGAGCTCCGCGAGACCGAGAACGTCCTCGCCGAGCTCCGGGGCCGCACCAGCGACAACGTCGTCATGGCCGGTGCGCACCTCGACTCGGTCGCCGCGGGCCCGGGCATCAACGACAACGGGTCCGGCAGCGCGGCGATCCTCGAGGTCGCGCAGAACATCGCCAAGACCAAGCCGCAGAACACCATCCGCTTCGCGTGGTGGGGCGCCGAGGAGTACGGCCTGCTCGGTTCCAACCACTACGTCTCGCAGCTGTCGGAGGAGCAGGTCGCCGACATCGGCCTGTACCTGAACTTCGACATGGTCGGCTCGCCGAACTTCGCCCGGTTCATCTACGACGGCGACCAGTCGGCGTTCACCGCGCCCGTGACGGTGCCCGAGGGTTCGGACCAGATCGAGTACGTCCTCGAGGACTACTTCGAGCGGCGGCAGCTGCCCTACGAGGCCACCGAGTTCAGCGGCCGCAGCGACTACCAGGCCTTCATCCTCGCCGGCATCCCCTCCGGTGGTCTGTTCACCGGCGCCGAGGGCGTCAAGACGCCGGAGCAGGCCGCCGACTACGGCGGCACGGCGGGCCTGGCGTACGACCCGAACTACCACCAGGTCGGGGACACGCTGGCGAACGTGAACCGCGTGGCGCTGGACACGAACTCCGACGCCATCGCCTACGCGGTGCTCACGCTGGCCTACGACACCTCGCGGGTGAACGGGGTGACGGGCCAGCCGGTCCCGGGCGGCACCTACCAGGGTGACCCGGCCGACCGCGACTTCCGCCAGCCGGCCGGCAAGGAGACCGGTGGTGGCGGGCTCGCGCACGACCACGAGCACAGCCACGGCGACGCCGTCTGACCCTCGCTGACCGACCGTGGCGCCGTCCCCTCCGGGGGGCGGCGCCACGGCCGTCTCCACCGCACGGGTGACCGTGTCGCGCGCGGAACGTCCAGGCCACGTGCGACGTTGTAGGAACCGAGTGGGATGCGAGGGTGCAGCCCACCGACCGACCAGTCACCTCGAGGAGATGACGATGCCCAGCTCCAACCCGGTCTTCGGCCGGGGCTTCGCCAACGCCGCCAACGGCAGCGGACAGCAGGGGTACGGCGCTCCCGGCTACGGCCAGCAGTACGGGCAGCCGTACGGCCAGCAGGGCTACGCCGCTCCCGGCTACGGTCAGCCCCAGCCCTACGGCGCTCCCCAGGGCTACGACCAGCAGTACGGCCAGCCCTACGGCCAGCAGTACGGTGCCCCGGCCCCCGCCGGCCCGGCCACCCGCTACATGACGATGGACGACGTCGTCCAGAAGACGGGCCTGTCCTTCCTGGTCACCGTCCTGGCCGCCGCCGTCGTCTGGGCCCTGCCCGGTCAGGCGGCCTGGGGCCTGGCGCTGCCCGCGGTCCTCGTGGCCTTCGTCCTGGGCCTGGTGATCAGCTTCAAGCAGATCGCCAACCCGGCGGCCACGCTGGCCTACGGCGCGCTCTACGGTGTCGCGCTCGGCGCGATCAGCGAGGCCTTCAACACCATCTACCCGGGCATCGTCGTCCAGGCGGTCATCGGCACCTTCGGCGTCTTCGCCGGCATGCTGGTGGTCTACAAGACCGGCGCCATCCGGGTCACCCCCAAGCTGACCCGCTGGGTCGTGGGCGCGCTGTTCGGCGTCCTGGCCCTCGTGCTGGTCAACCTGCTGGTGTCGTTCTTCGTCCCCGGCGGCCTGGGCCTGCGTGACGGCGGCCCGCTGGCCATCGTGTTCAGCCTCGTCGTGATCGGTGTGGCGGCGTTCACGCTGCTGCTCGACTTCGACATGGCCGACCAGGCCATCCGCCGCGGCGCCCCGGCCAAGTTCGCCTGGTACGTCGCCTTCGGCCTGCTCGTCACGGTCGTCTGGCTGTACCTGGAGATCCTGCGCCTGCTGTCCTACTTCCAGGACAACTGAGCACCGGCTCCGCCGCCCCGGCGGCGGGGCCCCGCACGACAGTGGCCCGGTCCCCTCGCGGGGGCCCGGGCCACTGGCCGTTCAGGAACGGGTCAGCTGAGGCGCTCCAGGACCATCGCCATCCCCATGCCGCCACCGACGCACATGGTCTCCAGGCCGAGGGTCCCGTCCTTGGTCTGCAGGCCGTTGATGAGCGTGCCGGTGATGCGGGCGCCGGTCATGCCGAAGGGGTGGCCGACGGCGATGGCGCCGCCGTGCACGTTGAGCTTGTCGATGTCGATGCCCAGGTCGCGGTAGCTGGGGATGACCTGCGCGGCGAAGGCCTCGTTGATCTCGACGAGGTCGATGTCGTCGATGGTCAGGCCGGCCCGCTGCAGCGCGAGCCTCGAGGCGTCGACCGGGCCGTAGCCCATGATCTCCGGCGAGAGGCCGGTGACCGCGGTGGAGACCACGCGGGCCAGCGGGGTCAGGCCGAGGTCGCGGGCCTTGGTGTCGCTCATGACCACCACGGCGGCGGCGCCGTCGTTGAGCGGGCAGGCGTTGCCGGCGGTCACCCGGCCGTCGGGGCGGAAGACCGGCTTGAGGCCGGAGATGCCCTCGAGGGTGGTGCCGGCGCGCGGGCCGTCGTCCGTGCTGACGACGGTGCCGTCGGGGGCGGTGACGGGGGTGATCTCCCGCTCCCAGAAGCCCTCGCCGATCGCCTCCTCGGCCAGGTTCTGGCTGCGGACGGCGAACTCGTCCATCTCCTGGCGGGAGACGTCCTTGAGCAGCGCCAGGTTCTCCGCGGTCTGGCCCATGGCGATGTAGATGTCGGGGACCTCGCCGTTCTGCCGCGGGTCGGTCCAGGAGTCGGCGCCGCTCTCGGCGGTCTTGGCCACCCGGGCCTGCGCGTCGGCGAAGACGGGGTTGTGCGTGTCGGGCAGCGAGTCGCTGTTGCCCTTCACGAACCGCGACACCATCTCCACGCCGGCGGAGATGAACACGTCGCCCTCGCCGGCCTTGATGGCGTGCATCGCCATGCGGGTGGTCTGCAGCGACGACGAGCAGTACCGGGTGATCGTGGTGCCCGGCAGGTGGTCCATGCCGAGGAGCACGCTCACGACGCGGCCCATGTTGTGGCCCTGCTCGCCGCCGGGGAGGCCGCAGCCGAGGATCAGGTCGTCGATGTCGGTGGGGTCGAGGGCCGGGACCTTGTCCAGCGCCGCCCGGATGATGGTGGCGGCGAGGTCGTCGGGCCGGAAGTCCTTGAGCGACCCCTTGAACGCGCGGCCGATGGGCGAGCGGGCGGTCGCGACGATGACGGCTTCGGGCATGGGGTCCTCCACGGTGAGGCGGGCTCCCGGCCGGGGGTGCCGGGTGTCGGGTCACCCCGGAAACTACCCCCGGGTAGGCGGCCGGTCGCGGGTGATGCCGGAACAGACGGCCGCTGTGTTCCGTGTCACGTGGCGGTCAGCCGACGGGCAGCTCGTCGGCCGCGTCGACCCCCGCGGGGACCGGCAGGTCGGAGGGCCGGCGGCGGAGCAGCCGCGCCCAGGTGCCCAGCGGGCCGGTGCCCGAGCCGCGCACCTCGGTCGCGCGCACCTCGGTGCCGGTGCGACCGGCCGCGCGGGCCGCGGCCCGCGCCACCGGGCGGACGGTGCCGCGGCGCACCCGCCGCCGGTCGGCGCGCTCGGGCCAGACGCCGACCGCGTCGGCGAGTGCCGGGAGGAGCACCGCGGCGGCCGAGGCGTAGCCGGCGGCGCTGGGGTGGAACTCGTCGACGCTGAACAGCGACCGGTCCTGGGCGAAGGAGGGGCCGAGCACCGAGCCGAGGGACACGGTGCGCCCGCCGGCCTCCACGACGGCGATGGTCTGCGCGGCGGCCAGCTGACGGCTCCAGCGCCGCGCGAGGAGCCGCAGCGGCTGGCCGATCGGCCGGATGGTGCCGAGGTCGGGGCAGGTGCCGACGACGACCTGCGCGCCGGCCTCCCGCAGCCGCCGCACCGCGTCGGCGAGGTGGCGCACCGACACCGACGGCCGGGTGCGGGAGGTGACGTCGTTCGCGCCGATCATGATCAGCGCGAGGTCGGGCCGTTCCGCCAGCGCGCGGTCCACCTGGGGGTCGAGCTCGTAGGACTCCGAGCCGGAGACCGCGACCCGCACCAGCCGCACCGGGCGCTCGGCCAGCTCGGCCAGCGCCGCGGCGAGCAGCACACCCGGCGTCTCCCCGGCCCGCTCGACACCGAGGCCGACGGCGCTGGAGTCGCCCAGCACGACGAACACGAGCGGCTTGGCCCGCCCGCGTCCGCGGCCGTAGACGCCGTCGCCGGACGGGGGCTCCTGCTGGGAGGTGCGGGACTCCACGCGCCGCCGCGCGGCGCGGGCCTCCAGGCGCAGCAGCGCGAGCAGGCCTGCGCCGGCCAGGCCGAGGCCCCCGCCGCCGTAGGCGGCGCCGGCCACCAGCCGCCGGGCCGTTCCCGCTCGCGTCACCGCCACCCCGATCGTCGCGCCCTGCAGCCACCTGTCCTGCAGGCTATCCAGCCTCTACGGTGCCCCCCGTGTCCGAATCCCCCCGACGGGTGTCCGCCGACGGGACCCCCGGTGACCGGTCGCAGCTCATCGTCGACGTGCTGGTCGACGCCTTCTCCGAGCTGATGGCCGCCGACGCCGACGCGTTCCGCACCAAGTTCCGCAAGATGGCGGCCGACCCGTTCGCCTTCTACCGGGGCAGCGCCTGCCTGTTCTACGCGGACATGGACGTCCTCGACGACCGCTGGGCCGACGAGCGCACCAGCCGGGTCTGGATCCAGGGCGACCTGCACGCGGAGAACTTCGGCACGTACATGGACGGCGCCGGGCGGATCGTGTTCGACGTCAACGACTTCGACGAGGCCTACGTCGGGCACGTCAGCTGGGACCTGCGCCGGTTCGTGGCCAGCTTCGCGCTGCTGGCCTGGCGGAAGGCGCTGGCCGACGACGTGATCGCCGACCTGCTGCGCGCCTACCTCACAGCGTATCTCGACCAGGTCGAGGCCTTCCGCCGCTCCGACGACGACCGCTCCTTCGCCCTCACCGCGGCCGACACCGAGGGCGCGGTGCGCCTGGCGATCCTCGAGACGACGACGCGCACCCGCGCCTCGCTGCTGGACCGGATGACCGTCGTCGAGGAGTACCAGCGGCGGTTCGCCGACGGCGGCCGCACCCGCCGGCTCGACGACGCCGAGCGCGAGCGCGTGCTGGCGGCGCTCGACCGCTGGCGGGGGACCGTGCACCCGCCGGTGCGCCGCCGCGACGTCGCCTACGACGTGAAGGACGTCATCGGCACCGGCGGGTTCGGCATCGGCAGCGCCGGCCTGCCCGCCTACAACGTGCTGCTCGAGGGCTACGACCAGGCGCTGGAGAACGACGTCGTCCTGTCGATCAAGCAGGGCAACGTGGCGGCACCGAGCCGGGTCGTGCGCGACGAGCGGATCGCCGCCTACTTCGAGCACCACGGCCACCGGACGGCGGTCAGCCAGCGGGCGCTGCAGTCCCACGCCTCGCAGTTCCTCGGCCACACCGAGATCGGCGGCGTGGGGTTCGTCGTGCAGGAGCTCTCGCCCTACGAGAACGACCTGGACTGGGACGACCTCACCGAGCCCGAGGAGATCGCCCCGGTGATGGTCCAGCTCGGCCGGGCGACGGCGAAGATGCACTGCGTCGGCGACGCCGACAGCGACCACACGCTCGTCGACTTCCAGACCGAGGAGGCGATCGCGGAGCTCGTCGGGGACCGGCGCGAGGAGTTCCTCGACGACATGGTGGCCTTCGCGCACTCCTACGCCCGGCAGACGCAGGAGGACCACCGGCTGTTCGTCGACGCCTTCCGGGCGGGCCGCATCCCGGGCATCAGCTCGAGCGGGTCGCACCCGGTACCGCGGTGAGCATGCCGACGTGCGGGCCGATCGGCGGCACGTCGAAGGGTGCCGTGACCACGGCGAACCCCAGCCGCCCGTAGAAGCCGGCCGCGCCGACGCGGGCGTTGCACCACACCAGGTCCCCGCCGCGGCCGGCGACCAGCGCCAGCCCCGCCGCGACCAGCGCCCGGCCGGCGCCGGTGCCGCGGACGGCCGGGTCGGTGGCCATGGCCCGCAGCTGCCACGGCGCGCGGGCATCGCGCCAGGGGCACGGGGCGGGGGAGAGCCGGACGACGCCGGCCACCCGCCCGTCGGCGGTGCGGGCGGCGAGGTGGACGGTGGCCGGGTCGTCGTCGCCGGGCAGGCCGGCCGGCCCGCCGTCGCGCAGCACGGCGCTGCGCAACGGCAGGACGACGTCGAGGCCGACCTGCCCGACGCGGACGGTCACCGGGCCCGGCGTCCCCGGCGGGTGCGCAGCGGGAGGACCTGCTCCTCCCCAGCCCTCGCGAGCTCGGGCCGGGGCCCGGGAGCAGGCCTCAACGGCTCCGCCGCCCCCTCCGGGAGCGCAGATAATCTGCGACGACGTACTCGCCGAGCCGGTCGCTGTCCGGGGTGAACACCCGCCCGCCGGCGCGCGCGGTGATGTCGTGGACGAAGTGCACCAGTCCGGGCTCCGGGTCGAGCGCGAACACGTTGAGCGTCGCGCCCGAGCGGGCCACCCGCTCCACCTCGGCGACGGTCTTGGCGATCGTCTCGGGCATCGGCGGCCAGCAGAAGTACGGCGTCCCGTCCTCCTCCAGGTGCGCCGTCGGCTCGCCGTCGGTGACCACGAGGACCACCGGCTCGGCGTCGCGGTGCTGGGCGAGGAAGCGGCGGGCCAGCATCAGCCCGTGCTGCAGGTTGGTGCCCTGCAGCGTGTCCACGCTGAGCTCGGCGAGCGTCTCCGGTCGCAGCACCTGCGCGGTGGAGGAGAAGCCGATGATCTGGATCGCGTCCTGCGGGAACCGCGTGGTGACCAGGGAGTGCAGGGCCATCGCCGTCGACTTCGCCGCGCCCCACGTGCCGCGCAGCGCCATCGAGTAGGAGAGGTCGACCAGCAGGGCGACCGCGGCCCCGGTGCGCCGCTCGGTCTCCACCACCTCGAAGTCCTCGACGGCGATGCGCACCCGGCGCTCACCAGTCACGCCCGGGGCGGTGGGGTGGGCCGGAGAACGCCGCTCCCCGGCGGTGCGCAGGACGGCGTTGCGGACGGTGCGGACGACGTCGAGCGGCTGCTCGTCGCCGAACCGCCACTCCCGCGAGCCGCCGGTCAGCTCTCCCGCGGCGCCGGCGTCGGCGACGTCGTGCTCGCCCCGGCCGGTGGCGTCGAGCTTGGCGAACACCCGCCGCAGCGCGGTGGCGCCCAGCCGGCGGACCGCCTTGGGGGAGAGCTCCAGCTTGCCGTCCCGCCGGATGAGGTGGCCCTGCCGCTCCAGCTCGCGCTCCATCTGCCGCAGCGCCGCGAGGTCGTCGACGGCCTCCCGGCCCAGCGCCTGCTCCAGCAGCTCCTCGTCGACGTCGGCCAGCGAGGCGCCGGCGTAGCCCTGGGAGAGCTGGTTGGACAGCGCCTCGAGGTCGGCGAGCTCGGCGACGGCGCTGGTCGCGTCGCCCAGGCCGAGGGACTGCTCGCCGTCGGGCACCTGGCCGCGCTGGCCCCAGGGCAGGTCGGGCCGCGCCTGGCGCAGTGCGTCCTGCAGGTGGGCCATCTCGCTGGCCAGGCCCATGTCGGACATGGTCTGGGCCATGAGGTCGGCCAGCTCGGCCCGCTGCTCGGGGGAGAGGCCGGCCATCATCCGCTCCTGCGCGGCGGCCCGGCGGGCCAGGGAGTCGATCAGCTCGTCCACCGACTGCGGGTCGTCGGGGAAGAACTGCCCGTGCTTCTCCATGAAGTCGCGGAACTGCTCGTCGGTGTCCTCGCCGCGGTTGTGCGCGTCGACCAGCCGCGACAGGTCGGCGACCATGTCGCGCACCGCCTGCACGTCCTGCTCGGTGGCGCTCTCCAGCGCCTGCTTCATGTTGGCGAAGGAGCTGTCGAGCACCTCGCGCCGCAGCAGGTCCTGGATCTGCTGGTAGGCCTCGCGGGCCTCGCCCGAGCGGAACGGGTAGTCCTTGAGCGCCCGGACCGCGCCCGCGGTGTCCTCCGGCAGGGCGTCCAGCTCGGCCTCGGCCAGCCGGGCGGCGTCGTCGGGGTCGGGGAACAGCTCCCGCCGCTCGGCGTCCAGCGCGCGGTCGAGCAGCTCGCGCACCTCCTGCAGCGTGCCGTCCATGCGGCCGGCGCTGCGCGCCTGCCGCAGCCGGTCGCGCACCGAGCGGCGCAGCTCGTCGAGGCCGCGCCGGCCGTCCATGCCGCGGCGCAGCAGCTCGCGCAGCGCCTCCCGCACGCCGCTGCCGCCCAGGACGGAGTCGCCGATCTCGTCGACGGCGCTGCCCAGGTCGTAGGGCGGGGCGAGCGGGTCGGGCCCGCCCCGCCAGCGTCCGTACCGGTAGCCCTTCCCGGGCCGGCGTGGCACGTCAGGCCCCGTACACCGTGCGGGTGCCGTCGGTGTCCTTGGCCAGCCGGCGGGTGAGGTAGAGGCCCTCGAGCGCGAACTCGACGGCGGCCGCGGCCTGCTCGGCCGACTCCTCGCCCTCCGGCACGCCGAGGCGCCCGAGCAGCTCGGCCAGGCGCGGGATCGTGCCGAGCTGGCCGAGCAGCGCCGCGCCGGGCACCAGCTCGCCGGACTCGACGGTCTCCCCGCCGGTGAAGTGCTCCTGCAGGCCGGTCAGGTCCAGCCCGCCGCAGCGGGCGCGGAACGTCTGCGCGGTGGCCTGCCGGAGCAGGTGCTCGAGCACCTCGAGCTCGCGGTCGTCGTCGGGGTCGGAGCCCGCGTCGGCGAACTCGACCTTGCCGCGGCTGGCCGGGACGATGCCCGGCAGGTCGACCACCCGCGCCACCGGCCGGGTCTCCCCGGCGATCGCGGCCCGCCGGACGGCGGAGGCGGCGACGGTCTCCAGGCCCGCGATGGCGAACCGGGCGCTGACGCCGGAGCGCTGGTCGACGTGGCTGGACTCGCGCACCAGGCGGGTGAACCGGGCGACGATCTCCACCAGGTGCTGCGGCACGACGGGCGCGTCGAAGCCGTCGTGCCCGCTGGGGGCGCCGAGACCGCTGGTCTGCGCCTCCTGGTGCAGCAGGCGGATCTCGTCGGCGAGCTCGATCGGGTAGTGGGTGCGCACCTCGGCGCCGAAGCGGTCCTTGAGCGGGGTGATGATCCGACCGCGGTTGGTGTAGTCCTCGGGGTTGGCGCTGGCGACGAGCAGCAGGTCCAGCGGCAGCCGCACGCGGTACCCGCGGATCTGGATGTCGCGCTCCTCGAGCACGTTGAGCAGCGCGACCTGGATGCGCTCGGCGAGGTCGGGCAGCTCGTTGACGCTGAAGATGCCGCGGTTGGTGCGCGGCACCAGGCCGTAGTGCACCGTCTCCGGGTCGCCCAGGGTGCGGCCCTCGGCCACCTTGATCGGGTCGACGTCGCCGATCAGGTCGCCGACGCTGGTGTCCGGGGTGGCCAGCTTCTCCCCGAACCGCTCGCTGCGGTGCAGCCAGGTGACCGGGGTGTCGTCGCCGTGCTCGGCGATCTGGCGGTGCGCCCAGACGCTGATCGGGGCGAGCGGGTGCTCGTTGAGCTCGCTGCCGGCCAGCACGGGGGTCCACTCGTCGAGCAGGCCGACGAGGGTGCGGATGAGGCGGGTCTTGCCCTGGCCGCGCTCGCCGAGCAGGACCAGGTCGTGGCCGGCGATGAGGGCGCGCTCGACCTCGGGGACGACGGTGTCCTCGAAGCCGACGATGCCGGGCAGGGTCGGCTCGCCGGCGCCGAGCCGGGCGAGCAGGTTGGCGCGGATCTCGGCCTTGACCGGCCGGAAGGCGGCCCCGCTGTCGCGGAGCGCGCCGAGTGTCGTGGGTGCGGGTGGGGTCTGCGCTGGGGCGACGTCCGTCACCTCAGCCACGGTACGACGACCTGCGGCGATGCGGGGATGCCCGGATGCCGGGACCCGGCCTGGGAGGATGTCCGCCGTGGTGCGGCTGACCAGTGGCGACGACGTCGCGGCCGCGGCCGCCCTCCTCGACGGGGTGGCGCGGCGGACGCCGCTGGAGCACTCCCGGGCGCTGGCGGAGCGGGTCGGCGGCCCGGTGCACCTCAAGTGCGAGAACCTGCAGCACACCGGCTCGTTCAAGTTCCGCGGCGCCTACGTGCGGCTGTCCCGGCTGACGGCGGAGGAGCGGGCGCGCGGCGTCGTCGCGGCCAGCGCCGGCAACCACGCGCAGGGCGTGGCGCTGGCGGCCCGGATGCTCGGCGTGCGCGCCACCGTCTTCATGCCCGAGACCGCGCCGCTGCCCAAGGTGGCCGCCACCCGGTCCTACGGGGCCGACGCCCGGCTGGGCGGCGCCGACCTCACCGCCGCGCTGGAGGCCGCGGTGGCCCACGCCGAGGAGACCGGGGCGGTGTTCATCCACCCCTTCGAGCACCCGGACGTCATCGCGGGGCAGGGCACCGTCGGCCTCGAGGTGCTCGACCAGTGCCCCGACGTCGCCACGGTCGTCGTGTGCACCGGCGGGGGCGGGCTGGTGTCCGGGGTCGCCGCGGCGGTCAAGGAGCGCCGCCCCGGCGTGCGGGTGGTGGCGGTGCAGGCGGCCGCGGCCGCCGCGTTCCCCGGGTCGCTGGCCGCCGGCCGGCCGGTCCCGCTGTCGGGGATGGCCACGATGGCCGACGGGATCGCGGTCGGGTCGCCGGGCGAGATGACCCTCGCGCACGTGCGGGACCTCGTCGACGAGGTGCGCACGGTCACCGAGGAGGACCTCTCCCGCGCCCTGCTGTTCTGCCTGGAGCGGGCCAAGCTCGTCGTCGAGCCGGCCGGCGTGGCGGCGGTGGCCGCGGTGCTCGCCGACCCGACGGCCTTCCCGCCGCCGGTGGTCGCGGTGGTCTCCGGCGGGAACATCGACCCGGTGCTGCTGCTCAAGGTGGTGCAGCACGGCATGGCCGCCGCCGGGCGCTACCTGCGGCTGACGCTGCGCGTGCCCGACCGGCCCGGCTCCCTGGCGGCGGTGCTGGCGGTGCTGGCCCGCGTCGGCGCCAACGT
Source organism: Geodermatophilus sp. SYSU D01119 (assembly GCF_054049975.1). Lineage (NCBI taxonomy): Bacteria > Bacillati > Actinomycetota > Actinomycetes > Geodermatophilales > Geodermatophilaceae > Geodermatophilus > Geodermatophilus sp. SYSU D01119. The sequence goes on along the minus strand of NZ_JBJGYL010000001.1, from coordinate 123,725 downwards.
GCTGGAGGTCGAGCACGAGCGGACGGCGACCCGTCTCGACCTGGGCCAGGTGGAGGTCTTCGTGGTGCTCGAGACCCGCGGGCCCGACCACGCCGCCACCGTCGTCACGGCGCTGGAGCAGGCCGGCTTCGCCCCCACGGAGGACTGATCCGCGGCGCCGCGATGAGTTCGCGGCGCGGGCCCGGTCGACAGGACGTGCCTCAGCTGCGCTGCCCGCGAACAGGGCCCCGGAAGTGTCGGTCCTCACACCTAGCGTGGCCGGCATGAGCGACGCGATCCTCGTCGAGGGACTGCAGAAGCGCTTCGGCTCCAACACCGCCCTGGCGGGGGTGGACCTGACCGTCCCGGAGGGCAGCGTCCTCGGCCTCCTGGGACCCAACGGTGCGGGGAAGACCACGGTCGTCCGCATCCTCACCACGCTGCTCCAGCCCGACGGCGGGCGGGCCGAGGTGGCCGGGGTCGACGTCGTGCGCGACCCGGCGCGGGTGCGGTCGGTCATCGGGCTGACCGGCCAGTACGCCGCGGTCGACGAGTACCTCACCGGGTTCGAGAACCTGGAGATGGTGGGCCGGCTGTACCGGCTCGGGAAGCGGGAGTCGCGGTCGCGGGCGCAGGAGCTGCTCGACCGCTTCGACCTCGCCGACGCGGCCGGCCGCCCGGCGAAGACCTACTCCGGCGGCATGCGCCGGCGGCTGGACATCGCCGCCTCGCTCATCGCCCGCCCGCGGGTGCTCTTCCTCGACGAGCCCACCACCGGGCTCGACCCGCGCAGCCGGCTCGGGATGTGGGAGTTCATCGCCGACCTCGCCGGCGGGGGGACGACGATCCTGCTGACCACGCAGTACCTGGAGGAGGCCGACCGGCTGGCCGACGGGATGGTGGTCATCGACCGCGGCCGGGTGATCGCCCGCGGCACGGCCGACGAGCTCAAGGCCCAGGTGGGCGGTCAGCGGCTGGAGTTCGCGGTCACCGACGCGGGCGCGCTGCCGCAGATGGTGGAGCGGCTGCGGCCGCTGGCGGTCGACGAGCCGCACGTCGACGAGCAGGCCCGCCGGCTGAGCATCCCGGTCAGCGGGGGAGCCGAGGTGCTGGCCGAGGCGCTGGCCCGCCTCGACGGGCACACCGCCGACATCTTCGACGTCGGGCTGCGCCGGCCCGACCTCGACGACGTGTTCCTCGCCCTCACCGGCCACGCGGCCGAGGAGCGCGCCGAGGAGTCCGCCGGCGCCGACCAGACCCCGGCCCAGCCGGTCCCGACGGGAGACGTGCGATGAGCTCGCTGTCCGCGACGCTGTCCGACAGCGTCGTCATCACCAAGCGCAACCTGATCAAGGTCAAGCGGGTCCCCGACCTGATCGTGTTCGCCACGCTGTCGCCGATCATGTTCGTGGTGCTGTTCCGCTACGTGTTCGGCGGCGCCATCGGCGGGCTGCCGCCGGGCGTCAGCTACGCGGAGTTCCTGCTGCCGGGGATCTTCGCCCAGACGGTCGTCTTCGGGTCCACGGTCACCGGCGCGAGCATCGCCGAGGACCTGCAGAAGGGGCTCATCGACCGGTTCCGGTCGCTGCCGATGTCCCGGGCGGCGGTGCTCGTCGGGCGCACGGTCGCCGACGCCGGGCTCAACGTCATCTCGATCGCGGTGATGGCGCTGACCGGCCTGGTGGTCGGCTGGCGGATCAACTCCTCGATCGGCGAGGCGGTGGGCGGGTTCCTCGTCCTGCTCGCCTTCGCCTACGCCATCTCGTGGCTGATGGCGGTGGTCGGGCTGCTGGTCCGCACGCCCGAGGTGGTCAACAACGCCAGCTTCATCGTGATCTTCCCGCTGACGTTCATCGCGAACACCTTCGTGCCGCTGGAGACCTTCCCGTCGGTGCTGCGCACCTTCGCCGAGTGGAACCCGGTGTCGTCGGTGACGCTCGCCGCACGGGAGCTGTTCGGCAACATGCCGGCCGACTACCCGGTGCCCGACGCGTGGTCGCTGCAGAACCCGGTGCTCTACACGCTCATCTGGACGGCGGTCATCCTCGCGGTCTTCGTGCCGCTGTCGGTCCGCCTGTACGAGCGCACGGCCTCGCGCTGAGGCTCGCCCGTCCCGGCGGCGGAGCCCGTCGCCGGGACGAGTGGGGGCCGGAGATCTCCGCGGGAGCGGCGGGGCCGGCTCCCCGGCAGCCGGGACGGCGCCCGGCCGCGGTGCGGTCCGGTGGGACCGCGATGTCATGGCCCGGAACCGCACCGGTTCCGGGCCACTGGTGTCCGGCGGGGCGGAGCGGCGCAGGATGGACGCCGATGAGCGCCGAGCCTGCCGCCGCCCTGTCCGCCGACAACCCGCTGTCCGCCGAGTCGCCGCTGCCGTACCGGCTGCCGCCGTTCGCCGACATCACGCTCGAGCACTGCCGCGAGGCGATCCTGGCCGGGATGGCCGGGCAGCGCGCCGAGCTCGCGGCGATCACCGGCTCGGCGGAGCCGCCCACCTTCGAGAACACGGTCGTGGCGCTGGAGCGCTCGGGGGCGCTGCTGCGCCGGGCCGAGGCGGTGTTCGGCAACCTCGCCTCGTCGCTGTCGAGCCCGCGGCTGCGGGAGATCGAGCGCGAGCTCGCGCCGCTGGAGGCCGCGCACGCCGACGCGCTGCGGCTGGACCCGGTGCTGTTCGCCCGCATCGACGCCGTCCACGAGGCGCGGCACTCCTCGGGCCTGGACGCCGAGGCCGTCCGGCTGGTCGAGCGCCACCACCTCGACCGCGTGCTGGCCGGCGCCCGCCTCGGGGACGCCGGCCGCGCCCGGCTGTCGGAGCTCAACCGCGAGCTCTCGGAGCTGTCCACGCAGTTCGGGCAGAACCTGCAGCTGGCCACCGAGGCCGCCGCGGTGCGCGTCGCCGACGCCGCCGAGCTCGACGGCCTGTCCGACGAGGAGGTGGCCTCGGCCGCGCGCGCCGCCGCCGACCGCGGCCTCGAGGGGCACCTGCTGCCGCTGCTGCTGCCCACCGGCCAGCCGGTGCTCGCCAAGCTGCGCGACCGGGAGTTGCGCCGGCGGGTGTTCGAGGCGTCGGTGGGCCGCGCGTCGGCGGGGGAGCACGACAACGGGCCGGTGGCCGCGCGCATCGCCCGGGTCCGGGCCGAGCGGGCGCGCCTGCTCGGCTTCACCACGCACGCCGACCTCGTGCTCGCCGACCAGACCGCGGGCAGCACCGCCGCCGTCGACGCGATGCTCTCCTCGATGGTCGGCCCGTCGATGGCCAACGCCCGCGCCGAGGCCGGGGCGCTCGCCGAGGTGGCCGCCCGTGACGGCGTCGCCGACCTCGCCGCCTGGGACTGGGCGTACTACAGCGAGCGGGTGCGGGCCGAGCGGTACTCGGTCGACCGGGCGGCGCTTCGGCCGTGGTTCGAGCTCGACCGGGTGCTCGTCGACGGCGTGTTCCGCGCCGCCGAGCTGCTCTACGGCTTCCGGTTCACCGCCCGCCCCGATCTCGCCGGGTACCACCCCGACGTCCGGGTCTGGGAGGTCACCGGCCCCGACGGCGGGCAGGTCGGCCTCTACCTCGGCGACTTCCTCGCCCGCGAGGGCAAGCGCGGCGGGGCGTGGATGAGCTCGTTCGTCACGCAGTCGCGGCTGCTCGACACCCGGCCGGTGGTGGTGAACAACCTCAACGTGGCGCCCGCGCCGGAGGGCCGGCCCACGCTGCTCACCCTCGACGAGGTCGACACGCTCTTCCACGAGTTCGGCCACGCGCTGCACGGGCTGAGCTCCGCGGTCACCTACCCGCGCTTCGCCGGCACCGCGGTGCCCCGCGACTTCGTCGAGTTCCCGAGCCAGGTGAACGAGATGTGGGCGACCTGGCCGGAGGTGCTCGGGCACTACGCCCGGCACGTCGAGACGGGCGAGCCGCTGCCGGGCGACGTCGTCGAGGCGATCGAGGCCGCCCGGCTGTGGGGCGAGGGCTTCGCGACGCTGGAGTACCTGGCGGCCACGCTGCTCGACCAGGCCTGGCACCGCATCACGCCGGAGACCGAGGTCGGCGACCCGGCCGAGTTCGAGCGGCGCGCGCTCGAGCGGGCCGGCGTCGCCTTCGACCTGGTGCCGCCGCGCTACCGGACGACGTACTTCCAGCACGTGTTCGCCGGCGGCTACGCGGCGGGCTACTACTCCTACATCTGGTCCGAGGTGCTCGACGCCGACACGGTGGAGTGGTTCCGCGAGCACGGCGGGCTGCGGCGGGAGAACGGCGACGTCTTCCGCGAGCGGCTGCTCGCCGTCGGTGGGTCGGTGGACCCGCTGGAGGCCTTCCGCGCGGTCCGCGGCCGCGACGCCGACCCGGGCCCGCTCCTGCGCCGCCGCGGCCTCGCCCCGGCGTGAGCGGGCCGGCGCGCCGCCGCGTGTGGCACGTCGCCGCGGCGCCCTGGGACGACGACCTCGTGGCGACGGGGTCGTGGGAGCGGACGGTCGACGTCTGGTCATCGTCCCGGGGCGCACACGTCACCGGCCTCGACACCGTCCTGGACGCGGGCGGCACCCGGCTGGCCCTCGTCGCGGAGCCGGAGCCGGTCGTCGTGGCGGGCGCGTGGACGCGGCACGGCGTCTGCGGCTACGCCTTGGACGGCTTCCGGATCTGGCAGAACCGCACGCGCCGCAACGTGGAGCAACTGACCGCGCTGACCGGCGGCCGGGTCGCCGTCGGGTACGCGAGCCAGCCGACGCTGGTCCTCGACGCGGGGACGGGCCGGGAGCTGGCGTCGCTGCGCGGGGTCACCACGGTGGTGGCGCTGGACAGGCGGACGACGCTGCTCGCCGGCACCGGGTGGCTGCAGGTGGCGGATGCCGACCTGACGCCGGTCCGGCGACGGGCGCCGCTCGCGGGATCCGCGGTGCTCAGCGCCGCGGTGGCCCCGGAGACGGTCGCCGTCGTCGAGGCCGAGGAGGGCGGGTCCCTGCTGCGCGTGCTCGACCGGGACGGCGTGCCGCGGGCGTCCGTGACGTGGCCGGGGGAGGGGATCCGCGGGGTCGGCCGCGACGCCGCGTCGGGGACGTGGGTGGTCGTGCGGTCGGACCTCGACAGCCGCCGCACGTTCCTCGTGCGGGTCACCGACGACGGTGCGGTGGTGGACCAGCGCCCCTGGCGGCCGGTCTCCGGGATGGCCCCGGTCCGGGACGGGCAGGCACTCGTCCAGGCGGACGACGACGGGGTGCACGTCCTCGACGCCGCCGACCTGAGCCTGCGGGCTCTCGCTCCGGCGTGAGCGGAACGCCGTCAGTGCGGGGTCAGAGCCAGGGGAGCGAGAGCACCAGGTCGAGGTCGTCGGGGGCGTCGCCGTCGCGGACCAGCCGGTTGGGCTGGCGGTGGCCGCACGCCGTGCAGCGGTGCACCACCTGCCAGCCCTTGCCGGACTTCTCGACCAGCCCGATCGGCTCCATCGGCTGCCGGCACTCGCTGGCCCGGTCGCCGGGGAGGTCGTCGACGTGCAGCGACCACAGGCACACCGGGCAGTGGTTCCGGTAGTGCCCGTCGGTGTTGGCGGGGACGTCGGCGGCGCAGTGCACGCAGACGAAGCCGGTGTTCTCCGCCCGCCGGGAGCGGGCCACGGCGCGGACCCCGGTCAGGGGACGAACGGCTCGACGGCGACGACCTCGACGGTGATGTCGCGGCCGTTGGGCGCCTTGTAGGTGACCGAGGTGCCCGGCTTCGAGCCGAGGATCGCCGAGCCCATGGCCGACTCCGGCGAGTAGACGGCGAGGTCGGTGGTGCCGGCGATCTCGCGCGAGCCGAGGAGGAACTTCTCGGTGTCGTCGTCGCCCTGGAACCGGATGGTGATGACGGTGCCGAGCTCGGCGGTGGTCGCCGTCGTCGGGGGCTCGCCCACGCGCGCCTTGCGGAGCAGGTCGGTGAGCTGGCGGATCCGGCCCTCCTGCTTGCCCTGCTCCTCCTTGGCGGCGTGGTAGCCGCCGTTCTCCTTGAGGTCGCCCTCCTCGCGGCGGGCGTTGATCTCGGCGGCCATGGCCGGCCGTCCGGCCACCAACTGGTCGAGCTCGGCCTTCAGCCGGTCGTGGGCCTCCTGGGTCAGCCAGATGCCCTGCTCGTTCTCAGTGGGGGTGGTCACGCGCGGTACTCCTGCAGCTCTCGGGGGCCGCCTCCCGGACGGGAGGGCGGTCGACGTCGATCCGGCCAAGCTAACACCGGCCGGAGGGCCGCTGCACGGACCTGCGAGCCGGTCGGGAGACGGGACCGTACCGGAACGGAGCGTGACGGGCAGCACATCCACCCGTCCGGATGGGGGTCGTCACGGCGGCGGCCGGCCTCCTCGGGGGACACTGTCCGGGTGACCGAAGCGGACCCGTTGCGCCTGCTCGCCGTCCACGCCCACCCCGACGACGAGTCGAGCAAGGGCGCGGCGACCATGGCCAAGTACGTCGCCGAGGGCGTCCAGGTGATGGTGGCGACGTGCACCGGCGGTGAGCGCGGCTCCGTGCTCAACCCGGCGCTCGACCGGCCGGAGATCTGGGAGCGCCTCCCGCAGCTGCGCGTCGAGGAGATGGCGCGCGCCCGGGAGATCCTCGGCATCCAGCAGGAGTTCCTCGGCTTCGTCGACTCGGGCCTGCCCGAGGGCGACCCGCTGCCGCCGCTGCCCGAGGGCTGCTTCGCTCTCGTGCCCACCGAGGAGGCGGCCGCGCCGCTGGTCGAGCTGATCCGGCGGTTCCGCCCGCACGTCGTCCTCACCTACGACGAGCGCGGCGGCTACCCGCACCCCGACCACATCAAGACGCACGACGTCTCGGTGGTGGCCTTCGAGGCGGCCGGCGACCCCGACCGCTACCCCGGCCTGGGCGAGCCCTGGCAACCGAGCAAGCTCTACTACCACATGGGCTTCACGCTGACCCGGACGCGGGCGCTGCACGAGGCCATGCTCGAGACCGGCGCCGAGTCGCCCTACGCCGAGTGGCTGGCGAACTGGGACCCCGAGCGGGACATGTCGCACCGGGTCACCACCCGGGTGCCCTGCGCCGAGTACTTCCCGGTCCGCGACGCCGCTCTCATCGCGCACGCGACGCAGATCGACCCCGACGGCCGCTGGTTCGCCTGCCCGATGGACCTGCAGCAGAGGGTGTGGCCCACCGAGGACTACGAGCTCGCCCGCTCGCTGGTGGACTCGACACTGCCCGAGGACGACCTGTTCGCCGGCATCCGCAGCGAGGTGCCGGTCCCGTGACCGCGCTCGAGCTGGTGCACCTGGCCGTCCAGCAGCCCGAGGACGTCGGCAAGTCCGGCCCGCTGGGCGCCCTGCTCACGCTGATCCTGCTGCTGGCGGCGTTCCTGCTGGTCAAGTCGATGAGCAAGCACCTCAAGCGGCTGCCGCGGAGCTTCGACGAGCCCGACGGGCCGCAGGTGGTCGTCCCCGACACCCCGGCCGACCTGGTCGAGCCGCGGCAGCCGGGGCAGGACCTGCTCGACACGTTGCGCCGGGCCCCGCGCGCCATCGAGGGCCCGAAGCGCGACGACGGACGGACCGGCCCGCCGGCGGGCTGACGCCGGCGGGCCGGGGAGTGCAGGGGCGGGCCGGCGCGGCAGCGACGGCGTGCCGGCCCGCCCCCGCGCGTCTCACCAGGTGTGCGCCACGTCGACGACGAGGCGGGACCCGTCGCCGGGGCCGTCGAGGACCATGACCCGGAACGGCAGCCGGGCGCGGACGCCCAGGCCGAGGGTGCTCTCGCCCTCGAACGAGTTCGCCCACGCGACCTGGCGGAACGTGGAGTACCCGCCCACGTCGACGGCCTCGGCGTCGTTCGCCGGGTCGTAGGTGGCCGCGCCGCCTCCCGTGTAGGCCGGGGTGTGCACGAGCACCTGCAGGTCGGCCCCGCCGCGCAGCGGGACCAGCTCGCCGGAGCCGTCCTCCCGGACCTCGGTCACGTAGCGCACGTCGTAGGACACCTCGGACGCGTCGATGCCGTCGAGGTCGAGGACGAGCCGGTCGTAGCAGGCGTGCCGGCCGGCGCGGACGTCGTCGAGCGTGCCGCCGCCGCTCTCGACGGCGGACTCCGGCAGCGAGCCCCAGGCGGTGCTGCAGCCGGCCGCCGAGGCCGACGGCAGGGCGACGCCGGTGAAGGCCGCCGCAGCGGCGAGGACCAGCGCGGCGCGGGTACGGGTGGTGCTCATGGTGGGTCTCCCGGGGTCAGGGGGATGGGTGGTGCGGACGACGGAGAGAATCCGCAGACACGCCCGCCGAGGGAATGGCTCGGCTTGCCCGCGGATGTCGATCCGCGGGGCTGCTGGCTGTGCACTGTTGACAGGAAACGGGCCCCTGTGCGCGACACGAGTGAGCACATGACGTGTCCGTGCCCGGTCGGTGACGGTGGGTGGACACGGGGCGTGTCCGCTCCGGGCGTAGCGCCGGCCGTGGTGACGTCCCGCCGGCGCACCTACCGTGTAAGCGTGTAATCACGTCTCACCTGGAGGTCGTCGTGTACGGACACCACCGCTTCGCCGACTCCCCCTTCGCCCGCATGGGCGCCCCCGGGTTCCGCGGTCGCGGCCCCGGCGGCCGCGGGCGGGGAGCCGACGCCGCACCCCCGGTCGACCGCGCCGAGGTGGCCGGCTGGTTCGCCGGCCGGCTCCCGGACGGCTGGTTCACGGGGCCGGTCGAGATCGCCGTCGACCGGGACGAGATCACCGTCGTCGGTCCGCTGGCCGAGCCCGACGCCGGCGAGGGGGACCCGGCCGCCGCCCGCGCCGGGCGGATCGCCCGCTTCCGCGAGGACACCCGCGAGCAGCGCATGGCCATCGCCGACGCCGCCCAGGAGCGCTACGGCCGCTCGGTGGCCTGGGGCGCGTCCTGCGGCGACGAGCGCGAGGTGTTCACCAACGCCTCGGTGCCGGTGATGACCCGGCTGCGCCAGCCCGAGCGCCTCGTGCTCGACACGCTGGTCGACGCCGGTGTCGCCCGCTCCCGCTCCGAGGCGCTGGTGTGGGCGGTGCGGCTCGTCGGCCGCAACGCCGACGCCTGGCTCACCGAGCTGCGGGAGGCCATGGCCTCGGTGGAGGAGGTGCGGGCGCGCGGTCCCCAGCCGTGATCCCTGCCAGGCTGCCCGGGTGAGCACGGACCTGCTGCGCGCCACCTACGCCGACCTCGCCGGCCTGGTCACCGGCCTGACGCCGGGGGAGGGGGACCGGCCCAGCGGGTGCAGCGGGTGGACCGTCCTCGACCTCACCCAGCACCTGCTCGACGACGCCCGCCGGGGCCTGGTCGCCCTGGCCACCCCGGCGGGCGGCCCGGCCACCACCGACGCCGTCGTCTACTGGCGGTCCTGGCAGCCGACGCCCGAGGAGGACGACGGCACCGCCTGGCGCACCCGCGTGCGGGCCAGCACGACCGGCGGCCTGGTGCACCTGGCGCCGCTGTACGCCGAGACGGCGGCCGCCGTGTGCGTGACCGCGGGCCGGGTGGGCGCGACCGACCTGGTGGGCACGCAGGGCCGGGTGCTGACCGCCGGGGACCTGTGCTCGACGCTCGCGGTCGAGGCCGCCGTCCACCACCTCGACCTGGTGGCGCACCTGGACCGCCCGGGTCCCGGCCCGGGGGGCCTGGCCGAGGCGCGCCGCGTGCTCGAAGGGCTGCTCGGCGGCCCGCTGCCCGCGGCCTGGGACGACGCGACGGCGGCCCGCCGCGGCACCGGCCGCGAGCCGCTCACCGACGCCGACCGGACGGCGCTGGGGGAGGCCGCGGGCCGCTTCCCCCTGTTCGGCTAGCGCGCGGTCTGGAGCAGGGACACTGGGGACGTGCCAGCAGCTGCCGCCGTCCCGTCCGCGACCGACGTCCTCGTGGTGGGCGCCGGACCCGCGGGATCGGCCGCGGCGGCGTGGGCGGCCCGCGCCGGGCACGACGTCGTCCTGGCCGACGCCGCCGTCTTCCCCCGCGACAAGACCTGCGGGGACGGGCTCACGCCCCGGGCGGTCGCCGAGCTGGACCTGCTGGGCCTCGGCGACTGGGTCCGCGGGCACGCCCGCAACCGGGGCCTGCGCGCCGCCGGTTTCGGCCGCACCTGGGAGCTGCCCTGGCCCGGCGGGCAGTTCCCCGACCACGGCAGCGCCGTCCCGCGCACCGGGCTCGACGCCCGCATCCGCCAGGTGGCGCTCGGCTCGGGCGCCGCGCCCCTCGACGGCGCCCGGGCGGTCGACGTCGAGCGCGACGGCGACCGCGTCGCCGCGGTGGTGTTCGAGCTCGCCGACGACAGCCGGGTGAGCGTCGCCTGCCGGCGGCTCGTCGTCGCCGACGGCGTGCGCTCGCCGCTGGGCCGGGTGCTCGGGCGGGAGTGGCACCGCGACACCGCCTACGGCGTCGCCGCCCGCAGCTACGTCCGCTCCGGCCGCAGCGACGACGAGTGGATCTCCTCCCACCTCGAGCTGCGCGGGGAGGAGGGGGAGCTGCTGTCGGGCTACGGCTGGGTCTTCCCGCTGGGTGCGGCGGCCGGCGAGGTGAACCTCGGCGTCGGCACCCTGGCGACGGCGCGCCGGCCGGCCGGCGTGCAGCTCAAGGCGCTGCTGGAGTTCTACGCGGAGTCGCGGCGGGAGGAGTGGCAGCTCGACGGGCCGGTCCGCGACGTCGCGTCGGCGCTGCTGCCGATGGGCGGCGCCGTCTCCGGGGTCGCCGGGCGGAACTGGGCGCTGGTCGGCGACGCCGCCGGGTGCGTGAACCCGCTCAACGGCGAGGGCATCGACTACGGCCTGGAGACCGGGCGGGCCGTCGTCGACCTGTTCGGCGAGGACGACTGGTCGCAGGCCTGGCCGGCGACGCTGCGCCGCCACTACGGGGAGGCGTTCTCCATCGCCCGGCGGCTGGCCGGCCTGCTCACGGTGCCCCGGTTCCTGCCCACGGCGGGTCCCGTCGGGATGCGCTCGCGGTCGCTCATGACCGTGGCCCTGCGGGTGATGGGCAACCTGGTGGGCGAGGAGGACCGCGACGCCGTGGCCCGCGCCTGGCGCGCCGCCGGCCGCACCTCGACCCGCTGGGACGACCGGCCTCCGTTCAGCTGAGCGGCGCGCCGAGCGGGGGCCGGGGGCTCCCCGAGGCGTGACGGGACGTGACGTGCGGAGGGAACCGCGGCGCAGCCGCGGACCGGCGGAGCGGGGGCCCGCAGGGGCCCCCGACACCGGTCGGGGAGGGCTCCGCGCACCAGGGGAACGGCACCTGGCCGCGGTGTCTGACCGGAGGTCAGACGAAAGGAGAGTTGTACATCGCGAAGTAGACGGCGATGTAGTGGCAGATGGCGGCGACGATGGTCATCGCGTGGAAGACCTCGTGGTAGCCGAAGGTGCCCGGCCAGGGGTTCGGCTTCTTGATCGCGTAGGCGATGCCGCCGACGGTGTAGAGCACGCCGCCGACCGCCAGCAGCACCAGCGACGTCACCCCGGCGATGTGCAGGATGTCGGTGAGGATGAAGACGGCGACCCAGCCCAGGCCGATGTAGAGCGGCACGCCGACCCAGCGCGGCGCCGTCGGCCAGGTGAGCTTGAGGCAGACGCCGGCCAGCGCGCCGGCCCAGACGCCGCCCAGCACCCACCAACCCAGCGGCTGGTCGACGGCGAGCAGGGCGAACGGCGTGTACGTGCCCGCGATGAACAGGAAGATCATCGAGTGGTCGAGCCGTTTCATGATCTTCCAGCCGCGCGGTGACCAGCGCCGCCGGTGGTACAGCGCGCTGATGCCGAACAGCCCGCAGATCGTCAGGCAGTAGACGGCGACGGAGAACCCCGAGCGGGCGCCGAGCACGGACGCCAGCGGGATGACCACCGCGCCCGCCACGATCGCGCCGAAGAAGGCGAACAGGTGCAGCCAGCCGCGCATCCGCGGCCGGGTGTCGGGGTGGTCCCAGTCGTCGTCGGCGAAGTCGGCGGCGGTCCAGGTCTCCTCGACCCGCTGCCCCTCCTCGAGGACGGCGGCGACGGCCGGGCCGCGCGGTGCCTCGAGCTCGGCTCCGTCGTCGGCCCGCACCCGGACTGGCTGACGGTCCTCGGGGGCGGTCACGCCTCCGAGGTTACGGAGGCGTAGGTCCGGCCGCACGGGGACGCGGCTGTGACGTCCCCGGCAACCCCGCAGGCCGGACGGGCCTGCGGAACGGCAGCGTCCCGGGGGCCTACTGTGTGCGCCGTGGGGGCGCGTCAGTGGGTCCGCGACGTCCTGACGCAGATGTACGAGCGTCGCCTGGCCCGGCAGTTGGTGGGTGCCGACGTCCCTCGTCACGTGGGCGCGATCATCGACGGCAACCGCCGCTGGGCGAAGGCCACGGGCCTCCTCGACCCGAACGCCGGGCACCGCCGCGGCGCCGACCGGATCGCCTCCTTCCTCGGCTGGTGCGACGAGGCGGGCGTCGAGGTGGTCACGCTCTTCCTGCTCTCCACCGACAACCTGTCGCGTCCGGAGCCGGAGCTGACGCCGCTGCTGCGGATCATCGAGGGCGTCGCCCAGGACCTGTCCGCGCCCGACCGCCGCTGGCAGCTGCGCCCGGTCGGCGCGCTGGGGCTGCTGCCGGCCGAGACCGTCGCCGTCCTCAAGGAGGCCGAGGAGACGACGCGCGGCCGCCCGGGCGCGCACGTGAACCTCGCCGTCGGGTACGGCGGGCGGCGGGAGATCGCCGACGCCGTCCGCTCGCTGCTGGCCGAGCACGCGAGCCGGGGGACGTCGCTGGACGAGCTGGTGGAGGTGCTCGACGTCGAGCACATCGCCGAGCACCTCTACACCCGGGGGCAGCCCGACCCGGACCTGGTCATCCGCACCAGCGGCGAGCAGCGCCTGTCGGGGTTCCTGCTCTGGCAGACGGCGCACTCGGAGTTCTACTTCACCGACGTCTACTGGCCCGACTTCCGCCGGGTCGACTTCCTGCGCGCGCTGCGGGCCTACGCGGCGCGGCACCGCCGCTTCGGTGGGTGACAGACTCGGGCCCATGGCACCCGGCACGGTCGACGTCCCCCTCGAGTACGTGCGCCTGGGACTGCGGTTCGACCGGCTGGAGTCCGGCTTCGTCGACGCCTACACCGGCGAGAAGCGGATCCGCGCCGAGGTGGAGAGCGAGCCGGCGCCCACGCCGCAGGGGCTGCGCGACCAGGCCCGCGGTCTGCTGCGCGAGCTCGACGCCGCCGGGCTGCCCGAGGACCGCGCCGCGTTCCTGCGCGGCCAGCTGACCGGGCTGGAGTGCAGCGCCCGGAAGATGAGCGGCGAGCCGGTCGGCTTCCTCGACGAGGTGCGCAGCTACTTCCAGGTCGACCTCACCATGGGCGACCCGGCCGCCTACGCCGCGGCGCACGCCGAGCTCGAGACCCTGCTGCCCGGCGACGGCACGCTGGCCGAGCGGTACGCCGCGCACCGCCGTCGCGAGGAGTGCCCGCCGCAGCGGCTCGAGGCCGCGGTGCACGCGCTGTCGAGCGCGCTGCGCGACCGGGTCCGCGGCCGGTACGGGCTGCCCGAGGCCGAGACGGTGCGCTACGAGGTGGTCACCGACAAGCCGTGGTCGGGCTTCAACTACTACGAGGGCGACTACCGGTCCCGTGTGGCGATCAACGCCGACCTGCCGCACCGGCTCAGCCAGCTCGTGCACCTGGTCGCGCACGAGTCCTACCCCGGCCACCACACCGAGCACTGTCGCAAGGAGCGCGGGCTGGTCGAGCGCGCCGGACACCTCGAGCACACGGTGTTCCTCGTCAACACCCCCGAGTGCCTGATGGCCGAGGGGCTCGCCGACCTCGGCGTCGACGCCGCCGTGGGGGACGGGTGGGGGACCTGGTCGTCCGAGGTGCTCGGTGACCTCGGGCTGCGTTTCGACGGCGGTCTCGCCGAGCGGATCGCCGCCGCGAGCGCGCCGCTGAACCGGGTGCGCCAGGACGCCGCCGTCCTGCTGCACGACCGCGGCGCCGACGCCGACGAGGTCGCCGCCTACATCCAGCGCTGGTCGCTGGTCAGCCCCGACCGGGCCCGCCAGCAGCTGCGCTTCCTCACCCACCCGCTGTGGCGGGCGTACATCACCACCTACGTCGAGGGCTACGACCTGCTGCACCGCTGGCTGGCCGCCCGGCCGGAGGGCCAGGACGTCGCCGACCGCTTCGTGCGCCTGCTCGACGAGCCGCTGACCCCCGCCGTCGTCGCCGACGAGCTGTCGGCCGCCTGAGCCGTGCCACGCCGCGATCCCCGGGAGGCCCGCGCGCTGGGGCTGTGGACGGCCGGCTGGTTGTTCGCGCTGCTGCTCGCCGGACTGCTGTGGATCGGCGACCTCTCGGTGCAGTGGCCGGTGCTGCTCGTGCCGGTGCTCTGGGCACTGGTGGCGCTGCGGCCCCGCCGTCGTCCCGTCCCCGGCTCCGGTCGTCGCCCGGCCGGGCAGCCGGACGAGCACCGCTGGGACGTGCCGTACGAGGGCGGCCCGCCACCGACCTGGGAGCTGCCGGCGTCGCGGCCGCTGCCCCGCCCGCCGGACGCCCGGGACCGCGGCTCCTGGTGACCCGCCGTCCGCCGTCCCCGCCGCCGTCCCCGCCGCCGTCGCCCCTGGGACGGCTGGGACGGGAGGTACCCCTCCGGGTGAACAGTGCGTTTCCGGAGGGTGGGACACCGCGCTCCTGTCGGTGAGTGGCTCTAGCGTCCGCAGTGGACGACGGGCCCGTCCCGCCGTCCGCGGGAGGCCCGGTTGGTGCTGACGAACTCGTCGACCAGGGGGGCCGCGACCCGGCCCCTGTGCCGGGTCCCGGCCACCTCGGAGCCGGGGCGCGCCGTGCGCCCCAGGGGAGACGACTCGTGACTCTGCGCCGCACGTACGTCCTCGACACCTCGGTCCTGCTGTCCGACCCGCGCGCGCTGCTGCGCTTCGGCGACGCCGACGTGGTGCTGCCGCTGGTCGTCATCGGGGAGCTCGAGGACAAGCGGCACCACCCCGAGCTGGGCTGGTTCGCCCGGCAGGCGCTGCGGATGCTCGACGACCTGCGGGTCACCCACGGCCGGCTCGACGCGCCGGTGCCGGTGGGCGAGGCCGGCGGCACGCTGCACGTGGAGCTCAACCACAGCGACGCCTCGGTGCTCCCGGCGGGCTTCCGCAACGACAGCAATGACAGCCGGATCATGGTGGTGGCGCTCAACCTGCGCGCCGAGGGCCGCGACGTCTGCTTGATCACCAAGGACGTGCCGCTGCGGGTCAAGGCGGCCGCCGTCGGCCTGGAGACCGACGAGTACCGCGCGCTGGACGCCGTCGACGCCGGCTGGACCGGGATGGCCGAGCTGTCGCTGGACGACGCCGAGCTGAGCGCGCTCTACGACACCGGCGAGGCGTTCGTGCCCGCGGCGGCGGACCTGCCGGCGCACACCGGGCTGGTGCTGCTGAGCTCGCGCGGGTCGGCGCTGGGCCGGGTGACGCCGGACAAGCAGGTGCGGCTGGTGCGCGGCGACCGCGAGGCGTTCGGCCTGCACGGGCGCTCGGCGGAGCAGCGGGTGGCGCTGGACCTGCTGCTCGACCCCGACGTCGGGATCGTCTCGCTCGGCGGTCGCGCGGGCACCGGCAAGTCGGCGCTGGCGCTGTGCGCGGGCCTGGAGTCGGTGATGGAGCGGCGGGCGCACAAGAAGGTCGTGATCTTCCGGCCGCTCTACGCCGTCGGCGGGCAGGAGCTCGGGTACCTGCCGGGCAGCGAGGGCGAGAAGATGTCGCCCTGGGCGCAGGCCGTGTACGACACGCTCGGCGCGCTGGTGTCCAAGGAGGTCCTCGAGGAGATTGCCGCCCGCGACCTCATCGAGGTGCTGCCGCTGACGCACATCCGCGGCCGGTCGCTGCACGACTCGTTCGTGATCGTCGACGAGGCGCAGTCGCTGGAGCGCGGCGTGCTGTTGACCGTGCTGTCGCGGCTGGGCTCGGGCTCGCGGGTGGTGCTCACCCACGACGTGGCGCAGCGGGACAACCTGCGGGTCGGCCGGCACGACGGCATCGCCGCGGTGGTCGAGCAGCTCAAGGGCCACCCGCTGTTCGCGCACGTGACGCTGACCCGCTCGGAGCGCTCGGCGATCGCCGCCCTGGTCACCGAGATGCTGGAGGACCTCCCGCTCTGACGCCGGGCCTCCGGGCCCCGCTCGGCGCCGCATCGCGGGCGTTCCTCGTGCACTGCCGGTGCTGCAGGACCGGCAGTGCACGAGGAACCCCGGCAATGCGGTCAGGCGCCCCGGCGCAGGCGCAGCGCCCGGCCGACCCGGGTGGCCATCGCGCCGTCGATCTCGTCCCAGGTCCAGCGGACCATGCCCCAGCCCTCCGCGCGCATGGAGTCCTCGCGCCGCTTCTCCTCGAAGACGGCGTCGCCAGGGTCCTGCCCGGGGCGCAGCAGCCGGCCGTACTTCACCCGCCCGTCGAACTCCCCGAGCAGCTTCTCGGTCTCCCACACGAAGTCGGCCCGGCCGGCCAGGACGCCGTCGGCGGTGTGCACGGGGTGCTGCAGGCCGCTGGGCGCGAGGCCCAGCCGGTGCAGCACCACCCGGCTCCGGCTCTCGCCGACGCTCTCGCTCCGTCCGTCGGCCAGGGCCACCGCGCGCGCCGCCCGCCTGCTCCCGCGGGTGCCGGCCAGCCGGGCCAGGCCGGCGTCGAGGTCCTCGCGCTGCACGAGTTGCTGAGCCAGCGCCGTGTCGAGGACCACCACCGCGACCTCCAGCGGTACGGATCGGGCGAGATCCAGCGCCGTCCGGGTGACGTCGGTGACCGCGAGGCCGTCCACGAGGACCGTCTCGTCGTCGGACAACGAGGCGACGTGGCAGCGGAGCGTGCGGCTGGCGTCGCTCGAGGCGGGTGGGCGGCGGGTCACGTGCACCCGCCCGAGCCGGAGGCCCCAGGTGGTCATCCCGTGCAGGACGGCGGCGGACTCGTGGCTGACGACGGCTGCACGCCGCAGCCCCGCGACGGTGGCCTGGACCAGCTGGCGGTGGCGGACGACGGCGTCGGGCGGAACCGGGCCGTCGACGTAGGCGCCTCGGCGGACGCGGGACAGCGTGCCGGACCGACGGGCCCGCGCGAGCTCGTCGTCGCTCCACCCGTGGGCGACGAGGCTGCGGCGCAGGACCGGTGGCGGAGGGTGGTCGGGCGTCATGTCCCGACCGTCCCGCCGGATCGTCCTCGCAACGTGGTCCGCCCGACGACGGTGGACGTGGCGATGTGCTGTGGACGCAGCATCGCCGGCGTTCCTCGTGCGTCGCCGGTGCTGCAGGACCGGCAACGCGCGAGGAACACCGGCATTCACGGGGAGCCGGCGGTGGTCAGGGGGTGGGGGCGTCCTCGGGAGAGGCCGGGACGCCCGCGCGGCGCCGGGCGGGCTCCGGCCGCGGCGGCGTCGCCGCCCAGCGCAGCAGCGCCACCGCACCCCACCCGGCGAGCAGGCACCAGGGCAGCCGGACGGCGACCTCGTCGGCCGAGAAGTCGCCGCGCACCCCCATGGCGAGCACCGGCAGGGCCAGCACGAGCCCCACCGCGAGCACGTCCCAGCGCAGCGGGCTCATGCCTCAGCGCTCTCCAGCCGCTCGCACAGGAGCGACGCCCAGCGGTGCGGCGTGGCGCGGACGCCGTCGAGCAGCGCCACCGGCACGGTGGTGCGGCCCAGCACGGCGGCCGGGTCGGCGGTCAGGTCGGTGTCCTGGACGACCAGCGCGTCGACGCGGGGCAGGCCGCCGAGCCACGGGCCGACGTCCTCCGGCTTGCGGGTCGCGTCGACGACGGCCCAGACGGCGGCCGGCGAGAAGATCGCCATGACCTGCTCGAGCCAGGTGCGCCCGGCGGCCCGCATCGGGGCGTCCACCGCGACGACGGTCGGCGTCCCGGCCCGGGCGGCGTCCTGCTTGCGCTCGAGCGCGGTGTCGACCGAGGTGATCCGGCTGCCCTCGGGCGCCAGCGCGGCGAGGTCCCCGCGGGTGGCCCACTGCAGGCGCTCGGGGTCCAGGCGCATCGAGACCGACAGCGAGCGGGCCGCGGCCAGCGTCTCCACACCGGGGCCGACGACCAGCAGCACCTCGCCGGCGCCCACCGGGGCCGACGGCGCGGCCGGCAGGCCCCGCAGCGCCCGGGTGAGCGCCGCGTAGGTGCCGCTCGCGGCGACGTCCGCGGCGAAGGTGCCCCCGAGCAGGTCCTCGGGGACGCCGAGGCCGCGCAGCCGGGCGACGATCCCGGCCGCCTCGACCATCCGCGGGTCGACCAGCTCGCGGCCGGACGTGCCGCGCTCGCGCACCGACGAGACGAGCACCCGGCCGGCGCGCGTGTCGACGGGCAGCCGCGTGACGGTGGCCAGGCCGGAGGGCCGGGCCGGGGCCGCGACGCGGGCGACCGCCTGGCCGGGCACCGGCGGGAGGCCGCGGCGCGCCGGCGGGACCGGCGGCCGGCCGAGCAGGCGCGGCACGGCGAGCTCCGCGCCCGGGGTGGGCGGCGGCAGCAGCGACAGCGGGGGCAGGACGGCGGTGGAGTCCAGCGGCAGAGGAGCCGGGTCGCTGGCGGTCGCGGCCAGCGCGAGCACCTCGGTGGCGGCCTCGATAGCGGGCTGCTCGACCGCCTCGACCTCCCACTCGTCGCTCTCGGCCGAGGCCTCGACCCACGCCGGCTCGCGGTCCATCCGCTGGGCGGTGGCCGGCACCGGCGGGCGGCCGCGGTGCACGCCGCCCTGGGTGGAGGCGCTGGCGAGCACGCCGCGCAGGATGTCGGTGAGCGCGTCGTCGGGGGTGTCGTGGGCCAGCGCGGCGCGCAGCACCTCGGCGATGGCCTCCTCGCGGCCGGTGACCGGGCCGGTCAGGTCCGCGTCGGACCACGTGGCCACCGGCTGCGGCGCCGGCACCTCGATGGGGAGGGCGACGACGGCGGGGAGGACGTCGGTGGCGTAGTCGTCGGCCGGGGCGACCTCGAGGGCGGCCTGCCCGACGACGGGCTCCTCCTCGATGACGGGCTCCGCGACGACGGGCTCCGCGGCGGGCTCGACCTCGAGGGCGGCCTCCGCGGCCGGCCGGTCGCCGAGCAGCTCGGCGACCAGGGACTCGTCGTCGGACTCGTCCTCGACGGCGGGCTCCTCGGCGGCGGGCTCCTCCATGACGGCCGGGGCGACGGCGACCGGGGCGGGAGCCGGACCGGCGGGCACCGGGTCGGCCCACATGTCCATGTCGACGGACCGCTCGGCCGGAGGGTCCTCGACGGCCGGCTCGTCCTCGACCGGGACCTCCATCGCCGGGACCTCGATCGCCGGGACCTCGAGCTCCTCGGCGACGGCCGGGACGGGCACCTCGACGGCAGGCTCCTCGGCCACGGGTTCCTCGACGGCGACCGGAGCCGGCTCCTGGACGACCGGAGCAACCGGGACCGGGGCGGCCGCAGCAGGGGCGGGCGCGGCGACGGCCGGCGCGGGGGCAGGAGCTGGAGCGGCGGCACGCGGGGCGGCCATCGCGGCGGCGAGCGCGGCGGCCAGGGGCATCGCCGGCGCAGAGGGCGCGGGCGTCGAGGCAGGCGTGCGCAGCACCGACGCCGGGGCGGGCGCCGGCTCCGGCTCGATCACCGGATCGGGCTCGGCGGCGAGCGCGGCGGCCGTCGCGTGCAGCGCGCGCAGCGCCTCGGCGGCGGACGCTGCAGCGGTGGCGGCCACCGCGTCGTCGACGGCCTCGCGCACCTCGCGGTCACCGGCGACCACCTGGGCGAGCGCGGCGGTGAACAGCGACGGGCCGGCGGGCCCGGCCGGCGTCGCCGGCGGGCGCACCGCGGTGCGGGTCGAGCGGCGCGCGGCGGCCGGAGCGGCGGCGGAGGCCGGCCGGAAGCCGGCGGCACCCGAGGCAGGCCGGGCAGCGGTGGCGGCCG
Organism: Geodermatophilus sp. SYSU D01119; assembly: GCF_054049975.1. Lineage (NCBI taxonomy): Bacteria > Bacillati > Actinomycetota > Actinomycetes > Geodermatophilales > Geodermatophilaceae > Geodermatophilus > Geodermatophilus sp. SYSU D01119. The sequence goes on along the minus strand of NZ_JBJGYL010000001.1, from coordinate 103,922 downwards.
CAGCGGTCGCGGCAGGAGCAGGGGCCGCGGGACGGGCCGCGGCCGGGCGCGCGGCGGGCCGCCGGGCGGCGCCGACCGAGGACCGGGAGTACAGGTCGACGTCGGGACCGCCGGTGCCCGCGCCGAGCAGGCCGGCGACCTCGTCGACGGGGTCGGGCAGGACCGCCGGCCGCGAGGTGGGCCGGGCCGCCGCGGGGCGGGACCGGTGCATCTCGGTGGCGCGCAGGAAGGCGCCGGTGTCGGCGAGCGGGCCGGGGTCGCGGCTCAGCGCGGCCTCGATCCGGCGGGCCGACTCCGACTTCGACGCCGGGGTGCGGCGCGGCGGCTCGACGTCCTCCACCTCGGCCACGAAGCGCTCCGTGGCGAAGAAGCCCAGGACCCCGCCCGACCGGATGCGGCGGACGCCGACGATCCGGACGGCGTTGCCGTAGCGCTCGCGCGCCGCGGCGACCGCGGCCTCGGGGGTCGCCGCCTCAACGGATGGCAACGGCACCGCTCACCACTCCCAGGGACTCGATCTGGGCCGTCCGGGAGACCTCCGTGTAGGAGATCACCGGCAGCCGGGGCAGGACCTGGCGGACCAGGCGGGACAGGGCGGCGCGGACCTGCGGCGAGCACACGAGGACCGGCGCGAGGCCGTGGCTCTCGGCGTCCTCCAGCAGCCCGGTGCACCCGGTGACCAGCGCGTCGACGGAGCCGGCGTCGAGGGCCAGCACCTGGCCGCCGTCGCTGTGCCGGACCGCCTCGAGCAGCCGCTGCTCGAACGCGGGCTCGAGGGTGAGCACGTGCAGCCGCTCGTCGGGGGTGACGTAGGGGTGGCTGATCGCGGCGCCGAGCGAGGAGCGCACCGCCTCGACGAGGCCGTCGAGGTCGGTCGACGTCTTCGCCCGCAGCGACAGCGCCTCGAAGATGCGCACCAGGTCGCGGATGGACACGTTCTCGGTGAGCAGCGCGTGCAGCACCCGCTGGATCTCGCCGAGGGTGAGCAGAGTCGGGGTGAGCTCCTCGACGACGACCGGGTGGGTGCGGCGGACCATCTCCACCAGCAGCCGGACGTCCTCGCGGCCGAGCAGGTCGGCGGAGTGCTGGCGGACCACCTCGGCCAGGTGGGTGGTGATGACCGAGGAGCGGTCGACGACGGTCGCGCCGGCCATCTCGGCCTGCCGCTGCAGCTCGGCGGGCACCCACTTGGCGGGCAGGCCGAACACCGGCTCGCGGGTGGGGCGGCCGGGCAGGCCGTCGAGCGCGTCGCCGATCGCCAGCACCGTGCCGGCGGGCGAGGTGCCCTTGGCCGCGGGGACGCCGTTGAGCCAGATGACGTACTGCGACGCCGGCAGGTCGAGGTTGTCGCGGGTGCGCACGAGCGGGATGACCAGCCCGGTCTCCATCGCGACCTTCCGGCGCAGCGCCTTGACGCGGTCGAGCAGGTCGCCGCCGCGGGCGGTGTCGACCAGGTCGACGAGGTCGAAGGCCACCTCGAGCTCGAGCGGGTCGACCCGCATCCGCTCGGCGATCGCCTCGGGGGAGTCGGGCCTGGGCTCGTCGTCGGCCGGGGTGACCGTGGCGAGCTCGTCCTCGACGGGGGCCTCCCGCATGCGGGCGGCCATGATCAGGAAGGTGCCGCCGATGAGCAGGAACGGCAGCTTCGGCAGGCCCGGGATGAGGCAGAGCGCGATGGCCGCGGCGCCGGCGATGCGCACCGGCTGCTTGAACCGGCCCAGCTGGCCGATCAGGTCGCTGCCCATGTCCCCGTCGGAGGCCGAGCGGGTGACGATGATGCCGGTCGCGGTGGACAGCAGCAGGGCGGGGATCTGCGAGACCAGGCCGTCGCCGACGGTCAGCAGCGAGTAGGTGCTGACCGCTTCGCCCGGGGCCATGCCGCGCTGCATGATCCCGATGGCGAAGCCGCCGATCAGGTTGATCAGCGTGACGATGATGCCCGCGATCGCGTCGCCCTTGACGAACTTCGAGGCACCGTCCATCGAGCCGTAGAAGTCGGCCTCGCTGGTCACCTCGGTGCGCCGCTTGCGGGCCTGCGCCTCGTTGATGAGCCCGGCGTTGAGGTCGGCGTCGATGGCCATCTGCTTGCCGGGCATCGCGTCGAGGGTGAACCGCGCGCCGACCTCGGCGACGCGGCCGGCACCGTTGGTGATGACGACGAACTGGATGATCGTGAGGATCACGAAGATCACCAGGCCGACGACGAGCGAGCCGCCGATCACGAAGTGCCCGAAGGCCTCGATGACCTTGCCGGCGTAGCCGTCGGTGAGCACCAGCCGCGTCGAGGAGACGTTGAGCGCCAGCCGGAACAGCGTCGCGATGAGGATCAGCGACGGGAAGACGGCGAAGTCGAGCGGGCGCTTGATCTGCATCGAGACGAGCAGGATCAGCAGCGCCGCGGTGATGTTGAAGCCCAGGAGCAGGTCGAGCAGCGCCGCGGGCAGCGGCACGACCAGCATGAGGACGATCGCCACGACGCCGACGGGCACCGCGGCCTTGGTCATCCCTCGCACGGACTCCCCATCGGCAGCCGGGGGTGCCCGGCCGACCGCGGACGTCGCACCTGTCACAGCCGTCCCATCCGCGGGCACGGCGGGGCATCGGATCCTCGCCGCACGTCCCGCGTCGCAGCACGTGGGGAGAGGATCCAATGCCTGGGAGACGGCAGGTCAGCTCGCGATCGGGGCCCTCCGGCGGCCGGCGCGGGGCAGGTCGGTGACGTCGGGCGCCTGGAACCCGGGCCGGTGGAACCCGCCGCGCACGCCGCGCGAGCCCAGCTGCATGACGAACGCCAGCACCCGCGCGACGGCGGTGAACAGCTGGGGCGGCACCTCCTGGCCGAGGTCGCAGGAGGCGTGCAGCGCCCGGGCCAGCGGGATGTCCTGCACCATCGGCACCCGCGCCTCGGCGGCCCGCTCGCGCAGCGTGGCGGCGATCTCGTCGGCGCCCTTGGCCACCACCCGCGGGGCGCCCTTCGTCGGGTCGTACTTCAGCGCCACCGCGACGTGCGTGGGGTTGACGAGCAGGACGTCGGCCTCGGCGACCTCGGCCATCATGCGGTTGCGCGACATGGACAGGGCCACCGACTTCCGCTGCGCCTTGACGTGCGGGTCGCCCTCGGAGTTCTTGTGCTCCTGCTGGATCTCGTACTTGCTCATCTTGAGCTTGTTCATGGTCTGCACCCGGACGACGACGTAGTCGGCCACGGCGATGACGAAGCCGGTGACGGCGACGACGCGGAACATCAGCACGGCGCAGTCGGCCACGGTGGCGGTGATCGCGGACAGCGGCAGCGCGCCCGACGCCGACACCAGCGCCTGCGCCCGGTCGCTGGTGACGACCACGACGGTCGCCAGCGCCGCGGTCTTGATGACCGCCTTCGCCGCCTCCCACAGACCGTGGGTGCCGAACATGCGCTTCATCCCCGGGAAGGGGTTGAGCTTCTTGAGCGTCGGCTTCATGCCCTTGGCCGACAGCGTCACCCCGCCCTGCGCCGCCGAGGAGAGCACGCCGACCAGCATCAGCGCGAGCGCGACCGGCAGCACCGTCGTCAGGAAGGCCGACAGTGCCTGGCCGAGCAGCGGGGACACCTTCGCGGCGTCGGGCTCGTCGACGACGACGTCGATCTGCACGAACAGCCGGCCGACGGCGTCGAACGCGTTGCCCACGAGCATCGGCAGCAGCCCGCTGGCCACCGCCACCCCCGCCCAGGTGCCCAGTTCCTGGGTCCGGGGGATCTGCCCTTCCTTGCGGGCCTCCCGGAGCTTCTTGGGAGTCGGCTTCTCTGTCTTCTCACCACCCGGGCCGTCCTTGGCCATCAGCCGCTCCGGAGACCGACGATGGCGCGGGTGGCCTGCTCGATCAACGCGTCGAGCGCCGGCGGGAGCAGCGGGAAGGTGAGACCGAGCAGCGACAGGGTCAGCAGGATCTTCACCGGGAAGCCGAAGGCGAAGATGTTGAGCGCCGGCGCCGCCCGGGACAGCAGGGCGAGCGCGACGTCGGCCAGCAGCAGCACCGCGACCATCGGCCCGGCGATCTGCAGCGCGGCCAGGAACATCGCGGAGAACGCCGTCAGCACGACCTCGCCGATCGAGTCGGCCGGGAAGCCGCCGGTCACCGGGAGCCCCTCGTAGGAGGTGGCGAACCCGCGGACCAGCATGAGGTGGCCGCCGCTGGTGAACAGCAGCGTCGTCGCGAGCAGGTAGTGCAGCCGGCCGAGGGTGGAGTTCATCGTCATGGCCAGCGGGTCGTAGGCCGGCTGGAGCGAGAAACCGCCGGTGACGTCGAGCAGCTCACCGGCGAACTGCACGGCCGTGAAGAACAGCTGGACGACGAACCCGAGCGCCGCGCCGATGGCGACCTCGCTGACGGCGGTGACGACGAGGAAGCCCGTGGTCGGCTCGGGCAGCCCGGGCGCGACGCGGTCGAGCAGCGCCACCGACAGCGCGAGGGCCAGCGCCCCCTTCACCGGGCCCGGGACGGCGCGGGTGTTGAACGGCGGGGCCACCAGGACGAACCCGGCCGCCCGGGCGACGGCCAGCAGCAGGGCCGCCAGGGTGACCGCCGGGACCTCGAGGTCCATGGCGCTCAGGTCCTGCCGAGGAGGTGGGGCAGCGAGTCGAAGAGGTGCTCGGTGAAGCTCACCATCTCGGCGAGCACCCAGTTGCCGGTGACCAGCAGCGCGATCGAGACCGCGATCATCTTCGGCACGAACGACAGGGTCGGTTCCTGGATCTGGGTCGCGGCCTGGAACAGCGAGATGAGGAACCCGACCAGCAGCGCGGTGAGCAGGACCGGCGCGGCGACCTTGGCGCCCACGGTCATCGTCTGCACCGCGATCTCGGTGACGTCGGCGTCGGTCACGACGACTCCTCGCCGGCGCTCGTCGCGGTCGTGACCGGCGGTGCCGTGCTCACGCGTGAGCTCGCGAGCTCGCTCACGAATAGCTCCCGACCAGCGCCGTGGTGATCAGCGCCCACCCGTCGACGACGACGAACAGCAGCAGCTTGAACGGCAGCGACACGATCGACGGCGGCACCATCATCATGCCCATCGCCATCAGCGAGGCGCTGACCAGCATGTCGAGCACGAGGAACGGGATGAAGACGACGATCCCGATGATGAAGGCGCTCTTGAGCTCGGAGAGGACGAACGCCGGCACGAGCGTGGTCATGCTGACCGACGCGGCGTCCTCCGGCTGCTCCTCGCCGGACAGGCCGACCATGAGCTCGAGCTCGTCGTCGCGGGTGTTGGCGAGCAGGAACTCCCGCAGCGGGACCACGCCGGCGTCGTAGGCCTGCGAGACGGTCATCGTGCCGTCCATGTAGGGCTGGACGGCGACCTCGTTGACGTCGGAGAGCACCGGGCCCATCACGAACAGCGTGAGGAACAGCGCGATGCCGGTGAGCACCGAGTTCGGCGGCGACTGCTGCAGGCCCAGCGCGTTGCGGGTCAGCGACAGGACGATCGCGATCTTGGTGAACGAGGTGCACAGCAGCAGCGCCGACGGCGCCACCGACAGCACGGTGATCGCCAGGATCAGCGTGATCGAGGTGCTGGGGCTGCCGTTGCCGACGGAGATGTCCACGCCGCCGTCGACGGCGGGGACCACGGGGGCGGTGGGGGCCGTGGGCGCGGTCGGCGCCGCGGCGGCGGGACCGGCCAGCAGCACGCCGGCGACGGCGCAGCCGAACAGGGCGGCCAGCACGACGGCGGCCCGGCGTGCCGGGCCCCGCACGGGTGCGGTGCGGTCCATCAGCGGCGGACCGTCCGCTCGCGCAGCTGCGAGACCAGGCCCGACCAGGCGCCGCGGTCGAGCACCGAGCCCGACAGCGTCCCGCCCGCGGCCGGGAGCGCGACCGCCGGCCGGCCCTCTGCGGGGCTCGCCGCGGCCCGCTCGGCCAGCGTCGCCTCGACGGCCTCGCCGTCGAGCTCGGCCAGCAGCGTCACCTGCTGCTCGGTCGCGCCGACCACGAGCACGCGGTCGCCGATGCGCAGCACGTTCACCGTGCTGGCGCGGCCCATCCGCTGGTGGGCGACGACCTCCACGAGGCCGCCCGAGGAGCCCAGACCGCGCTTCTTGGCCAGGCGCGCGGCGAACCACAGCACGCCGCCGACGAACGCCAGCGACAGCAGCAGCCGGATGACCATCCACGTCACGGGTGGGCCTGCCCGAGCTCCGCGGCGGCGTCGGTGACGATCTCGCTGATCCGCAGGCCGAAGTCCTCGTCGACGACGACGACCTCGCCGCGGGCGATGAGGGTGCCGTTGACCAGCAGGTCGGCCGGGGCGCTGGCCGCGCGGTCGAGCTCGATCACCTCGCCGGGGTGCAGCGAGAGCAGCTCCCCGACGGTCATCCGGGTGCGGCCGATCTCCACCGTGACCTCCATGGCCACGTGGCGGAGCAGATCGAGGCTGTTGCGGCGCGGGCGGGGGGCGGTCGGGAGCGTGACCTGCAGGGCCAGCGTCGCGACGTGCTCGGTGCCGGCGACCAGCGGGACCGCCACGAACATGCCCTTGTCGCGCAGGCCGTCGAGGGCGGTCACCGGGTCCTCGGTGCGCTCGGAGTCCACGCGCACCCGGCCGAGGGTGGCCGCGGCCGCCTCGAGCGCCGGGCGCAGCGCGGTGGCGACGTCCATCGGGCCGACGGGGGAGTTGTCCAGCGCCTCGACCACCTCGGCGGAGAGCACCAGGACGACGTCGCCGGTGATCTCGCCGGACAGCCGGGCGCTGACGGCCGCGGTGGCGGCCGGGGGGACCGGGACGGCGTCGGGGTCGGTGACCGCCGGGGCGGGCACCAGCTCGGTGCCGGCCGGGACGAGGGCGGCCGCGGCGGTGGCGGCCGCGACGACGACGGCGGTGATGGTCTCCGACGCCTGCTGGGCCTGGGAGTCGAGCGTGGCGGTCATGCGGGGTCCTTCCCTCCGGCGGGGGCGGGCACGATGGCGGCGGCCAGCCGGCGGCGGTGGTTGCTGGCGATGGCGTGGGCGAAGACGGCGTCGTTGGTGGTGACCTCGAGCGGCGCGTCGCGCGGGTGGCGCAGCAGCAGGACGTCGCCGACGGCGAGGGAGAGCAGGTCCTCCGAGGACACCTCGAGCGGGGAGAACCGGACGCTGACGTCGACCGGGACCAGCTCGATGCGGGCGGCGAGCAGCTCGGCGGCGCGCTGGCGGGTGCGCTGCGCGGACTCCGACAGCTGCGGGGAGGCCGCGTCGTCGAGGACCTGGTGGAAGGAGCTGAACGGCAGCACCAGCGAGGCGGCGCCGTCGCGGGCGCCGATCGACAGGGTGTAGCGGGCCACCATCACGGTGTCCGAGCCGGCGGCGGCCTGGGCCAGGGCGGGGTTGTACTCGATGCCGTCGACGACCGGCTGCAGCGGGGTGACGTTGGTGAAGGAGGCGGCGAGCTCCTGCAGCAGCCGGTCGAGCAGCGAGTGGATGATCGTCGTCTCCATCGCCGTCATCGGCCGCTCCGGCTGGTGGGCGGCGCCCGAGCCGCCGAGCATGTGGTCGACGGTGGCCATCGCGACGTCGAGCGGGTAGGCCAGCAGGCCCTTGCCGGCGAGCGGCTCGAGGGTGAACGTCGTCAGGAACGACGGGTCGGGCAGCGTGGCGACGTAGTCGTCGTAGGAGTGCTGCTCGATGCCGACGAGCTCCATCCGCGCGCCGGTGCGCAGCATCGTGGTCAGGACCGTCGTCGCCTGGCGGGCGAAGGCCTCCTGCGCGATCTGCAGCACGCGCACGTGCTCGCGGGACAGCTTGGTCGGGCGGCGGAAGTCGTAGGTGCGGGGAGCACCGCGCCGGCTGCGGCCGCCCACGGCCGGCGACTGCGGCCCGTGCCCGGCGGGCACGGTCGCGTTCTCGGGGCGGGTCACGGGTCCCTCATCGGCGGGCCCGGAACGCGAACTGACCGGCGGCGCGGGGCGCCGCCGGTCAGCCGGGGAGGATGTGGCGCGTGGTGCGCCGGGGGATCGCTGGGACGGGACGGGTGGGGTCAGCGCGTCACTGGGTGACGTACTCGGTCAGGTAGACGTGCATGACCATCGGGACGCCGTCCTCGGTGTAGGCCTCGATGATCTGGTGCTCCAGCGACTCCTTGAGCGCCTCGCGGGCGCCCACGACGTCGGCCGGCTGGGCCTGCGAGTAGGTGGAGATGATGAGGTCGAGGGCCTTGGAGCCGTCGACGCCGCCGCTGCCGTGGCCGCCGGCGGCGGCGTCCGCGGTGTACTCCAGCGTGATGCCGATCTTGAGGTAGCCGCCGCCGGCCAGGTTGACCGCGATCGGCTCCAGCGCGGTGTAGCCGCCGTGCACGGGCTCGGCCGCCTCGGCCTCGCCGCTGCCGGCGAAGAGGAAGAAGTAGGCGGCGGCGCCGAGGCCGACCAGCAGGACGGCGACGATGACGAGCAGCTTCTTCTTGCCGCCGCCCTTCGCCTCCTCGCCGTCCTCGGCGGCCTTGTCCTTGGCGGCCTTGTCCTTGGTCTTGGTGCTCACTCGTGCGTGCCTTCCTGTGCGGCCGGGGCGGCCGGGGCGTTCGGGACGGGGGCGGTCGGGGCGTCGTCGAGGCCGGGGAGGAGCTCTGCGGCCTCGGCGGAGGCGTCGGACAGCACGACGATGTCGACGCGGCGGTTGAGGGACAGGGCGTTCGGGTCCGACGCCGGGACCATCGGCCGGGTGTCGGAGTAGCCGGTGCCCGACAGCCGGCCCTGCGGCACGCCCTCGGCGGCCAGGTACCGGACGACGGTCGTGGCGCGGTAGGCCGACAGCTCCCAGTTCGACGGCCACGGCCCGCCCGGGGTCACCGGCAGCGAGTTGGCGTGGCCCTCGACGGTGAGGGAGTTGGGCAGTGCGGCCAGCGTCGGCGCGATGGCGTCGAGGATCTCGCGGCCGGCGGGCTGCAGCGTCGCCTCCTCGGGGCCGAACAGGACCGGGTCGGACACGATGTGCACGACCAGGCCGCGCTCGTCGATCTCGTACTGCGCGGTGCCGGCCCGCCCGGCGGCGGCCAGCGCCGCGTCGATGGCATCGCGGGCGGCGGCCAGCTCGTCGTACTCGGCCCGGGCCTCCGCGGCGACGCGGGCGGCCTCCTGCGCGGCGGCCTCCGCGGCGGCGGTGTCGACGTCGGACTCCGCGGCCGGGGCCGGCGGGATCTGCACGTCGACGGCGGCGTCGAGGGCGTCGAGGACCTGTGCGTCGGAGTTGGTGCCGGCGCTGCTCAGCGCGGTGACCGGGGCACCGAACGCCTCCGACAGGCCGCTGGCCAGCGCGGCGAACTTCTCCTTGTCCACCTGGCTCATCGCGAAGAGGACGACGAAGAGGACCAGGAGCAGGGTCATCATGTCCGCGTAGGACACGAGCCACCGCTCGTGGTTCTCGTGCTCCTCGTGGTCGGCGTGCTTCTTGCGGCGCTTGCCGCCGTGGCCGTGGCCGCCGGCGCTCATGCCGACGCCCCGGGGGAGGTCACGCCGCCTCCTTGGCGGCCTCGCTCGGCGGGATGAGCGCGCTGAGCTTGAGCCGGACGGCGCGCGGGCTGGTGCCGGCCTGGATCTCGGAGATGCCCTCGACGAGCAGCTCCATCTGGGCGGCCTGCAGCTCGCTGACGCGCAGGATCTTCGCGCCCATCGGCAGGAACCAGAAGTTGGCGGCCATGACGCCCCACAGGGTCGCGACGAACGCTGCGGCGATCATCGGGCCGAGGGCCTCGGGGTTGCTCAGGTTCCCCATGACGTTCATCAGGCCGACGATGCAGCCGACGATGCCGATGGTCGGGGCGTAGCCGCCCATGGTGTTCATGAACTTGGCGGCGACCTTGTCCTCCGCCTTCTTGGCGGCGATCTCGCTCTCGAGGACGGCGCGCAGCTCCTCGGGGTCGGTGCCGTCGATGCCCATCTGGAGGCCGCGCTTGAGGAACGGGTCCTCGATGGCCTTGACCTGGGCCTCCAGCGCGAGCAGGCCCTCCTTGCGGGCCTTCTCGGCGAGGCTGACCAGGGTCTGGATCTGCTCGGCGGCCGGCGGCACCTTGGCCGGCATGAGGGCGAGCTTGAACCAGCCGCCCATCTTGCCGAGGTCGGCCATCGTCTGGCCGGACATGGCCGCGCCGAAGGTGGCGACGATGACCAGGATGATCGCGGGCAGGAAGATCAGGGAGGTCGGGTCGGCGCCCTCCATGACCATGAAGGCCAGCAGCGCGACCAGCGAGATGACGAAGCCGATGAGGGTGGACGGGTCCATGGGTCAGCGCTCCTCGCGGGCCGGGAAGGGGACGACGGAGGCACGCGGGGCGTCGTCGGCCGGGTGCGCGGGGGAGACGGGGGAGGGCCCGGTCGAGGTGGTGCGGTAGGTGCCGCGGTCCATCGCGTAGGCGGTGGCGAGGATGCTGGCCCGGTACTCGCGGATCTCGTCGAGCACCTCGTCGACGCCCTCGCGGACGATGTACTTGGTGCCGTCGACGAGGAACACGACGGTGTCGGGGTGACCCTCGACCCGCTCGATGAGGTCGGGGTTGAGCGCGAAGTGCTCCCCGTTCAGGCGCGTCACACGGATCACGGGTGGGTCCTTCTGCTCGTTCGGGGAGGGGAGAGCAGCCGCGGCGGTGCGGACTGCCGGCTGCAGGGACCATCGGCCCTGCGCGGGGACTGCTTGAGCCGAACCCGGCCCGCCGCATCACCCCGGAGGGTGACCCGGCACCGCGTCCCCGCACGTCACAGGCGTCCCGCCGCCGTCCGGCGGAGGAGGGAAGCCTTCTGCGCGGGAGGCGACCGAAGGAGCCGATGGCGCTACGAAGGCGACGAGGACCGCCGTCCGCGGGCGGGAGGCGGGACGGGGCACGACGGGAGCGGCCCGGCACCCCGGGGAACGGGTGCCGGGCCGCCGCGACGTGCTGGAACGGCCTCTCCGCAGGGCCCCGCGCCGAGGTCCCGAGGCGTGGGGGCGGAGAGGTCCTTCATCAGCGCTTGAGGTTGACCAGGTCCTGGAGGATCTCGTCGGAGCTGGTGATGACGCGGCTGTTCGCCTGGAAGCCGCGCTGGGCGACGATCAGGCCGGTGAACTCCTCGGCGAGGTCCACGTTCGACATCTCCAGCGCGCCGGCGGTCAGCGAGCCGCGGCCGCCGGTGCCGGCCTCGCCGATGACGGCCTGGCCGGAGTTGTCGCCCACCCGGTAGCTCGTGTTGCCGGCCTTCGACAGGCCGCTGGGGTTGGCGAAGGTGGCCATGGCGAGCTTGCCGATCGGCTCGCGCAGGCTGTTGGAGTAGACGCCCATGATCGTGCCGTCGCCGCTGAGGGAGATCGACTGCAGCGTGCCCATGGCGTTGCCGTCGACGCCGCTGGGGGTCAGCGCCGTCTTGCCGCCGAACTGGGTCATCCCGCCGAGGTCCACGCGGATGCCGGCCGCGGGCCAGTTCAGGTCGGTGGCCGGGAAGGTGAGCTGCAGCGTCGTGCCGCTGGTGGGCAGGCCGGTCGCCGGGCTGAACGACAGCGTCTGGGCCGCGCCGATGTTCGTCCCGTTCTCGCTGGCCTGCACCGACCAGTCGGTGTCGTTGAGCTTGGTGAACACCAGCGCGATCGGGTGCGCGGTGCCCAGCGAGTCGTAGGCGGTGATCTGGCTCTGCACCTGCGTCGCCTCGACGACCGGCGGGCCGGCCGAGTAGGGCACCGACGACGTCGACAGGTTGCCGCCGATCTTGCCGGTGGACGTCGGCTCGGGGTTCATGACCTGGCCGAACGGGATGGTCAGCGGGCCGATCGCGCCGTTGGCGTTGACCGTGCCGTTCTGCGCCATCCAGCCCTGCAGCAGCGCGCCGTCGGGTGTGACGAGGTTGCCGGCGCCGTCGTAGTCGAAGGACCCGGCGCGGGTGAACAGCGTCTCGTTGCCGGCCTGGGTGACGAAGAAGCCGTCGCCGCTGATCATGAAGTCGGTCGAGCGGCCGGTGTTCTGGGTCGAGCCCTGGCCGAAGTTGGTGGTGATGCCGGCGACCTTGACGCCGAGGCCGACCTGCGCCGGGTTGGTGCCGCCGGTCTCACCGGTGACGGGGGCCGAGCCGTTGCGGATGACCTGGGACAGGGTGTCCTCGAAGACGGTCTGGGAGCTCTTGAAGCCGACCGTGTTGACGTTGGCGATGTTGTTGCCGGTCACGTCGAGCTTGGTCTGGTGGGCGCGGAGGCCGGAGATGGCCGAGAACATCGAGCGAAGCACGGGGAGGTCCTCTCGGGAGGGGGGAGAGCGGGGGATGGGCCGGTCAGGCCGGCACGGAGATCTCGGTGAGGCGGCCGAAGGGGACCTCCTGGCCCCCGACGACGGCGGTCGGCTCGTCGTCGCCGAAGCGGACCGAGGAGACCGTCCCGGTCTGCGTGGTGCCGTCCTCGGCGGTCCAGCTGACCGCGTGCCCGACGAGCGCGCCGGCCGACAGCGAGCGCTGCAGGGACAGCAGCGAGGCGTTCTGGCTCGCGATCTCCGAGAGCTTCTCGACCTGCGTGAACGTCGCCGTCTGCGACATGAACTCGGTCGTGCTCGTGGGGTTGCTGGGGTCCTGGTAGCGCATCTGGGCGACCAGCAGCTGCAGGAACGTGTCCTTGCCCATCTGGTCCTTGCGGTCCACGGACGTCGACGCACCGTACGTGGCGGGGCTCGAGCCCACGCCGCCCACGGGATCGGTCATCGTCGGCTCCTCTCAGGCCCGGACGTCGAGGGAGCTCGACGTGGGGGAGTCGGTGGCGGCAGCCGGTCGGCTCCCGTCGGGGTCGGTGCGCAGCCAGGGGCGGCCGGCGTCCTCGCCGGGGCCCTGCCCGCGGCCTTGCCGCTCGCCGCGCTCCTGGGCCTGCTGCTGGGCCTGCTGCCAGCCGGCCTGCGCCTGGGACTGGCCCGAGCCGGCCTGCTCGCGGTCGACCTGCACCTTCGAGCAGGTGAGCCCGGAGGCCTCGAGGTCGCGGCGCAGGTCGGGCAGGGCGTCGAGCAGCGCGGCGCGGCCCGCGTCGGAGGCGCCGCGCAGGCTGAGGTCGACGGTGCCGTTGTGCACCGTCACCCGGACCTCGACCGGACCGAGCGTCTCGGGCGTGAGCACCAGCGTCATCGTGTGCGCGCCGTCCGGCCGGGCGGCCAGCGTGGCGACGGTGGGGGCGAGCTGGGCGGCGACCGGCGGGGCGGGGGCCTCGGCGCGGGCCGCCGCGACCGGCGCGACGACGGCCGGTGCGGGCGCCGGTGCGGCGCTCGGGGCGGCCGGCGCGGCCGACGTGGTCTCGCCCGGGCGGGCGTGCGGGTCGCCGCCGCCGGGGCCGGTGCCCGCGTCCCCGCCTCCCGGGGCGACCGGGAGGGCGGGGACGGCCGGGCCGGCGGCGGCGGCGGGCAGGGCGGTGGCCGGTGCGGCGTCGTCGGCAGCGGCGGCATCGGCGGTGACGACGACGAGGCCCGCGGGCAGCACGGCGGCGAGAGCGGCCGGGACGGCGGCAGCGGCCGGGGCGGCCGGGCCGGCCGCCCCGGGGGACGGGACGGCGGGGGCGGCCGGTGTCGCGGCGGACGGCGCGGCCGGGAGGGCGGGGACCTCGGCCGGCACGGCGCCGGGCGCGACGGCACCGGGGAGTGCGCCGGGGAGGACTGCACCGGGGACGACGCCACCGGGGAGTGCGCCGGGCAGGGCGGCGTCCGGGGCGGCGGCCGTGACGTGGCCGGGAGCGGTCGCCGGCACGCCCAGCGCCAGCGCGAGCGCCCAGCCGGCGGGGAGGCCGGCCACCGGGACGCCGGGCGCCGGGTCGGCGGCGGCCGCGTCCGCGGCGGCGTCGTCGGTCCCCTCCTCGGCGGGGGTGCCGTCGGCGGGCTCGCGGTCGGGCCGGCCGCGGTCGACGGGACCGCGGCGGACCGGGCCGCGGTCCTCACCCCGATCGACGGGGCCCCGGTCGACCGGGCCGCGGGCCACGGGGCCGCGGCCGCCGACCGCGCTGTCGAGCGCGGAGGCGAAGTCCGCGCCCGACGACGGGCCGGCCGGGGCGGCGGAGGGCTGGCGCGCCGCCGCGGGCAGGGCGGCGGTCAGGGCAGGAGCGGTCATGAGTAGGCCTCCGCGGCGCTGGTGACCTTGCGGACGTAGGACTGGGTCTCCGCGTACGGCGGGATGCCGCCGTACCGGCTCACCGTCCCGGGCCCGGCGTTGTAGGCGGCCAGCGCGAGGTCGGTGGAGCCGAAGCGGTCGGTGAGCTGGCGCAGGTAGCGGGCCGCGCCGTCGATGGACGACGCCGGGTCCGACGCGTTGACGCCGAGGCCGGCGGCGGTCGCCGGCATGAACTGCATGAGGCCGGTGGCGCCGGCGGAGGAGACCGCGGAGGAGTCGAAGCCGGACTCCACCTCGGCCACCCCGGCGAGCAGCGCCGGGTCGACGCCGTGGCGGGCGCCGGCGGCGGTGAACAGGTCGGCGTACGGGACGCCGGCGAGACCGGCGCCGGACACCGCACCCGCGGGGGCCGCGGCGGCGGGCGCGGGCAGCACGCGGCGGATGACCGACGGCGAGCCGACGTCCTGCACCTGCACGGCCTGGCCGGCCTGCGGCGCGGCGATCATCTTCCCGTTGCCGATGTAGATGCCGACGTGGTCGATGCCCGGCCGCGACGACGAGTGGTCGAAGAAGACGAGGTCGCCGGGCCGCGCCTCGGCGAGGCCGGCGACGGCGGTGCCGGCGGTCGCCTGCTGGGAGCTGGTGCGCGGCAGGTCGATGCCGAGGTCGGCGTACACCCGCTGCACGAGGCCCGAGCAGTCCAGGCCCACCGACGGGTCGGTGCCGCCCCACGCGTAGGGGACGCCGAGGTAGCGCTGGGCGGCGGCGACCACCTGTGACTCCAGGCCGCTGCCGGCGGTCGCCGTCGTCCCGGTGGTGGCGGCGGCGGAGGTGCCGGTGAGGCCTGCGGCGGAGGCGGCGGAGGCCCACTGGGAGGACAGGGCGGCCGACGTCGAGGTCGGGGACGCCGAGGCGAGGGTGAGGATCCGGTTCTGGATCTCGGCGATGCGGCTGTGCACCGCGGTCAGACCGTCCACGGTCCCTCCTCCCTGCTCGTCGTGCCCGGTCGTCAGTCGTCGTGCCCGGTCGTGGTGCGCACCGAGTGCCGGCGCGTCACCAGGTCGTCGACCGCGCGCTCCTCGGCGGCGGCCTCGGCGGCCCGCAGCGCCAGGAGGTGCCGCTCGCGCAGCTTCTCCAGCGCCCGGGTCTCCTGGGCGGCGGCGGTCCAGCGCTGCCGGAGCAGCTCCGCCTGCTCGGCCGAGGCCTGCGCCGTCGACCGTGCAGCAGCTACATCGGCAGCCGCGGCGGCCGATGCGACCATCGCGGCGAGGAAGACCGGTGCGGGCGCCGAGGCGGGCGGCACCCGGCCGGCCAGGGCCGCCGCCTGCTCCTCGGCGCGGCGGGCGGCCTCGCGGGCGGCGGCGCCGGCCTCGGCAGCCGCGCGGGAGGCCGCCTCCTCGGCAGCGGCGCGCATCCGCAGGACCGGCTCGAGGCGGAAGGCCGCGCGCTTGCCCACGTCAGGCCGCGGTCACGAGCCGGTGCAGCATCGCCCAGGCGTCGTCGGGGGAGGTGCTGTCCTCCAGCGCCTGGCGCAGGAAGGCGTCGATCGCGGGGGAGAGCAGCCGGGCGCGGTCGACCAGCGGGTCGCTGCCGGCCTGGTAGGCGCCGATCTCCACGAGCTCCTTGACGTCGCGCAGCGCGCCCATGAGGCGGCGCATCTCCCGGGCGTCGGTCATCCGGGCCGGCGCGGTGACCGCCCCGGCCACGCGGGAGATCGACTCGAGCACGTCGATCGCGGGGAAGTGGCCGGCGGTGGCGAGCCTGCGGGTGAGCACGACGTGCCCGTCGAGGATCGAGCGGGCGGTGTCGGCGATGGGCTCGTTGTGGTCGTCGCCCTCGACGAGCACGGTGTAGAGGCCGGTGATCGACCCGGTCGCGCCGGGGCCGGCCTTCTCCAGCAGCCGCGGCATCATCGCGAACACGCTCGGCGGGTAGCCGCGCGTGGCGGGGGGCTCGCCCGCGGACAGGCCGACCTCGCGCTGGGCCATCGCCGTGCGGGTGATCGAGTCCATGAGCAGCAGGACGTCGCGGCCCTGGTCGCGGAAGCCCTCGGCGATGCGCGTGGCCACGAACGCGGCCTTGAGGCGCACCAGCGGCGGCTCGTCGGAGGTGGCCACGACGACGACGGTGCGCGCCATGCCCTCGGGCCCGAGGTTCTCCTCGAGGAACTCCTTGACCTCGCGGCCGCGCTCGCCGATCAGCCCGATGACCCGGACGTCGGCCTCGGTGCCGCGGGTGATCTGCGCGAGCAGGGTCGACTTCCCGACGCCGGAGCCGGCGAAGATGCCCAGTCGCTGGCCCTTGCCGACCGGCACGAGGGTGTCCAGCGCGCGGACGCCGACCGGCAGCGGCTCCTCGACCCGGCGGCGCGAGAGCGCGTGCGGGGTCTCGCTGGCGAGGTCGACCCAGTCCAGGTCGCCGGACCTGCCGGCGCCGAGCGGGCCGTGCCCGTCGACCGGGCGGCCCAGGCCGTCGAGCACCCGGCCGAGCAGCGCCTCGCCGACGGGCACCTGCAGCGGCATGCCGGTGGTGCGCACCGGCGCGCCGGCGTGCACGCCGGAGATCTCGCCCAGCGGCATGCAGGTCAGCCGGTCGCGGGAGACGGCGACGACCTCGGCGAGCAGGCCGGAGCCGACCTCGACCAGGTCGCCGACGGCCCCGACGACGCCCTCGACGGTGAGCGTGAGCCCCATGGCGCCGACGACGGAGCCGGTGAGCTGGGGGCGGGCGGCCAGCCGCGCCCGCTCGACCAGCGCGGCGACGCTCACGCGGGACCGCCGCCGGAGAGGACCGCCCGCACCCGGGCCAGTGCCGTCGACAGCTGCGCGTCCACGCGGCGCGGCCCGCACTCGGCGACGGCACCGGCGCGCTCGACGGCGTCGTCGCCGACGACCGTGACCGACGGCGGGAGGGCGGCGAGCGCGTGCGGCGGGACCTCGGCGAGGTCGTCGGGGTGCAGCCGGACCACCGCGGGGGCGTCGGCGGGCAGGAGGGTGAGCGCGCGGCGCATGGCGTCGACGCCGGCGGTGGTGGTGGCCGACAGCTCGCGGCCGAGCAGCTCCTCGACCAGGGTCAGCACGCCGTCGACCAGGGTGTCGCGGACGTCGTCGGCGGTGGGCACCGCGGCGGCGTCGAGGGCGGCGACGGCGGCACCGAGCGCCGCCGTCGCCGAGGCCATCCGGCGCTCCCACCGGGCCTGGACGTCGGCCAGCCGCGCGGCGGCCTCGGCCTCGGCCTGCGCGACGACGTCGGCGGCCGCGGCGACGCCGGCGGCGTGTCCGGCCCCGTAGCCCTCGTCGTGCGCGAACGCGCGCAGCCGGGCGAGCTCCTCGGCGTAGACGTCGCCGAGCCGCAGCACGCCGCGGCCGTTGGGCACCGGCACGTCGGCGGCGCGCCGGGGCGCCTGCCGCCGCTCGACCACGACCTCGGGGGCGGTGGCGACGACGGGGGAGGGGCCGGCCGGTTGCGGGGGGGCCGACCGGGGACGCGGCGGGACCGTGGTCCCCGCGACCGAGCGGTACGGGGCCGCCGCGCTGGCCGAGGCCCCGCGCAGCAGCACCGACTCGCGTCGCTCAGGCGACGAACTCATCGTCCCCGCCACGCGAGATGGTCAGCACGCCCTGCTCCTCGAGCGTGCGGATGACCGCGACGATCTTGCCCTGGGCCTCCTCGACCGTGCGGGCGCGGACCGGGCCGAGCAGCTCGATCTCCTCGGCGAGGTTCTCGGCGGCGCGCTCGGAGAGGTTCCGCACGACCTTGTCCCGCACGTCGGGGCGCACGCCCTTGAGCGCGGTGGCCAGGTCGTTGGCCTCGACCTCGCGCAGCACCAGCTGCATCGAGCGGTCGTCGATGGTGGTGATGTCCTCGAAGACGAACATCTGCGCGCGCACCTGCTCGGCCAGCTCGGGGTCGGAGCTGTCGAGCCACTCGAGGATCGAGCGCTCGGTGGGCCGCGGCGAGCGGTTGATGATCTCGACGAGGGTCTCGACGCCGCCGACGGTGGACATGTCCTGGTGGGCGAGCAGCGAGCCCATGCGCCGGCCCAGCTCCTCCTCGACCAGGCGCACCATCTCCGGGGAGGTGCGGTCCATCGTGGCGATGCGGTGGGCCACCTCGGCCTGCTGCTCGGGGGAGAAACCCGACAGCACCTCGGCCGACTGCGCGGCCGACAGGTGGGCGAGCACCAGCGCGATGACCTGCGGGTGCTCGTCCTTGAGGAAGGTGACCAGCTGGCGGACGTCGGCGTTGCGCAGCGAGGCGAACGGGACCTCGGTGTAGACGACGTTGAGCCGGGCGAGGATGCCCTCGGCCTTGTCCTCGCCGAGGCCCGCCGCGAGGATCTCGCGGGCGAAGTCGACGCCGCCGCGGCCGACGAAGCGCTGGGCGTTCATCAGCTGGTGGAACTCGGTGAGGACGCCGTCGACGTCCTCGGGCTCCACCGACCCGAGCTTCATGATCTCGCGGGTGAGCGCCTCGACCTCGCGGGGGCGCAGCTTCGACAGCAGCAGGCCGGCCTCGTCCTTGCTCATCTGGGCGAGGAAGACCGCGGCTTTGCGCAGGCCCGGCAGCTCCGGGCGGGAGGGCTTGGCCGGCAGGGCGGGCAGGTTGGTCCCGCCCGCGCCCACCAGCGGCTCGACACTGGCCAGCGTCACTTCACGTCACTCAGCCAACCGCGCAGCATCTGCGCCACCTCGTCGGGTCGTTCGCTGACCATGGTCGAGATCTCCCCTCGTACGCGCTGGCGCTCGGCGGCCTCCAGCTCCAGGGCCCGGTTGTCCAGGACGGCGGTGTCGTCGCGGGAGCTGGCGACGCGCAGGCGCTCCAGCTCGGCCATCAGGCCGTCGTCGAGCTCGAGCGGCTCGTCGTCCTCGTCCTCCTCGTCGTCGCGGCCGCGGCGCGAGCGCAGCCAGACGACGAGCACGAGGAGGGCGATGCCGAGCGCGATGCCGCCGGTCTTGATGAGCGACCACATCTGCGCCTGCTGCTCGGCCTCGCGGGCCGCCGTCATCTCGGCGGCCGCGGCGTCGGCGGCGCTGGTGTCGAACTGCAGCGAGGCGACGCTGATCGCGTCACCGCGGGCCTGGTCGAGGCCGACGGCGTTGCCGACGAGGTTCTGGATCTGCGCGGTGTTGAGGCCGCCGGCCACCGTGTCGTTCAGGACGACGGCGACGG
This sequence comes from Geodermatophilus sp. SYSU D01119, assembly GCF_054049975.1. Classification (NCBI taxonomy): domain Bacteria; kingdom Bacillati; phylum Actinomycetota; class Actinomycetes; order Geodermatophilales; family Geodermatophilaceae; genus Geodermatophilus; species Geodermatophilus sp. SYSU D01119. Next base: position 84,718 of record NZ_JBJGYL010000001.1, on the reverse strand, counting down.
TGAGCCGGTTGACCTCGCCGGGCGCGGTCACGGTGTTCTCGACGGTCTGGCCGACGGCGTTGTTGGCCGTGGTGCTCTCGGTCGAGTAGGTGGAGTTGCCGCCGCCGGTGCCGTTCGCGGCGTCGGCGGTGTTCTCCGGGCCCAGGACGCCGCCGACCGCGGTGCCGTCGCCGGTGTACTGCTCGGTGGAGGTCTGCTCGCTGATCGGCGGCGTGCCCTCGGTGTACTGGTAGCTGGTCGCGGTGCTGTCGCGCTGCGACATGTCCAGGTCGGCGCGCACGGAGACGCGGGCGTTGCCGCGGCCGAGGACGGTGTCGAGGATCGACTGGGCGTTGGCGGCCAGCCGGGTCTCGTAGTCGGTCTCCATCTGGGAGCGCGCGTCGCCGGAGGCGGCGGTGACGCCCTGGCCGGCGGCCGAGAGCAGGTTGCCCGTCGAGTCGCTGACGGTGACCTGCTCGGGGGCCATGCCCTCGATGCTGGAGGAGACCAGGTTGGTGATCGACTGGATCTGCTCGCCCGAGAGGTCGGTGCCTGGCTTGAGGTCCAGCAGCACCGAGGCGGTCGGCTCGCCCTCGTCGGAGGCGAACACCTCGTCCTCGGGCAGCGCGACGTGCACGACCGCGGTCTGCACGCCGTCGAGCGCCTCGAGGGTGTTGGCCAGCTCGCCCTCGATGGCGCGCTGGTACTGCACCTGCTGCTGGAACTCGCTGGTGGTGATGCCCTGCTCGTCGAGCAGCGCGTAGCCGGTGTCCGAGCCGGCGGGCAGGCCCTGGCCGCTCATCCGCAGGCGCAGGTCGTAGACCTGGTCGTTGGCGACCATGATCGTCCCGCCGCCGTCGGCGAGCTCGTAGGCGACGCCGGCGGCGTTGAGCTCGTCGACGATCGCCGAGGCGTCGGTCGAGGCCAGGTTGGAGAACAGCGGCGCCATGGTCGGCGTCGTGATCCAGCGGTAGAAGAAGAAGCCGCCGAGCGCCAGCCCGGCGACCAGCAGGCCGATGACGACCTTCTGGCCCAGGCTGATCGTGGCGAGGGTGCTGCGCACCTTCGCCAGCGGCCCCGCCAGTGCGGCAGGCATCAGACCGGCATCCTCATGATCTCGGTGAAGGCCTCAACGGCCTTGTTCTTGATCGTCACGACCATCTCGGTGGCCACGGAGGCCTCCTGGGCGGCGATCATGTAGTCGTGCACGTCGCGCAGGTCGCCGGTGGCGGCCTGCACGGCGAGGGCGTCCTTGTTCGACTGCAGGCTCCCGAGCTCGTCGAGCGCGCCGGTGAGGGCCGCGGCGAAGCCGTCGGCCGAGGCCTGGGTCGCAGCCTGCGGGGCCTGCGCCGCCTGCGAGGCCTGGGCGGCCTCGACGCCGGAGAGGGCGCCGAAGGCGGGGAACGTGGGCAGCGAGACGCCGCCGATGGGGGAGGTCATGCGGGTCAGCCCTTCCCGAGCTGGAGCGCGGCCTGGTAGGCGTTGGTCGCCCGCTCCAGGGCCGCGAGGTTCGCCTGGTAGCCGCGCTGGGCCATGATCATCTGGGTCATCTGGTCGCCGAGGTCGATGTCCGGGTAGCGGACGTAGCCCTCGTCGTCGGCCAGCGGGTGGTCGGGCTCGTACACGAGCCGGCCCTCGGCGTCGCCGAACTCGGCGCGGGCGACGCGCACGCCGCCCTCGCCGGAGCCGTAGTCGACGGCCTGGGCGACGACCATGCGCTCGCGGAAGGCCTCGCCGTCGGTCGAGCTGACCGTGTTGATGTTCGCGATGTTGTCCGAGACGGCGTCCAGCCAGCGGCGGTGGACCGACAGTCCGGACCCGGAGATGTCGAGGCCGTCGAACACGTCAGGCCGTCCGGAGGGCCGTGCGCAGGCCGTTGTACTTGCCCTCGAGGGCGGTCAGCGCGAACTGGTAGCGCAGGCCGGTCTCGGTGGCGATGACGGTCTCGCTGTCGAGGTTCACGTTGTTGCCGTCCTCGCGGGTGGGCTCGAGCGAGCGGGCGATGGAGCCGCCGGAGACGGTCGGCGTCCTCCCCTGGCGCAGCTCGGTGCGCAGCGAGGACTCGAAGTCCGTGCGGCCGGCGAGGAAGCCGGGCGTCTGGACGTTCGCGATGTTGTCCGCGGTCACGCGCTGGCGCTGCGCCAGGCCGGTCAGCGCCGCGTGCAGCGTGGTCATGGTGACGTCGCTGATCATCGGGCGGACCGCCGGCGGGCAGGGCGGCAGGACACGAGGTGCCTCCGGGTACGTCGGGGGAGCCCGCGCGCGTGCGCGAGGGCGGGGCCGCCGATCCGTGGCGAGAGCAGTGCTGTCCGTGCAGGGGCGTCATCGGCAGCGGACCGTGACACCTTGACCACCGTGCGTGGCGCGGGTGACGGGTGTGACGCGGGGAGCGGACGGGCCGGACGAGCAGGACGAGGGCGGCGCCGCCTCCCGGGTCGCCGTCCGCGCGCGGAAGGCGACTCCTGGCCCGGGGACGACGACGGCCGGGCCCGCCGTGAGGCGGACCCGGCCGTGTCGGGTGCTGTGGGGTGCGGCCGGTGCGGGGACCGGCGCTCAGAGGGCCCGGTCGACGAACGCGGCCACCGGGCGGGGCCGGTAGGCCATCCGGGCGGCGACGTCGCGCTGGCGCTGGGACTGGGTGATCCGCTCGACGAGTTCCTCGGCGACGGCGAGCTGGTGCTGCAGCAGCCGGGCCGCGCGCTCGCGGAGGTCGAGGGGCAGCGGGCCGAGCATCGAGGGCGGCGTCCAGTCCTCCATGCGCCGGCCCCACGCGGCGATCTCCTCGGCGCGGTTACCGCGGATGGAGCGCTCGGCGTCGAGGACCTCGCCCTCCATCTCCTCGAGGACCTGCGCCCACTCGGCGCGCCGGTCCTCGTCCGAGGAGCGCGCGGCGGTCATGCGGTGCCCGCCAGGCTCGCGGCGGCCTGCCGCCAGGCGTCGCGCAGCGGCTCGACGACCTTGCGGCAGGACTCGACGCGGTTGCGGTCGCCCTTGACGTTGGCCGTGGTCAGCTCGGTGATCAGCCAGGCGTAGAGGGAGGCCAGGCGCGGGCCGCCCTCCCAGGCCTCGACCTTGAGGCTGCTGCGCAGCTCGAAGACGATGTCCTGGGCGTGCCGGAGCTGCTCGCCGGCAGCGTGCCGGTCGCCGGCGGCGAGGGCCTGGGAGGCCCGCTCGAGGTCCAGCGCGAGCCGGTCGTAGAGCATGACGAGCAGCTGCTGCGGGGAGGCGGTGGTGACCGAGTCACCCACGTAGCGGGCGCGCAGGGCGGCGGCACTCATGGCGTCTCCTGGTTCCGGGAGTCGGGGTGGTTGCGGGGGAGGGTCAGGAGGACGAGCTGGGCAGGCTCTTGAGCTGCGAGGCCAACCAGGAGGCCTGGTTCTGCAGCGAGCTCAGCGCCGTCTCCATGGCGGTGAACTGCTTGGTGAGCGCGGTGCGGCGCAACTCGAGGCGGAGATCCCACGCCTCGATGCGGTCCTGCAGGTCGGCGGCCGCGTCGTCGCTGCTCTTGGCCTTCAGGACGAGGGAGCCCTTGACGCTGTCGCCGGCCTCCTTGACGACGGCGAGCAGCCGCTGGGCGACGCCCGGGACGGCGGTCGTGCCGGTGCCGCTGCCGTGGGCGATCGCCTGGGCGCGCGCGGGGTCGGCGGCGAGGGCCTTCTCGAACTGCGTCGAGTCGAAGGTCAGGTTGCCGTAGCGGTCGAGCTCGATGCCGACCTCGGAGGCGGAGGTACCGGCCCCGATCGCCCGGCCGACGGACTCGAGGACCTTGGTGGCCAGGCCCCGCAGGGTGCTGTCGCCCTTGAGGACGGCGGTGCTGCCGGTGGCCGTGCTCGTGCTGCTCTTGATGCTGTTCAGCACGTCGTTCGCGGCGGTGACCAGCTTCTGCACCGCGGCCGAGACGGCCTTCGGGTCGCTGGCCACGTCGACGGTGACGGCGTCCGTCGAGACCTTGCTGACGGTGAGCGTCACGCCCGGCACCAGGTCGGTGAAGGTGTTGGTGGCCGACGTCGCCGAGAAGTCGAGGCTGCCGGTGCCGCCGATGGTGACCTTCGCGTCGGCGCCCTCGTTGACGACACCGGTGGCGAGGCCGGAGACGGTGAACCGGCCGTCCTGGCCGGAGGCGGTGGCGGTCAGCTGGAGGCGCTGTCCGGCCTCGCTGTTGACGATGCTCGCGGTCACGCCCGTGCCCGCGGTGGCGTTGATCTTCTTCACGGCGTCGGCGAGCGTCGTGCCGGCCGGGACGGTCACCGCGACGGCCGCGGTGTCGCCGTCGGCGTCCCCGATGGTGAGCGTGAGGTCGTTCGTCGAGTCCCAGGCGCCGGTGGTGGCCACGGAGTGGCGGGCGGCGAGCCGGTCGACGGTGAAGGTGGTGCTGCCGGCCGACGCGCCGGCGGAGGCGGTGGCGACGACGGAGGTCGAGCTGCTGGTCGCGGTGGCCGCGCCCCAGGTGGTGGCCTTCCCGAGCGCCTCGGCGGCGGTGCGCAGCGCGTCGAACTTCGTGTTGACGGCGCGGTAGGCCTTGGCGTCGTCCTGGGCCGCGGTGAGCTTCTTCTTGAGCAGCGTCTGGGAGTTCGCGTCGACCGCGATGAGCGAGTCGATGAGGCTGCCGGTGTCCAGGCCGGAGACCAGACCGGTGGTGACGCTGACCAAGACGGTGCCTCCGGGACGGGTGGGGTCAGGGCTGGATGTGCCGGTGAGGGGGGTGGCCCGAGGCCACCCCCCTCACCGGGTGGAGCTGGTGGTGCGGATGGATCAGCGCAGCAGCTGCAGGATGCCCTGCGACGCCTGGTTCGCCTGGGCCAGCATCGCGGTCCCGGCCTGCGTGAGGATCTGGGTCCGGGAGAAGTTGGTCATCTCCTGGGCCATGTCCGTGTCGCGGATGCGCGACTCAGCAGCGGTCAGGTTCTCGACGGTGACGTTCAGGTTGTTGATGGTGTGCTCGAACCGGTTCTGCAGAGCACCCAGCGCGGCACGGTCCTCGGAGACGTCCGTGATGATCGCCTGGACCGCGTCGCTGCCGCCGCTCGCCTGCAGGCTGCTGACGTCGGTGCTGGCGGACAGGTCCACCGAGATGGTGTCGGTGCTGGCGTAGCCGACCTGGAAGGAGGCACCGGAGGCGCCACCGAACAGGGCGACACCGTTGAACTTGGTGTTGTCCTGGATCCGGCCGATCTCCTCCTTCAGCGCGTCGAACTCGGCCGTGATGGCGGCCTTCGAGTCGTCGTTCTGGGTGCCGTTGGCGTACTGCACCGACAGGTCGTTCATGCGCTGGAGCATCGAGGTGACCTCGGTGAGGGCACCTTCCGCCGTCTGCACGACCGAGATGCCGTCCTGCGCGTTGCGGACGGCGACCTTGAGGCCACCGATCTGCGAGCGCAGGCCCTCGGAGATGGCCAGGCCGGCCGCGTCGTCGGCGGCGCGGTTGATCCGGTAGCCCGAGGAGAGCTTCTCGAGGGACTTGCCCATCTGCGTGTCGGTGACCGAGAGGTTCCGGTACGCGTTGAAGGCGGCGATGTTGTTGTTGACGCTGAGACCCATGGTGATCCTCCTTGGACGGGGTCTTCCTGGACCCGCTGGCATCCGTGCTGGCGGGTGTTGCACAGGGGTTGTCGGCGGGGGAGCGGCCCGGCTTGACCCGAATCCGCCGGTTTTTCCGCCGGACTCCCCCCGGCGGGTCGGCGCGTGGACGGGACGGGTGGTGCGGCCGGGGCGTCTGGGGGCCGGGAGGACGCGCCGCAGCGGGCGACGGCGTGTCCGCGGGCGGGGGACGGGGCGGGGCGCCGGCCGGTGCGATCGTGGCCGGCACAGCGGGCGACGGCCGGCCTCCCGGCGCGCCCCGACCCTCCCCGTCCGCAGCCGGCGAGCGCTCCGCTCCCGGCCGGCGGTGCGACCGCGTCCCGGGGACCGCCCGGCGCAGTGAGGACGTCCGCGTCATGAAGATCCTGCTCAGCCACACCCTGTTCCGGGGCTCGCTGTACTACCGCATCAGCGAGCCGGCCCGGGCGGTCGCCGAGGCCGGCCTCGGCCTGGAGACCGAGGTGGTCCGCGGCCTGACCACCACGATGGTGCAGCGGCCCGGCTCCGCCACGCTGTCCGTCGGGGACGTGGACGCCCGCGACGCCGACGTCGTCGTCCTCCAGCTGCCCAAGACGACGGCGATGCTCGAGTGCCTGCGGATGCTGCAGTCCCGGGGCGTGGCCGTCGTCGTGGAGATGGACGACCTGCTCTCGGCCGTGCCCTTCGGCCACCGCGGGCACGCGGCGCTGGTGCGCAGCGGTGTCGACAAGATCGCGGCGCAGTGCGCCCGGGAGGCCGACTTCGTCACGGTCTCCACCCCGGCCCTGCTGCAGGAGTACGCGCCGCACGGCCGCGGCATGGTCGTGCCCAACGCCATCACGCCCCGGGTCATGCAGCTGCCGCCGGCCTACGAGCGCGAGCCCGAGGTGCTCACCGTCGGCTGGACCGGGTCGACGGCGTCGCACCCCTACGACCTGCAGGTGATGGAGTCCGGGCTGCAGCAGGCCCTGGACCGCACCGCCGGCCGCAGCCGCTTCACCGTGTTCGGTCAGGCCACCGACGCCCGCGGGCTGCTGCGGCTGGCCGAGGACCCGGACACGATCCCGTTCGTCCAGGACGTCGACGGCTACCTGGCCACGGTGGGGGAGCGCTTCGACATCGGCGTGGCCCCGCTGCGCATCGACCGGTTCAACACCAGCAAGAGCTGGCTCAAGGTCATGGAGTACGCCGCCCGCGGCGTGTACGCGGTCCGCTCCCCGAGCGCGGAGTACGAGCGCCTGGGCCTCGGCATGCGCGCCAAGCGGCCCCGTGACTGGGCCAACCACCTGGTCAGGGGCATCGAGGACGCCGACTTCCGCCGGGAGGTGGCCGAGCGCGACCGCGAGGCGGTGCGGGCGCGCCACCTCACCGACCACACCGTCGAGCTGTGGGCGTCGGCGTGGCGGCAGGCCCGCGACCACCGCAGCCGCGCCGGCCGGCAGGTGCTGGCCGTCTCCTGACGAGCGCACGTCCCGAGGGGGCGGTCCCCGGCGCACCGGGGACCGCCCCCTCGTCGTCATCCGGGGCCCGGACGACGACGACCCGGTGCGCCTCCCGCGGGGGAGGCACACCGGGACGTGGCCGCGGTGCGCCGGTCAGGCCGCCCGGCGGCGGCCGATCAGGGTGGCGACCTGGTCGTGGAGGTCGTCGCGCTCGGCCAGGACGCCGCGGCGGTAGTCGGCCTGGGCGGCCCAGGCGGCGGCCGGGTCGGCCTGGACGGCGGCCACCCGGCGGGCGAGCTCGCCGGAGGTGACGTCGCGGTCGTCGAAGCGGAACAGGTCCGGCAGGGGGAAGTCCTCGGCGAAGGCGCCGGCGCCCTTGCGGCGGACGAAGACGACCGCGCCGCTGGCCGCGGCCTCGCGGGGCAGCCGGTCCTTGCCGGGCAGGTGGCCGAAGTCGACGTAGACACGGGTGCCGCGGAGCAGTTCGACGATCTGCGCCTTCGTCATCCCCTGGATCGGTGCGGGCCGGTGCTCGGGGTGCTGGGAGAAGAACGCCGACGACAGGTCCGCGCCCTTGACCGGGTTGTAGGCGATCACCGCCGACGGATTGGGCCCGGTGGGCACGTGGTCGGTGAACTCCGGCGTCGTGTAGTCCGCGAGCGGCGTGCTCGTGCGGATGCCCTGCCGCTGCAGGAAGTCCTGGGCGTAGGCGCTCTGGTGCCAGTGGCGCACCGTCGTCGCCGAGAACAGCGCACGCCGGGTGAACTCGTCGGTGACGACGAAGAGGTTGTCGACCGACAGCCACCACACCGCCACGCTGGCGCCGCGGAAGACGCCGAAGTGCCCGGCGTGCACCTCCGGCAGCACGATCAGGTGCTGCTTGCGCATGACCGCGCCCCGGCTGACCACCGGGTCGTAGCGGCGGAACGCCTCCAGGCTCGGGTTCACCGTCGGCGGGCGGTAGGTCATCCGCCCGTTCTCCATGCCGAGGTGGGAGTCGTTGCCCACGTAGACGATGTCGCTGGGCATGCCCTGCGCGTTGAGCGCCTGGCTCGCCTGGTGGATCGCCTCGGGCCCGCCGGTGGGCTCCGTGGGGCAGAAGAAGGACACGCGCTTGATCGAGCGCAGGCTCATGGGGGTCCTCTCGGGGGAGCGGTGCGGCTCAGGCGGGGCGGGCCGCGCCGTAGGCCGCCTGCCAGCCCGCGCGGGGGCGGGGGATGGGCGGGGCGGTGCGCTCGGCCGGGGCGCGGCCGGCCACCCGGTCGACGTAGAGGCGCTGCTGGTTGCGGGCGCGCACGCCGCCGTCGGCGGGCACGGCGCGGCCCTCCCACACCTCGCTCATCGCCGCGTGCAGCAGGGTCAGCGCGCGGGCGCGCATCTGCGAGACGCGGGAGAGGGTGACGCCGAGGTCGGCGGCGATGTCGGTGAGCGACTCCCCGCCGAAGAAGTTCCGCTCGACGACCTCGTCGAGACGGTCGGGGAGGGCCCGGATGGCGTCCTGCAGGTAGCGGGCGCGCTCGCCGCGCAGCACCGCGCGCTCGGGGGACTCGCCCGGGTCGGGCAGGTCGAGCGTGCCGCCCTCGCTGCCGGTCTCGGCGTCGATGCTGACCATGACGGCGCGGTGCACGTCGACCTGCAGCGCCTCGAGGTCCTCGCGCCGCACGCCCAGGCTCTCGGCGAGCTCCTCGCGCGTGGGCGGGCGGCCCAGCCGGATGGTCAGCGCGTCGGCGGCGGCGTCGCTGCGGCGGGCCGCGGCCCGCACCGAGCGGCTGGCCCAGTCGCCCGAGCGCAGCTCGTCGAGGACGGCGCCCTGCAGCCGGGGCAGCGCGTAGGTGGCGAAGGTGGCGCCGGCCGACGGGTCGAACCGGCGGGCCACCTCCACCAGCGCCACCTTGGCGCAGGAGAGGAGGTCCTCCCGGCTGACGTGGCCGGGCAGGGAGATGCGGGAGGCCACCGCGTTGACCGCGAAGGAGCACAGCGGCAGGTGCTCGGTGACGATCGCCTCGACCTCGGACTCCGGTCGCACGGACTCGGGGCGCACGCCCTCGGGCCGCACGGCGGCGGGGGGCAACGGGGAGCGGGCAGCTGGCACGGTCCCTCTCTCGGCAGGGACCGCCCTGCTGAGGACGCACAACTCCTGCCAATCCTGGGAACTCGGCTTGAGGGGCTGTCGCCCGCTGCCGACGGTCTGACCGCGAGAGCGCGGACGGCGGGGACCCCCGCCGGGACACGAGGGAAGGCGGTGGCGGACGTGGACTTCCAGCACCTGTCGACGCTGCTGTGGCGCGAGCAGGAGCTGCTCGACCTGCTGCTGTTCAAGGCGGAGGAGAAGCAGTACCTGATCCTGTCGGGCAAGACGCGCTGGCTGGCGCGCATCGCCCACGAGATCGAGGTCGTGCTCGACCAGCTGCGCACCCTCGAGGTCGAGCGGGCCGCCGCCACCGAGGCGCTGGCCGTGCGGCTGGGCACCGGGGTCAACCCGTCGCTGCGCCAGCTCGCCGACGCCGCCCCGGCGCCGTGGAACGACCTGCTGGCCAAGCACCACGAGGCCCTGCTGGTCCTCGTCACCGACCTGCGCAGCCTCTCCGACGCCAACCGCGAGCTGATCGAGGGCGGCCTGTCCGCGATCGGCGACGCGCTGCTGTCGGTGCGCCAGCAGCCCTCCGCCGGCACCTACGGCGCCACCGGGCGCTCGGAGCACGGGGCCACCCGCGCGGTCACCCTGGACGGAGCACTGTGAGCACCTTCTCTGGCCTCAACACCGCGTCGACGGCGCTGTGGGCCGCGCAGCGCGGCCTCGACGTCACCGGTCAGAACATCGCCAACGTCAACACCGCCGGCTACTCCCGCCAGCGCGTCGAGCAGTCGGCCCGGGGCGGCACCGCCGTCCCCGCGGTGCACTCGGTGAGCACCGCCGTCGACGGCGGCGTGGACTCCGAGCAGGTGCGCCGTGTCCGCGACGCGCTGCTGGAGGCCCGCGGCCACCTGGAGACGTCCAAGACCGCCCAGCTGGCCGCCGAGAGCGCCGCGCTGTCCGGGGTCGAGGACGCCTTCCGCGAGCCCGGCGACAGCGGCATCCAGAGCATGCTCGCCGACGTCTGGTCGAGCCTGTCGGAGCTGTCCACCCGGCCCACCACCCTCGCCTCGCGCAGCCAGGTGCTCGAGCGCCTCGACACGCTCGCCGACGGCGTGCGCACCACCCGCGCCTCGCTCGACCAGCAGTGGGACCAGACCCGCGACGGTGTCTCCGCGCTGGTCACCGAGGTCAACACCTCGGCCGCCTCGATCGCCGAGCTCAACGTCGCGATCCGGCAGGCCACCCTGTCCGGGCTGCCGACCAACGAGCTCGCCGACCGCCGCGACGCGCTGGTCGTCAAGCTGTCCGAGGCCGTCGGCGCGGTCGCCGTCCCGCGGGCCGACGGCGTCGTCGACGTGACCGTCGGCGGCACCGCGCTGGTCGCCGGCGGCGAGGCGATCGCCGTCCGGCTGGCCGGGTCGACCGGCCCCGACGGCGTCGGGACCGACGCGCCGCGGCTGGAGACCGCCCCGGGCGGCACGACGCTGCGCCCCGGCGGCACGGCGGCCGGCCAGCTCACCGCGCTCACCTCCACGATCCCCGCGTACCGCGGCCGGATCGACGAGTTCGCCCGGTCGCTGGCCTCGACCTTCAACACCGCGCACGCGGCCGGGTTCGACAGCACCGGCGCGCCCGGCGGCGTGCTGTTCGACGACGGCGCGGGCGGCACCGCCGTCACCGCCGCGAACCTGACGCTGCGGCTGACCGACCCCACGCGGTTCGCCGCCTCGGGCACCGACCCGGCCACCGTCGGCGGCGCCGTCGCCGCCGACGGCAGGAACGCCGACGCGATGTTCAAGCTGAGCCTGAAGACGGACGGCCTCGACGCCGGCTACCGCGAGCTGGTGGTCGCCCTCGGGGTGCAGTCCTCGGTGGCCACCCGTGACCTGGAGGTCCAGCAGGTGGTGTCGGCCCAGGTCGACGCCGCCCGCGAGTCGGTGTCGGGGGTCAACCTCGACGAGGAGATGACCAACATGCTCTCGTTCCAGCACGCCTACAGCGCCGCGGCGCGCATGGTGAGCGCCATCGACCAGGCGCTGGACACGCTCATCAACCGCACCGGTCTCGTGGGGCGGTGACCTGAGTGCGCATCACGCAGCGCGCCGTCGCCCAGACGGCGCTCCAGGGCCTCAACCGCAACCTCGCCGAGGTCGGCCGGCTCAACCAGCAGCTCACCTCCGGCAAGCTCGTCAGCAAGCCGTCGGACTCGCCGACCGGCGTCAACCGGGCGATGCAGATCCGGCAGGACCAGGCCGCGACCGTCCAGTACGCGCGCAACGTCTCCGACGCGCAGGGCCGGCTGGAGACCACCGACTCCGCGCTGAGCACCGTCATCGAGCAGGTCCGCCGGGTGCAGACGCTCACCCTGCGCGCCGCCAACGACGGCGCCATGAGCGAGAGCAGCCGCACGGCGATCGCCACCGAGATGCGCTCGATCCGCGAGAGCCTCATCGGGGTCGCCAACACGACGATCGACGGCCAGCCGGTCTTCGGCGGCGTCACCACCGGCGCCCTGGCCTACAACGCCGACGGCAGCTACGCCGGCGTCGGCGGCACGGCCGCCGTCCCGGTGGTGCCGCAGATGCGCCGCATCTCCGCGAACGAGGAGGTGCGCGTCGACGTCACGGGGCCGGAGGCCTTCGGCGACCCGGCCGGCGGCGACCTCTTCGCCCTGGTCGCCGCGATCGCCGACGACGTGGAGGGGAACACCGGCGCCGTCCCGGGGCACATCGCCTCGCTCGACGGCGCGATGGACCGCCTGCTCAACGCGATCTCCGGCGTCGGCGCCCGCGCCACCCGGATCGAGACCGCCGCCCAGGTCAACACCGACCGCCAGCTGCAGCTCAAGGGCCAGCTCGCCGGCGTCGAGGACATCGACCTGCCGAAGACGATCATGGAGCTCAACATGGTCCAGACCGGCTACCAGGCGGCGCTGTCGGCGACGGCGAAGATCATCCAGCCGACGCTCGTGGACTTCCTCGCATGACGCTCGCCCCGGTCGTCACCCTGCCGCTGCTGGGCATGGTGGCCCCCCTGCCCGGCTTCCCCGACTTCCGTGACTACGTGCTCGTCACGGCCGACGGGGACGGCCTGCTGTTCTGGCTGCAGTCGATGGACGCCGACGGTCCGCGGTTCCTGGCCATCCCCCCGGCCCGGTACTTCCCGGACTACGCACCCGCCCTGCCCCGGCAGGTGCTCGCCGACCTCGACCTCGACGACGCCGCCGACGCCACGCTGCTGGCGCTGGTGACCGTCCCGGCGGAGGGCGTGGCGCACGCGACGGCGAACCTCCGCGCGCCGGTCGTGCTCAACCCGGCGAACTGGCGGGCCACGCAGGTGCTGCTGCCCGACAGCCGTCATCCGATCCGGCGTCCCCTGCGCCGATAGGAAGAGGGAGCGGCACCGCCGTTCCGACACCCGCCCCCGGCGGGTACGCCACGGAGGCCAACACACACCCATGGAGGGGTACCCGTGCTCACTCTCACCCGCAGCGTCGGCGAGACGATCCGCATCGGCGACGACATCGAGGTCCACGTCGTCGAGGTCCGGGGCGGCACCGTCCGCCTCGGCTTCAAGGCCCCGCGCGAGGTGACCATCCACCGCGAGGAGGTCTACCGGCAGATCGCCGAGGCCAACCTGCTCGCCGCGCAGGTCACCGCCGACACGCTGGGCGCGCTCGCCGCCTTCGCGCCGACCCCCGGAGCCGCCTCGGGCGCCGCCGCCGGCGCCCCCGAGGACCCGGCCGCGCGCACCGCCCCGCCGGAGGCGCGCGGGCGCTGAACGACTCGCACGGACGGCGGGTCCGCGTCTCGGCAACTCTCGCCGGTGCGCGGTCCCGCCGGACCGTCCTCCCCGTCCGCGAGGGCAGAACCTGACGAAGGTCGCCCCGCACATTGCGCAGCACACGGCGAGTTGTGTGCCCGTCACCGTCCGCTCATGCGACAGAGTTGCCCCCGAGCACGACACAGGGGGCGATGGAGATGCAGCAGAGCGTGATGGCAGAGACCCAGCAGGCCGACGAGACCGTGGTGGTCCACGTCCAGCTGCGGCCGCGGCGCGGGTCCACCCGGCGCTGCCTGGCCGAGCTGTCGGCCCTGGCCGCCGCACACCCGGCCGTCCCGTTCGCGATCACCGGCCTGGCGAAGGACGAGCGCGTCGTCCGCGTGACCGTCGGCGTCGAGCTGGGCCCGCGCGAGGCGATCGCGCGCTTCTCCCCGCAGGCGCAGGCGGCCTACGCCTTCGTCAGCGACGTCTTCACGGTCCTCTACGACCACATGCCGGTCTACGCCGCCGAGCCCGCGCCCGCCGAGCGCGCCGCGGCCGAGGCGCTGCTGCGCGCCGGCGACCCCGGCCTCGCCCCGGTCCTGCCGGCGGCCGCCGAGCGCGTCCCCGCCTGACGAAGGGCCCTCCTGCCCCCCACCCCTCGCTCCGCTCGGGGCGGGCTCCTGCAGGAGGGCCGTTCCAGCACCTCGCCATCGCCGACGCCTTCCCCGCGATCGACTTGGAGTTCCCGGTGAGCACCCTCGCGACCGTCCCCAGCACCGCCGACCAGCCGGCCGACGACGCCCCCGCCCGCGGGCCGCTCGTCTTCGGCGGCGTCCCCGAGGCCGAGGGCTTCGCGGCCGTCCCGATCACCGCCCGCGACCGGGTGCACTTCCGCGTGGACCGCGACCTCCCGCTCGCGGAGTTCCGCGCCGACCTGCCCGACGGCGTCACGGTCAGCCACGACGAGGGTGAGGGCCTCTACCGGGTCGACGGCCCCTGCGGGCAGGGCCAGGTGCTCGCCGACTGGATCCGCGCCTGGTGCGCCGGCCGCGACGTGACCACCGTGGGCCTGCGCGCGGAGGCGGGCGTCCGCCGCCGCGCGCCCCGCGACCTGCCGCCCGCCTTCCTCGAGGACCTGTGCCGGCACTACCAGCCGCTGAGCCTCAAGCGGCTGCAGCGCAACGCCAGCACCCTGCGCATGCACGTCCCCGACCCCGACGACCTCTACCAGCAGGTCGCCGAGTGGGTCCTCAAGGCCGTCGGCCAGTACGACGAGACCAAGGGCGTCCCGTTCGGGGCCTTCCTCGCCACCCAGCTGTCCAAGTGGGTGCACGACCTCGGCCGCAGCGCCCACGGCCGCACCGCCGCCGACACCGAGAACCGGCAGCAGAAGGCGCTCGCCGCCTTCCAGGCCGAGCACCAGCGCCGGCCCAGCGAGCGCGAGCTCGCCCAGTACATGGGGCAGAGCGTCGCGACGCTGCGCCGCAACTCGCAGACCGTCGCCACCCTCAACGGCCTGCGCAACCTGCAGTCGCTCGACGGCGGCCCCGACGGCGCCACCGAGGTGCTGGTGCCCGACAGCGACGAGGCGCCCGACCAGATCATGGACGAGGCCGAGCAGACGCTGCTCTCGCACGCGCTGACCGCCGCCTGCGCCCCTGACCCGACCGCCGCCCGCGGCCAGCGCGCCGCGCAGCCGAACGTGCTCGGCTGGGCCACCTGGTACCTCACGACCTGGGGTGGGCAGACCAAGACCCAGGTCTCGGCCGACCTCGGCACCTCGGTCCGCAACATGAACGTGCACGCCGACCGCGTCGAGCGCGCCCTCAAGGACCGGCTCACCGAGCTCTCCGAGTGACGCACGGGTAAACGGCACCGAGGAGTCCGGTCCATCCGGGCGCCGGCCTGCCGATGTAGGAGACGCAAGACCACGGGGCCCCGCCGACGCGCCGCACGAGCCGGCCGGGCGGACCCGCGGACACCGACGGGGAGGGGTGTGCGGTGAGCGTGCTGCCTGCGGGCGACCCGGCCGTCGTGCTGCTCCCGCACTGGCTGTCGGCCGCCGACCGCGAGGAGCTGGCCGACGTCGTCCGCGCCGAGCTGGGCGCCGGCGTCCTGCACCCGGTCGCCGCGGTGCACCTCGCCGACGTGCTCACCGAGCTGCACGTGGCCGCCGCGCGCGACGCCGTCTGGCCCGCGCCCGCCGCCCGCGTCCGCCGGGTGACCGGCTGGGCCGACGACGTCCTTCCCGTGCGGCTGTCGGCCGCCGAGCTCGACAGCGTGCTGGCCCTCGGGACGCTGCCCGCGCCGCTGCGCACCGCCCTCGCCGGGCGCCGCGCGTGAGGCCGGAGCGCCCCGCGCGCGTCTCCGCCGGGCTGCTCGCCCGGCTGCGGCCGGGCCCGGTCGCCGTCGACGACGTCCGGGCCGCCGCGGCCGCGGTGCTGCCCGGCCTCGCCACCGGCGGCCTGCGCGCCGCCGTGCTGACCGACCCGGCGCGCGGCCCGGTGCTGGTCCTCGCCGAGGACGAGCGCCGCACCCGGCTGTCGCTGCGCGACCTCGCCGAGGACATGACCGACGCCGGCGTCGCCCCGACCCCCGACGGCGTGGCGGAGGCGCTGACCGGCGTGGTCGCCGGACGCCCGGTGACCGATGCGTCCGCCGCGCGCGCCGGCGTCGCCGTCCTGGACTGGACCGACGACGGACACTCGGCCGTGGGTTGGCGGGTCGTCGTCCGCCGCGGCGAGCGCACCGTGACCTGGACGCCGTCGGACCGCGCCGACGCCGCCGTCGTCACCCGCACCCGCACCGACGCGACGGCCCGCGCGGCCGACGCCGGGGGAGTGCTGCGCGTGGAGGGCCCGGTGGCGCTGTGGTCGCACCCCGGGGCGCCGATGCTGGCCACCGCCGCGCTGGCCGCCCCCGAGCGGCTGCTCGGCCGGATCGCCGACGCGGGGCTGCGGCTGCGCGAGCCCCAGGTGGTCGTGACGCCGATGCGGCCGGTGGCCTGCGCCGCCGAGGGCGTGGCCGACCGGCTCGCCGGGCTCACCGGGGAGGCCTGCGTGCGCCTGCCCTGGTCGGGCCTCGCCGCCCTCCGCTGGCTCTGATGCCTGATCCCGTCAGTCGAGCAGGTCGCCGAACTCCCAGTGCCACGGCTCGGGCTTCTCGCCGCCGGGCCGGGCCCAGTCGGGGTTGACGAAGCCGAACCGCCCCGCGTTCTGCGTCATCCAGGTCCACTGCGCGGTGCCCGCGACGTTCACGCCGCCGCACAGGTCCACCGCCAGCGCCCAGCCGTGGTTCGACGTGCCCGGCACCGCGGCCAGGGCCGGCTTGCGGCGGAACGCGTCCTGCTGGGCGGCCATCGACCGGTAGGAGTCGGTGATGCACAGCGGGGTGCCGAACTCCGCCTCGAAGGCCGACGCCAGCACGGCGTACCCGGCCGCCGCGTCGCAGCGCAGCGCGTGGCCCCGGGCGATCGAGCACAGCGCCTCGGCGGGGATCCGGCCGTTGGTCCAGCCGCCCCACGCGGGGCTGACCGGCCCGGCCGGCGCCGGCGGAGCACCGCAGGCGCCGCGGCCCGACGCCGTCGCCGGCAGCGGCGCGTTCGGCCGGTCCGGGGCGGGCAGGGTGACCCGCACGGCGCGGGCGTCCTCGGGCAGCGGGCGGACGCCCACCCGGTAGGTGGCGGCCGAGGCGCCCAGCACCTCGCCGGCACCGAGGTAGAGGGCGACGTCCTGACCGCCGTCGGAGACCACCAGGTCGCCGACCTGCATCTGCGAGGCGGGGACCACGGTCGCGGCGGCCCACTGCCCGGCGGCGGTGGCCGGCAGGTCGTACCCGGCCAGCAGCCACGACGCCGCGGTGAGCCCGCCGCAGTCGAAGGCGTCCGGGCCGGCGGCACCGGCGGCGTAGGGCCGGCCGGCCTGCGCCAGCGCGCTGCTGACGGCGGCCACGGTCTCGGCGGGGAGCACGGTCACCGGGCGGTTGCCCACCACGGCCCAGGCCACGCCCGGCACGGCCTGGCCGGCCGCGTCGAGGGCGGGGGAGAAGCCGGCGGGCAGCGTCGCCGGGTCGGCGAGCTCGGCGGCCGACGGCGGCTCGATCCCGGCCGATGCCAGCTCGGCGAGGGAGCCCTGCCAGCGCTGCAGCGCGGCGGTGTTGCGCTCCTGCTGCGCGCCGGCCGAGGGCACGGTGTCCAGCGCCGCGAGCTGCGCGGCGACGTCGAGGCCGAGGTCGTCGGCGGTCTCCCGGACACCGGCCAGCAGCGTGCGGGCCTGCGCGGTGGCGGCGTCGACGGCGGCGCGCGCCTCGGCGACCCGGCCGGCCGCGGCCTCCGCGGCCGCCTCGGCGCGCTGCGCCCGGACGACGACGGCCTCGCGCTCGACGGCGGCCCGGTCGGCCAGCGCCTGCAGCTGCAGCACGCCCGACGTCGTGCCGGGGGTGGTGGCCTCGAGGCCGAGCACCGGCATCCGGCCGGTGGCGCTCGCGCGGTACAGGTCGGCCGCGACGTCGCCGACGGTCGCCTGCTCGGCGGCGACGGCGGCGCGGGCGGCCTCCTCGGCGGCGACGGCGGTGGCCAGCTCGGCGCGGCGGCCGTCGATCTCGGCCTGCAGCCGGCGGTAGGCGTCGGCGTCCTGCAGCAGGGTGCTGCGGGCGGCCAGGGCCAGGCCCGCGGGGTCGGTGGCGACGGTGGCCGAGCCGGGCGCGGAGGTGGCGGGGGCGAGCAGCACGCTGACGGCGGGCACGAGCAGCGTGGCCAGGCCGACGACGAGCAGCCGGGTGCGCCACGGACCCCGCTCGCGGGGAGCGGACGCGGGACGGCGGGCGGGGGTGCGCCGGCCCCGCTTCTCCGCGGACGCCTTCTTCCTCGCGGCGGGCCGGGCCGTCGCGGGCCGGGCGGTCGCGGGGCGGGCGGTTCCGGCCGTGCCCGGGGTGCCGGCGGCGCGGGCGGCGAGCAGGGCGCGCAGCGCCTCGGCCTCGCGGGGGGTGAGCTCGCGGCGGGGAGCGGAGGTGCGCGGGGAGGCGGTCGTGCGTGGAGCGGGCACGGTCTGGTCCCCCGGGCGGTCTCGGCTGGCTGGCCGCGCTCCGGATCGGAGCGCTCGCCGTCAGATCGACCGTCCGGGGGACCCGGAGGAGGGACGGGGGAGCGGGTCTCACCCCATGGGGGGAGGGGTTCCGCCCGGTCGGGGGACCGGCCGGTTGGGTCAGCGGTCGGGGGCCCACCAGGCGCCGTGCCGGGGGACCAGCGCGATGCGGTGCTCGGCGCCGTCGGCGGTGGAGACGACCACCTCGACGGCGGTCACCTCCAGCGTCCGGTCGTCCTCGCGCAGCACCCGGCCGGTGGCCAGGGGGATGGGTGGCAGGACCAGGACGTCCTCGGCCGGATCGCTGCCCATGGCGCCCGCCCCGTCAGCGCTCACCGATCGGGACGAAGGCGCGCTCGGTCTCGCCGGTGTACACCTGGCGCGGCCGGCCGATCTTCGTCGTCGGGTCCTCGATCATCTCCCGCCACTGGGCGATCCAGCCGGGCAGCCGGCCGAGGGCGAACAGCACGGTGAACATCCGCGTCGGGAAGCCCATCGCCCGGTAGATCAGGCCGGTGTAGAAGTCGACGTTCGGGTAGAGCTTGCGCTGCACGAAGTAGTCGTCGGACAGCGCGATCTCCTCGAGCTGGCGCGCCAGGTCCAGCAGCTGGTTGTCGCCGCCCAGCTTGTCCAGGACGGTGTCGGCGGTCTGCTTCACGATCGCCGCGCGCGGGTCGTAGTTCTTGTAGACCCGGTGGCCGAAGCCCATGAGCTTGACGCCGGGCTCCTTGTCCTTCACCCGCGCCACGAACCGGCCGATGTCGCCGCCGTCGCGCTGGATGGCCTCCAGCATCTCCAGCACCGACTGGTTGGCCCCGCCGTGCAGCGGGCCGAACAGCGCGTTGATGCCGGCCGAGACCGAGGCGAACAGGTTGGCGTGCGAGGAGCCGACCAGGCGCACGGTCGACGTCGAGCAGTTCTGCTCGTGGTCGGCGTGCAGCACGAACAGCATGTCGAGGGCGGCGGCCAGATCGGGGTCGACCTCGTAGGGCTCGGCGGGGAAGCCGAAGGTCATCCGCAGGAAGTTCTCGACCAGGCCGAGGGAGTTGTCGGGGTAGAGGAACGGCTGCCCGACCGACTTCTTGTACGCGTAGGCCGCGATGGTGGGCAGCTTGGCCAGCAGCCGGACGGTGGAGATCTCCACGTGCCGCGGGTCGAAGGGGTCCAGCGAGTCCTGGTAGAAGGTCGACAGGGCGCTGACCGCCGAGGACAGCACCGGCATCGGGTGCGCGTCGCGCGGGAAGCCGCGGAAGAACTGCTTGAGGTCCTCGTGCAGGAGGGTGTGCCGGCGCAGGTTCTCGTCGAAGGCCGCCAGCTGGTCGGCGGTGGGCAGCTCGCCGTGGATCAGCAGGTAGGTGACCTCGAGGAAGCTGGCCTTCCCGGCGAGCTGGTCGATCGGGTAGCCCCGGTAGCGCAGGATGCCCGCGTCGCCGTCGATGTAGGTGATCGCCGACGTGCACGAGGCGGTGTTCACGAAGCCGACGTCGAGCGCGACCTGTCCGGTCGTCGCCATCAGCTTGGAGACGTCGAGCCCGGAGGCGCCCTCCGTGGCCGGGACCGTGCGCAGCGGGAGCTCACCCCCCGGGTGCCGGAGGGATACCTCGGGGGTGCTGGCTGTCTCGGTCATGGTGGCCCGACGCTATCGCCGTCCGGCCGCTCCGACGACAGCGACCGTCCCCCGGCGGGGTGGAGCGGGCTCCCGCCCACCCCGCCGGGGCGGTCAGGGACGGGTCACGGGTGGGTCATCGAGAGGACGTCGAGGGCCTCGTCGAGCTGGGCCTCGGTGAGCTTGCCCTGCTCCACGTAGCCGCGCTCGAGCACCACCTGGCGGATCGTCTTCTGCTCGGCCAGCGACTGCTTGGCGACCTTCGCGGCCTCCTCGTAGCCGATGTACTTGTTCAGCGGCGTGACGATCGACGGCGAGGACTCCGCGTAGGTGCGGCACTGCTCGACGTTGGCGACGATGCCGTCGACGCAGCGGTCGGCCAGGATCCGGCTGACGTTGGCCAGCAGCCGGATCGACTCGAGCACGTTGCGCGCCATGAGCGGCAGGGTCACGTTGAGCTCGAAGACGCCGGTGGTGCCGGCGTAGGTGACGGCGGCGTCGTTGCCGATGACCTGGGCGGCCACCTGGATGACCGCCTCGGGGATCACCGGGTTCACCTTGCCCGGCATGATCGAGCTGCCCGGCTGCAGGTCGGGGAGCTGGATCTCGCCGAGGCCGGTGCGCGGGCCCGAGCCCATCCACCGCAGGTCGTTGGCGATCTTCACCAGGCCGACGGCGATCGTCTTGAGCTGGCCGGAGGCCTCCACCAGGCCGTCGCGGGAGCTCTGCGCCTCGAAGTGGTCGCGGGCCTCGCTGAGCGGCAGGTCGAGCTCGCCGGCGAGCCGCTCGATGATGGCGGCGGCGAAGCCGGGCGGGGTGTTGATGCCGGTGCCGACGGCGGTGCCGCCCAGCGGCAGCTCACCGATGCGGGGGAGTGAGGCGTGCAGCCGCTCGACGCCGTAGCGGATCGCCGCGGCGTACCCGCCGAACTCCTGGCCGAGGGTGACCGGGGTGGCGTCCATGAGGTGGGTGCGGCCGCTCTTGACGACCTCGCGGAACTCCTCGGCCTTGCGCGACAGCGAGGCCTCCAGGTGCTGCAGCGCCGGCACCAGGTCGCGCACGATCGCGCGCGTGGCCGCCACGTGGATGGCCGAGGGGAAGACGTCGTTGGACGACTGCGAGGCGTTGACGTGGTCGTTCGGGTGCACCGGCGTGCCCGAGGCCTCGGTGGCCAGGGTGGCCAGGACCTCGTTGGTGTTCATGTTGCTCGACGTCCCCGAGCCGGTCTGGAAGACGTCGATGGGGAAGTGCTCGTCCCACGTGCCGGAGGCGACCTCGGCGGCCGCGGCGGCGATGGCGTCCGCGACGCCGCGGTCGAGCACGCCGAGGTCGGCGTTCACGCGCGCCGCGGCGCCCTTGATGGCGGCCAGGGCGGCGATGAGCTCGCGCTCGATGGGGGTGCCGGAGATCGGGAAGTTCTCGACGGCGCGCTGGGTCTGGGCCCGCCACTTGGCCCAGGCGGGGACGCGGACCTCCCCCATGGAGTCGTGCTCGACGCGGAATTCCTGCTCGGTGGCCACGCTGGCTCCCGTGTGGTGTCGGTGGGTTCGGTGCTGCAGGCGTGACCCTAGAGAGGCCCGGTCCCGCTCCATGTGGGGAGGCTCCGGTCGGGATGCGGGACGGCGGCCCCCGCGGTGGCTAGCGTCCGCCGGACCACCCCGCCCGAGGAGCTCCCGTGACACCTCCGCACGACCCCGCGTACGGCACCGCTCCCACGGGCGGCTGGACGCCGTGGGGCACCTGGGAGCCGGGCGCCGGCCGGCCCGCCCCGGCCGCGCCCGCGGCCCCGGCCGTGCCGGCCGGCCGCCCGCTGGGGCCCGGCGGCATCGCCGTCGTCGTGGCGGGACTGGTCATCGGCATGGTGCTGGCCGCCGTCGTCGGCGCGCTGCTGCTGCGCGGGGCTGCCGACGACGCCGGCACCGCCGCCGGCGAGGCGATCGGCGAGGCGATGTTCGGAGGCAGCACCACCGAGGACGCCGGCTGGTACGCCGACCCCTACGCCGCGGGCGGCCTCGGGCCGGTCGAGCAGTCGGAGCCGGTGCCGCCCGGCGAGCTCGGCCCCGACCCGGTGCTCGACGCCTACGCGCAGGAGTGCTTCGACGGCGACCTGCAGTCCTGCGACGACCTCTACATGGAGTCGGCGCCGCTGTCGGACTACGAGGAGTACGGCAGCACCTGCGGCGGCCGGGTGAAGGCCTGGACCGTGCCGTTCTGCACCGAGCTGGACTGAGGCAGGACCCCGCCCCATCACCGCTCGGGCGGTGTCCCGGAGGGGGCCGGCTCGGGGCGCCGTGCAAGTCGCGCACCAGTCCGTTCCAGCACGTCGGGGCATCGTGGGGGTGCGGGCGGGACGCTCCCGGAGGGGGCCCCGCGGCGGACGGGAGCCGTGGGGCGGGTGACGTCCGACGCCGCCGTCCCGTGACCGGACGGTGCTTGGTCGTCCCGATCGGCCGACCTAGCCTGGCCCCGCCAGCGACCAGAACCGAGGAGTCCGCAGATGTCCCAGCCGCCGACGCCGCCGCAGGGCGGCAACGACCCCTCGGGCCAGCAGCCCGGGCAGCAGGGCTGGGGGCAGTCCGACGACCCGACCGCGCAGTTCGGTCAGCCGGCCCCGCCGACCTCCCAGTTCCAGGCCGGCCAGTACGGCCAGCCGGGTGACCCGCGCGAGCGGACGACGCCCTTCGGCCAGCCCGACCCGAACGCCTACGGGCAGCAGCAGTACGGCCAGCAGTACGGGCAGCAGGGCTACGACCCGAACGCCCAGTACGGGCAGTACGGGCAGCAGGGGTACGACCCCAACGCCCAGTACGGGCAGTACGGGCAGCAGGGCTACGACCCCAACGCCCAGTACGGGCAGTACGGGCAGCAGGGGTACGACCCGAACGCCCAGTACGGCCAGCAGTACGGGCAGCAGGGCGCCTACGGCCAGCCGCCGCAGCAGCCGAAGAAGAACCTCGCCGTCATCCTGACCGTCGTCGGCGTGGTGCTCATCGCGGGCCTCGGTGTGCTGCTGTTCTTCCTGCTGCGCGACGACGAGGGCTCCACGGTCGCCGACCCGACGACCACCACCAGCGCCTCGACGACGACGTCCTCGTCGAGCTCCAGCTCCTCCTCGAGCTCGTCGTCGTCCTCCTCGTCCTCGTCCTCCAGCTCCCCGACCACCCCCGGCGGTGGCGGTGGCGGTGGCCTCCCGGCGGGGCAGCCGCCGGTGGGCCTCGGCGAGGACACCGAGGGCGACTTCCAGCAGCAGGCCGACGCCTGCTTCGCCGGTGACCTGGCCGTCTGCGACGACCTGTGGCTGGACACCCCCGTCGGCTCGCAGTGGGAGCAGTACGGCGGCACCTGCGGCGGCCGCGACGCCTACGAGGGCGGCGGCACCTGCGAGGACCGCTTCGGCGCGGGCAGCGGCGGCGCCACGGCGGCCCCGGTGCCGCCCACCGGCCTGGGTGTCGACGAGGAGGGCGACTGGCAGCAGCAGGCCGACGCCTGCTTCGCCGGTGACCTCGCCGCCTGCGACGACCTGTGGCTCGACACCCCGGTCGGCTCGGACTGGGAGCAGTACGGCGGCACCTGCGCCGGCCGGGTCGAGTACCAGGCGGGCACCTGCGAGCTGCGGCTCGACTGAGGTCCACGCACACGAGGACGGCCCCGGGGCGATCGCCCCGGGGCCGTCCTCGTGTGCGGTGCGTCCGGGTCAGTCGTGGTGCGGGTCGAAGGCGACGGCCGAGTAGGCCCGCAGCTTCTCCAGCGAGTGCAGGCTGTCGATCGAGCGGATCGTGCCCGAGCGCGAACGCATCACCAGCGACTGGGTGGTGCAGCCGCCGGCCCGGTACTGCACGCCGCGCAGCAGCTCGCCGTCGGTGATCCCGGTGGCCACGAAGAAGACGTCGCCGCGCACGAGGTCGTCGATCTGCAGCACCCGGTCGAGGTCGTGGCCGGCGTCGATCGCCTTCTGCCGCTCCTCGTCGTCCTTGGGCCACAGCCGGCCCTGCAGCGCACCGCCCATGCACTTGAGCGCGCAGGCGGCGATGATGCCCTCCGGCGTGCCGCCGATGCCCATGAGGATGTCGACGCCGGTGCCCTCGCGGGCGGCGGCGATCGCGCCGGCGACGTCGCCGTCGGAGATGAACTTGATGCGGGCGCCGGCCTCGCGGACCTCGTGCACGAGCTGCTCGTGCCGCGGCCGGTCGAGGATGCAGACGGTGACGTCGGCGACCGAGCTGTGCTTGGCCTTCGCGACCCGGCGGATGTTCTCCGCGACCGGCGCGGTGATGTCGACGGCGTCGGCCGCGGCCGGGCCGACGGCGATCTTCTCCATGTAGAAGACGGCCGAGGGGTCGTACATGGCGCCGCGGTCGGCGACGGCCATGACGGCGATGGCGTTGGGCATGCCCTTGGCCATCAGGGTGGTGCCGTCGATCGGGTCGACGGCGACGTCGCACTCGGGGCCGTAGCCGTCGCCCACCTGCTCGCCGTTGTAGAGCATGGGCGCCTCGTCCTTCTCGCCCTCGCCGATGACGACCACGCCGCGCATGCTCACCGTGCCGATCAGCGCCCGCATGGCGTCGACCGCGGCCCCGTCGCCGCCGTTCTTGTCGCCGCGGCCCACCCAGCGGCCGGCGGCCATGGCGGCGGCCTCGGTGACGCGCACCAGCTCGAGGGCCAGGTTGCGGTCGGGGGCCGGGCGGTCGGTGCGGAAGGTGCTCACGCGCGGGGTCTGGGGCACGGGGCCGTCGGGTACGGGCAGTGTCACGGGGACCTCCAACGACCGGCACCGTTGCCGGTCGGGCGCGAGGCGCCGCCCGATGCGGGGCGGCGGGGTTCTGGATCGGTGCTGCGATCCTAGGGGCATGACCAGTTCCGGCCCGTCGGGCCAGCAGGCCCCCGAGGAGCAGCCCGTCGAGGAGCAGCCGCCCCCCGCGCCGACCGCGGTCGAGCGGGCCAACCGGATGAGCGCGGCCAACATGATCCGGTCGCTGGCCCCGCTGGTGCTCATCTGCCTGCTGGTCGTGGGCTGGATCGCCTTCCGGCAGAGCGGCACCGACCCGGTGCGGACGGTCGACCCGGCCAGCTCCGTGCAGTTCGCGGCGTCCCGGGCGGGCTACGAGCTGGCGGCGCCCACGGGACTGCCCGACGGCTACCGGCCCACCAGCGCCCGCACCGACGCCGGCGAGGCCGCCGAGGGCGCACCGGTGACCCTGGAGATCGGCTACCTGACGCCGTCGGACGAGTACGCCGGCTTCGTCACCACCGACGACCCTCGCGCCGAGGAGCTGACCGCCGTCCTCGACGACGCCACCGAGGACGGCACCGTCGACGTCGGCGGGCGCACCTGGACGCGGCTGACCAGCGGGCGCGGCGAGACGGTGCTCACCCTCGAGGAGGGCGAGGTGACCACGATGGTCACCGGCTCGGCCGGCGACGACGAGCTCGAGACCGTGGCCGGCTCGATCGCCCCCGTGGCGGTGCGCTGAGCCGCCCGCTCAGCCCTCCTGCTGCTCGCCCGGGGTCGCCGCGGCCAGCCGCTCGCGGGCGCGGTCGAGCCAGTGCCGGCACATCTCGGCCAGCTGCTCGCCGCGCTCCCACAGCGCCAGGGACTCCTCGAGCGTGAGGCCGCCGGCCTCCAGCCGGCGCACCACGTCGGCCAGCTCCTCGCGGGCCTGCTCGTAGCTCTGGGTCGGCTGCTCGGGTGCGCTCACGGCTGCCCATCCTCCCTGTCGACCCGCACGGGCAGCCGGCCGCCCGCGACCCGCACCGACAGGGCCTCGCCGTCGGTCACCTCGCCGGGGTCGCGGACCAGCGCCCCGTCGCCGCGCTGCACCAGCGCGTAGCCGCGCTGCAGCGTGGCCTGCGGCGAGAGGGCGGCGACCCGCGCCCGGGCGTGCTCGAGGTCGCGCTCGGCGGTCTCGACGCGGTGGGTGAGCGTGCGCCGGGCGCGGTCGCGCAGCGCGGCGACGTCGTCGGCCCGGCCGTGCAGCAGCCGCTGCGGGTCGGCGAGCACCGGCCGGCTGCGGACGTTCTCCAGCCACCGCTCCTGCTGCTCGATGCGCACCGACACGAGGTGCCGGGCGCGGGCGCGCAGCCCGTCGACCAGCCGCCGCTGCTCGCCGATCTCGGGCACGACGCGGTGCGCGGCGTCGGTGGGGGTGGCGGCGCGGACGTCGGCGACGTGGTCGACCAGCGTGGTGTCGGTCTCGTGCCCGACGGCGGTGACCACCGGGGTGCGGCAGGCGGCGATGGCGCGCACCAGCCCCTCGTCGGAGAACGGCAGCAGGTCCTCCACCGAGCCGCCGCCGCGGGCGACGACGATGACCTCGACCTCCGGGTCGCGGTCGAGGCGCTGCAGGCCCTCGATCACCGAGCCGGCGGCGTTCACGCCCTGCACCAGGCTGTGGTGGACGGCGAACCGCACGGCCGGCCAGCGGCGTCGCGCGGTGACGAGCACGTCCCGCTCGGCGGCGGAGTCCTTGCCGGTGACCAGGCCGACGACGGCCGGCGCGAACGGCAGCGGGCGCTTGCGGGCGGCGTCGAAGAGGCCCTCGGCGGCCAGCAGCCGGCGGATCCGCTCGATCCGGGCGAGCAGCTCGCCGAGGCCGACGGCGCGGATCTCGGTGGCGCGCAGGGAGAAGGAGCCGCGGGCGATGTAGTAGTCCGGCCGGGCGCGCACGACCACGCGCGCGCCCTCGGTGAGCTCGAGGCCCGGCCGGTCGGCGACGTCGCGGGCGCAGGTGACCGGGACCGAGAGGTCGGCCGCCGGGTCGCGCAGGGTGAGGAAGACGGTGGCCGCGCCGCGGCGGGAGAGCTGGGCGACCTGCCCCTCGACCCACACCTCGCCGAGCCGGCCGATCCACTCGGCGACCTTGCGGGCCACCGTGCGGACGGGCCACGGGGCCTCGGGGGTCGACGGAGCGGTCACGGGGGTCGAGCCTGCCAGGCCCCACCGACACGGCGGCCCGGGACCCTCGAGGGGTCCCGGGCCGCCGGGAGGGGATCGGTCGGCGCTAGCCGCGGGGCTGCAGCGGGCTCGCGTCGGCGGCCTGCTGCTCGAGCTTCTCCAGCCGGTTGCGCAGCATGGTGACGAACGGCGCCCGGTTGCGGGTGGCCTCCTCGTAGGCGAGCAGGTCGCCGACCGTGGCCAGCTGGTAGCCGCGCAGCCGGCCGCGCAGCTGGGCGACGGTGAAGGAGTCGTAGCCGTCGACCGGCGCGGCCCCGGCGGCCTGGGAGCCCGACAGCTCGCTGCCGCCCTCCGGGTCGTCGGTGGGGGCGTCGGACTGCCCGCCGACGGCGTCGACGGCGGCGCCCTCGGCGATCGCGGCGTCCTCCTCGGCGGTGTCGGCCTCGCCGACGTCGGTGCGCACGCCGGTCGCGGCGGCCACGGGGGTGCCGCCCTCGTCGGTCGCCGTGTCGGTCGCCGTGTCGGTCACCGGCTCGGGCTCGACGGTGTCGGTGGCGGCGCCGGAGTCCTCGCCGGGGCCCGTCTCGGTGCCCATCTCCTCGTCGACCCGGACGTGCTCGTCCGTGACGACGTCGCTCGAGCCCCCGGTCGCGGTGCCCTGGTCGTCGGCGGCCTGCTGCCCGCCGTCCTCGGGGGCGACGACGCCCTCGTCGGTGACGGTGCCCTCGACGGTGGTCACCTGGCCGTCGGGGGTGATGACGTCGACCTCGGTCGCGGCGTCCTCGGTCGCGGCGGCGTCGGCCTCCGCGTCCTCGCCGAGCACGCCGGCGTCGGGGGAGGCGGCCGTGCCGGCGGCGTCGTCGGCGGTCCCGATCCCGGTGTCGGGCGTGCCGGAGTCGGCGGCGTCCGGGGTGGCGGCGTCGTCGCTGCCCACGTCGGGCGCGCCGGCGAGCTCACCGACGGGGGAGCCGCCGGGGTCGCTGGCCGCGGGCGCGTCGTCGGCGACGGCCGGCGCCGCGGGGGCGTCGCTGCCCTCGGCCTCGAGCAGCGCGCTCTCCAGCGCGTCCTCGGCGGTGAGCGCCGTGTCGGCGGCGTCGAGCGCGGCCCCGGCCTCCTCGGTGCCCAGCACCTGGTCGGTGACGTCCTCGACGGCGGCCACGACGGCGGCCGGCGACGGGTCCTGGGGGAGGCCCGCGACCTCGTCGTCGACCAGGCCGGCCGCGTCGGTGTCGACGTCGATCTCCATGACGTCGACCTCGGTCAGCGCCTCGCCCTCGTCGAGCACCGCGGCGGTGTCCTCGACGGCGGCCACGACCGCGTCGGCGGCCGGGTCCTCGGGGAGCTCGGCGACCTCGGCGTCGGAGATGCCCGTGGTGTCGACGTCGGGCGCGCGGTCGAAGGCGGAGGTGCGCAGGACGTCGATCGGCTGGGCGACCAGGGCCTCGCCGGGCTGCTCCTCGTCCTCGTCGAAGGTGGCCATGCCCGGCTCGCGGTCACCGCGCAGCCCGGTGAGCAGCTCGTCGCCGCGGGCCACCAGCCCCGACCACTGCTGCTGCAGCTTCATCGCCGTCTGCAGTGCGAGGCCGACCAGGCGCACGGGCAGACCGGGCAGCGTCTCGGGGAGGCGGCGGGCCTCGTCGAGGACGGTGGCGGCCAGTCCGGCGGCGGCGCGGACCGGCTCGGGGATCTCACGGGACATGCGCCCAGCCTGCCGTAGCCCGTCGGGGTCGGCAGCACGGCCCGGACCGCGGCCACCCGGTCGGGCGGGGTGCGTCGTGTCACGACTCCCCTCGGCGACCGGGCCGGGGGTCGCGCGCGACCTACAGTGGGGACATGGCTGATCAGCGCGGACGGGTCCTGCTGGCCGATCCCCGGGGCTACTGCGCCGGCGTCGACCGGGCGGTGGTGGCCGTCGAGCGGGCGCTGGAGCTGCACGGCGCGCCCGTGTACGTGCGCAAGCAGATCGTCCACAACAAGCACGTGGTGGCCACCCTCGAGCGGCGCGGCGCGGTCTTCGTCGACGAGACCGACGAGGTGCCCGAGGGCTCGGTCGTCGTGTTCAGCGCCCACGGCGTCTCGCCGGCGGTGCACGAGGAGGCCGCGGCCCGGCAGCTGCGCACGATCGACGCGACCTGCCCGCTGGTGACGAAGGTGCACCAGGAGGCCAAGCGGTTCGCCCGCGACGACTACGACATCCTGCTGATCGGCCACCGCGGGCACGAGGAGGTCGAGGGCACCTCCGGTGAGGCGCCGTCGCACATCCAGCTCGTCGACGGGCCCGAGGACGTCGCGAACGTCCAGGTCCGCGACCCCGAGCGGGTGGTGTGGCTGTCGCAGACGACGCTCTCGGTGGACGAGACCCTGGCGACGGTCGACCAGCTGAGGACCCGGTTCCCCGGGCTGCAGTCCCCGCCCAGCGACGACATCTGCTACGCCACGCAGAACCGGCAGCAGGCGGTCAAGCAGATGGCGCCCGACTGCGACCTGGTGGTCGTCGTCGGCTCCACGAACTCGTCGAACTCGGTGCGGCTGGTGGAGGTGGCGCTGGAGGCCGGCGCCCGCGCGGCGCACCTGGTCGACTACGCCTCCGAGATCGACCCCGCCTGGCTCGAGGGCGTCTCCACCGTCGGCGTGACCAGCGGCGCCTCGGTGCCCGAGGTGCTCGTCAGCGAGGTCCTCGACTGGCTCGCCGAGCGCGGCTACCCCGACGTGTCGTCGGTCAAGGCCGCCGAGGAGCGGCTGGTGTTCGCCCTGCCCCGCGAGCTGCGGCCCGAGCGCGGCGAGTCCGCCCGCCCCGCCCGCTGACCTCCGCGAACGCAGAAGGGCCCCTCCCGACCGGGAGGGGCCCTTCTGCGCGTTCCGGGTCCGTCAGCGGCGGGCGGCCCAGCGGATGATGCCGAGCACGACCGCGACGCCGGTGGCGACGGCCATCGTGGGGAAGCCGCGGATGAGGACCGTGGCGATGGTGGGCACGGTGAAGTCGGCCGACGGCGCGAGGCCGACGTTGACCGCGGCCACCGCGACGAAGACCAGCGGCGGGGCGACGACGACGGTGAGCAGGTCGCGCTTGCGGACCAGCAGCGTGGCGACGGCGGACGCCGCGACCAGGGTGATCAGCGTGAGCGTGCCGAGGCCGACGTCGAGGAACGAGTCGACGGCGCCGCCGGCGAGGGTGATGACGAAGATCCCGAGGACGGCGAGGCTGCCGCGCAGGCCGGGAGCGGGCGCCGGCGCGGTCCGCGAGGAGCCGCGCGGGGTCTCGCGCTGCTGCGGGCGCTCGGCGGCGCGGCCGCGGCGCGGCGGCTCCGGGGTGTCCCGGTCGGCCAGCGGGTGCACGCCGGGGTAGGGGGTGCGCTGCTGCGGACGGGCCGCGGGCGGGCGCGAGTCGGCCACCGGGCGGCCGGAGCCCCAGCCGGGGGCCGGGCCCGCGGCGGGACCGGGCGTGCCCGCGCGGCGGTCGGGGGCCGGGCCCGCGGAGCGCCGGTCGGGAGCCGGGCCGCCGGAGCGGCGCGGCGGGGGCGGCGGCACCGGCGGCAGCGACATCCGCGAGGCGCGGGCGGGCGTCGCGTCGTGCCGCGACGGGTCCGGGCGCGCGGCCTGCGGGCCGGCGGAGGGACGCTCCCCGCGGCTCCCGCTGTCCCGCCAGGTGTCGGCTGCACTCGCCGAGGCCATGGCGTACCTCCCCGTCCGGACCGGCCCCGGGTGGGCCGATGTCGGTGCTCACCGTAGCGACGGGAGGCCGCTCGCCGGGGCAGATCGCGTCGTCGACGCGCGACACGTCGCCGGATCGATTTGGCAACTCTCGGTGAGGCGCGGGGTGGATGTGACGGAGGGGTCCAGCGCGACCGGCGTGGCCGGGCGACCCGGGGGCGTCATCCGGCGCCGGACGGGCGGCCGATCCCGGGCAGCCGGCGCAGCGGCACCTCATCGGGGCGGGGGAGCGCGTCGGTGATCGGCACGGCGTCGGTGATCGGCACGGCGTCGGCGACCGGCTCGTCGTCGACCGGCAGCTCGTCGTCGGGGGCCGGGCGCAGCTGCCGGACCACGGCCTCCACCTCCGGCGGGGTCGGCACCGCGCTCTCGCCGACACCGAGGTCGTCGAAGCGGCGGGCGGCGGCGAGCACGGAGCGCTCGTAGGAGCCGACGGTCTCGTTGTAGCGGGTGAGGGCGGTACCCAGCGCCGAGCCGAGCCGGGTCAGGTGGCCCGAGAGCGTGGTGAGCCGGGCGTGCAGCCGGCGGCCGACCTCGATGACCTGGTCGGCGTCGCGGGCGAGGCGCTCCTGCCGCCAGGAGTGCGCGACGGTGCGCAGCAGCGCCAGCAGCGTGCTCGGGGTGGCGATGACGACGTCGCGGGCGAAGCCGTGCTCGAGCAGCGCGGGCTCGGCCTCCAGCGCGGTGGTGAGGAAGCCGTCGGAGGGGACGAACAGCACGGTGAACGGCGCCGCCGGGCGGAAGGCGGTGGGGTATCGGCGGGCGGCCAGCTGGTCGACGTGGGTGCGCAGCTGCCGGGCGTGCGCGGCCACCCGCTGGTCGCGGACGGCCTGGTCGGTGGCCTGCACCGCCTCGATGTAGCCGGTGAAGGGCACCTTCGCGTCGACGACGACCTGCCGGCCGTCGGCGAGGGTGACCACGAGGTCGGGGCGGACGCCGGCGCCCTCGTCGTTGGTGGAGGACGGCTGCTCGACGAAGTCGCAGTGCTCGAGCAGGCCCGCCACCTCGACCACCCGGCGCAGCTGCACCTCGCCCCAGCGGCCGCGCACGTGCGGGGTGCGCAGCGCGGTGACCAGCGCCGCCGTCTCCTGGCGCAGCAGCGCGCTGGTCTGCCCGACGGTGCCCATCTGCTCGCGCAGCTCGCCGTGCGCGGTGGCGCGGTCGCGCTCGATGCCGGCGAGCAGCCGGTGCAGGTGGTCCAGCGACTCGTGCACCGGCTCGAGCGCGTCGTCGGCCGGCCGGCGGCGGGAGAGCACCGCCACGACGCCGAGGGCGACGGCCGCCCCGAGCAGCACGCCGAGGAGCAGGCCGAGCAGGAGCGAGGCGGCGTCCACCCCAGCAGGGTGCAGGACGCCACCGACAACCCCGGGGAGGTGCGGCCAATGGCGCTACACAGGCTCCTCAGGCGGGGACGGGGGCGTGCTCCGCCTCGTGGTCGAGCAGCCAGCGCTTGACCGGCGTCCCCCAGCGGAAGCCGCCGAGGCCGCCGTCGGAGCCCAGCACCCGGTGGCAGGGGACGAACAGGGCGGCGGCGTTGCGGGCGCAGGCGTTGGCCGCCGCCCGGATCGCCGCGGGCCGGCCGCAGCGGGCGGCGAACTCGGCGTAGGTGTCGGGCTGCCCGGCGGGCACCGTGCGCAGCACCTCCCACGCGTCCTCGAGGAACGGCCCGGACCGCTGCCGCACGGGCACGGTGTCGATCGCGCCGACGTCGCCGGCGGCGTGCGCCTCCACGACGTCGAGGACGGGCAGGTGCTCCACCCGCTCGACCCAGGTGGGCCGCAGCGCGCGGTGCACGACGGGCAGCAGGTCGCTGACGTCGTCGGTCCACCCGGCGGCCAGGACGACGTCACCGCCGTCGGGGCCCGGGGTGACGACGACGGTGAACGGGCCCGGCGGGGTCGCGACGGTGGCGAAGCGGGCGGACGGGGTCATGACGCACTCCGATCGGCGGGGGCGGGAGCCGGGTGGCGGGTGAACAGGTGCGGCGCGGCGAGCGCCCAGAGGTGCAGGACGGCGTAGGAGCGCCAGGGCCGCCAGCGGCGCGCGGCGTCGGCGTCGGAGCTGCCGAGGGCGGCCAGCGACCGGCGCAGCGCGAGGTCGCCGGGCAGCCAGACGTCGGGGTCGCCGAGGCCGCGCATCGCCACGAGCGCGGCGGTCCAGGGGCCGATGCCGGGCAGCGCCAGCAGGTCGCGGACAGCGGCCTCGCGGTCGCAGCCGGGGTCGAGGGTCACGCGCCCCTCGGCGAGCGCGCCGGCCAGGCCGGTGAGCGTGCGGCTGCGCGCGCCGGTCAGCCCGACCGTGGACAGGTCCGCCGCGGCCAGCGCCTCCGGCCGCGGGAAGGCGTGCGCGAGCGTGCCGACCGGCTCCGCGAGCGGCGTGCCGGCCAGGGCGACGACCCGGGCGGTGAGCGTGCGGGCGCCGGCCACCGAGACCTGCTGGCCGAGCACCGCCCGGACCGCCGTCTCGGGGGCGTCGGGGGAGGCGGGCACCCGGCGGCCGGGCGCGCCGGCGACCAGCGGGGCGAGCGCGGGGTCGGCGCCGAGGACGTCGTCGACGGCGGCCGGGTCGGCGTCGAGGTCGAGCAGTCTCCGGCAGCGGGGGACGGCGGCACGCAGGTCACGCAGGTCGGTGAGCAGCAGCCGGGCGGTCACCGCGGCCCCGCCGTCGGGCGCGGGGGACAGCCGGACGACGCCGGGCCCGCCGGGCAGGTCAAGGACGCGGGAGAACGTCGTGCCGTCCCACTCCTCGAGCCCGGGGACGGCGTGCAGGCCGAGGAAGAGCAGCACCTCGGCGGCGTCGAACGGCGCCCGGGCGGCCAGCCGCAGCGTCAGCCAGCCCGGGGTGCCGCCCTCGCCGCCCGACCGGCGGCGGCGCAGCTCGCTGGGCGTGCAGGCGAACACCTCGCGGACGGTGTCGTTGAACTGGCGCACGCTGGCGAACCCGGCGGCGAACGCGACGTCGGCCATCGGCAGGTCGGTGGTCTCGATGAGCACGCGGGCGGTCTGCGCGCGCTGGGCCCGGGCGACGGCGAGCGGGCCGACGCCGAGCTCGCCGACCAGCAGCCGGTGCACCTGGCGCTCGGAGTAGCCCAGCCGCGCCGCGAGCCCGGGGACGCCGGCCCGCTCGACCTCGCCGTCGGCGATCAGCCGCATGGCGCGGGCGACGACGTCGGCGCGCACGTCCCACTCCGGTGAGCCGGGGACGGCGTCGGGGCGGCAGCGGCGGCAGGCGCGGAACCCGGCGGCCTGGGCGCCGGCGGCGGTGCCGAAGAAGGAGACGTTGCCCGCGGCGGGCGTGCGGGCCGGGCAGGAGGGCCGGCAGTAGATGCCGGTGGTGCGCACGGCGGTGAAGAACCAGCCGTCGAAGCGGGCGTCCCGGCTGGCGACCGCGCGGTAGCAGCGCTCGGCGTCGAGGGAGGTGGGCACGCGTCGAGCATGGCACCGGCGGGAGCCCCTGACTGGCGGCTTTCGGACGGCACCGCCGGGCGCCGCCGCCGGGCGGCTGTCGGTGCCGCCCGCCAGACTGCGGCTCCGGGGGACGGCGGCGTGCCGGCCCCGCGTCGACAGGGGGAACCGTGATCGGACCGCGCCCGGGCATCCGTCCGCCGAACCGCCCGCCGGACCGTCCGGCGAGGCGCCTCGGCGCGCCCACCACCGGCCGGCAGGTCGTGGTCTTCGCCGATCCCGGCGACCCGCGCGTCGACTGGTCGGCGGCCGGGATCACCGACGTCGCCGACTCCCGCGACTTCACCTCCGGCCGGGTGCCCGCGCAGGCGCTGCGCGAGGCCGGGGCCACGGTGTTCGCGCGGCTGGGCATCGCCGTCGTCGCCGCCCCGCCCGACCAGGTGGGCGCGCTGCGGGCGGCCGGGCCGCCGGTGCTGTCGGTGTCGCCGGAGCTGGTGCACCACGTGCTGCCCGGCGAGGAGTACGTGCGCGGCTACCGCGACGGCGTCACCGACCTGGCCGGCCGGCTCGCCGGCGCGGGCGGCGAGGAGGTGCCCGCGCCGCCGGCGTTCGCCGACACCGAGGCCGCCACGTGGGGCGTGCAGGCGGTCCACGCGACGACGTCGCCGTACACGGGGGCGGGGGTGCGGGTGGCCGTGCTCGACACCGGGCTCGACCTCGCCCACCCCGACTTCACGGGCCGCAGCGTCACGGCGGAGTCCTTCGTGACCGGGGTCGGCAGCGCGCAGGACGGCCACGGTCACGGCACGCACTGCGTGGGCACGGCCTGTGGGCCGCAGTCCCCGCCGCAGGGGCCGCGCTACGGCGTCGCCTCGGGCGCGGAGATCTACGTCGGCAAGGTGCTCGGCGACGAGGGCAGCGGCGACGACGGCGGCATCCTGGCCGGCATCGACTGGGCGGTGGCCAACGGCTGCGCGGTGATCTCGATGTCGCTGGGCGCCGACGTCGCCGAGGCACATCCGCCCTACTCGGCCGCCGGCCGGCGGGCGCTGCAGCAGGGCTCGCTGATCGTCGCCGCGGCCGGCAACAACGCCGACCGGGGGAACGGCGAGTACGGCTTCGTCGGGGCGCCGGCCAACAGCGTGGAGGTGCTGGCCGTCGGTGCCGTGGACGCCGCGCTGCGCACCGCCTGGTTCTCCGCGCGCAGCCTGCCCGCGCCCGGCGGCGAGGTCGACGTCGCCGGACCGGGGGTGGACGTCTACTCGGCCTGGCCGATGCCGCAGCGCTACAACACGATCAGCGGCACGAGCATGGCCACGCCGCACGTGGCGGGGCTGGCGGCGCTGTGGGCCGAGGCCACCGGCCGGCGCGGCTACGAGCTGTGGGCCACGCTGACGCAGGCGGCGAGCCGGCTGGAGGAGCCGTCGGTCGACGTCGGCAGCGGGCTGGTGCTCGCGCCCCAGGAGGGGGCCGGCTCGGCCTGAGGAGGACTACCCTCCGCGGCGTGGGCTCCCCGCTGGCGCGGTACAGCGTGACCGTCGACGACGGCCACCTCGCCGACCTGGACGCCGTCGCCTCGGCGCTGCGCGACAGCGGGATGCAGGTGGAGCGGGTGCTCGGCTCGCTCGGCCTGATCACCGGCTCCGCGCCCCCGGACGCGCGGCCCGGCCTGCTCGCCGTCGAGGGGGTCACCTCCGTCGACGAGCAGCTGCGGTACTCGCTGCCGCCGCCGGACGCGCCGGTCCAGTGAGCCCGCGGGGACGACGGCGCGCCGTCGTCCGTTGACCGGGGTGTGCAGCCGACCCCCGCGCCCGACCGCGGCCGCCTGGTCGCCGTCGCCGCGGTGGCGCTGGCCGTCCTCGTGCTGCTCGGGACGCTGCTGGTGACCCGGCAGGAGCGGGGCGAGGGCCCGCCGTCGGCCGAGTGCGCGTCGGCGGGGCCGGCGGTGCGGGTGGACCCGGCCGCGCTGCCGGACGGGCCGGTGGCCGGCTGGGAGCCGGAGCAGCTGGCCAACGCCGCGGCGATCGTCAACGCGGGCGCCGACCTGGGGCTGGACACGTGCGCCCAGGTGATCGGCGTCATGACGGCGATGGGGGAGTCGTCGCTGCGGCTGCTCGACCGGGGGGACGCCGCCGGGCCGGACTCGCGCGGGCTGTTCCAGCAGCGGGACAACGGCGCCTGGGGCAGCTACGCCGACCGGATGGACCCCACCACCAGCGCCACCAACTTCTTCCGCGCGCTGCAGGAGGTGCCCGGCTGGCGGTCGCTGGAGCCGACGATCGCCGCGCACCGCACCCAGCGCAACGCCGACCCGTACCACTACGCGCGCTGGTGGGACGACGCCGTCGAGGTGGTCTCCGCGCTCGCCGGCCGGCCCGTCCTCGGGCCCTAGTCCCGTCCGGGCCCCGGTCCCCGTCCGGCGGACCCGGGCCGTCCACCGGACGGTGGACGCAGGACCCACCGCGCGGGCGTCCCCGGGGGCGGCGCGCGGCGACAGGCTCGTGCCATGACAGCCACGAGCCCCGCCCCGGCCCCCGCGGCCGCGGCGTTCGACGACGAAGCGGCGGTCCGCGTGCGCGGGCTGGTCAAGCGGTACGGCGACCGGACGGTGGTCGACGGCGTCGACCTCGACGTCCGGCGCGGCGAGGTGTTCGCCCTGCTCGGGCCCAACGGCGCCGGCAAGACGACCACCGTCGAGGTCCTGGAGGGCGTGCGCCGGCGCGACGGCGGCGACGTCACCGTGCTCGGCGAGGACCCGGCCCGCGGCGGGCGGGCCTGGCGGGGGCGCCTGGGCGTCGTCGGCCAGACCACCGGCAGCGGCAACGCGCTCACCGTGCGGGAGACCCTCGACCACTTCGCCCGCTACCACGCGGCACCCGTGCCGACCCGCGAGCTGCTGGCCGACGTCGGCCTGACCGACGCCGCCCGCACCCGGGTGGACAAGCTCTCCGGCGGGCAGCGGCGGCGGCTGGAGGTCGCGCTCGGCGTGCAGGGCCGGCCGGAGCTGCTGTTCCTCGACGAGCCGACCACCGGCATGGACCCGGTCGCCCGCCGCCAGTTCTGGACGCTGGTCGAGGGCCTGCGCGCCCGCGGCACCACCGTCCTGCTCACCACCCACTACCTCGACGAGGCCGCGCACCTGGCCGACCGGGTCGGCGTGATCAGCGCCGGCCGGCTGGTCGACGTCGCCGCCCCGGCCGACCTCGGCGCCGAGCTGCGCCGGGTCGCCACCGTCCGCTGGCTGGAGCACGGCGAGTACCGCGAGGTCACCACACCCGAGCCGGCCGCCGTCCTGCGCGACCTGGTCGCGGCCTCGCCGACCGGCGACGTGCCCGGCCTGACCGTCACCCGTCCCGACCTGGAGGACGTCTACCTCCAGCTCGTCGCCGCCGCCGAGGGGGAGACCCGATGAGCGCCACCCGAACCGTCCCCGCCACCCGTCCCGCCCCGCCGTCCGCCACCGCCATCGGGCTGGCCCGCATCGGCCTGGAGCTGCGGCTGTTCGCCCGCGACCCCGGCCAGGTGGTGTTCTCCTTCGCCTACCCGGTGATCATGCTGGCGATCTTCGGGTCGGTCTTCGGCGACGAGGTGGTGCTGCCCGGCGTCGGGTTCCGCGAGTACTTCCTCGCCGGCATCGCCGCCACCGGCGTGATGCTCACGAGCTTCCAGGCGGTCGGCACCGCCGTCGCCGAGGAGCGCGAGCGCGGCGACCTCGCGCGGCTGCAGACCCTGGGCACCCCCGCGCTGTCCTACGCGATCGGCAAGGCCGGGCAGGTCGTCGTCACCACCGCCGTCCAGCTGGCCCTGCTGCTCACCGTGGCCGCGACCGCCTTCGACGTCTCCCTGCCCACCGACCCCGGGCGCTGGGTCACCTTCGCCTGGGTGGTCGTGCTCGGCATCCTCGCCGGCACCGTCCTGGGCCTCGCGGTGGCGACGTACATCGGCAGCGCCCGCTCGGCCGGGACCGGCATCCCCGCCTTCGCCGTCGTCCTGCAGTTCATCTCGGGCGTCTTCTTCATCGGCTCGGACCTGCCGGACTGGATGGACCGCGTCGCGGCGGCCTTCCCGCTCAAGTGGCTGGTGCAGGGCATGCGGTCGGTGTTCCTGCCCGACTCGGCCGCCGTCGCCGAGCAGGCCGGCAGCTGGGAGCACGGGAGGACTGCCCTGGTGCTGGCCGCATGGGTGATCATCGGCACCGTGGTGTGCGCCCGGACCTTCCGCTGGCGCCGGTCGGCGTGAGCCTGCCCCGCCGCCTGGCCGCCGCCGTCGTCCCCCCGGAGGACGACGGCGGCGAGCCGCTGCCCGAGCGCGGGTGGCGGGCCACGGTCACCGGCGTGCACCTCATCTCCGCCGTCGTCTGGGGGCTGGCGGTGGTCAGCGCGGCCGCCGGGGACGCCGTCGACGACGACCGGCGCGCGGCGGCCCTCGCCGTGCTCGGCGGGCTGGCCGTCGCCTACGTCCTGCTCGGCGTGCCGGCGATCAGCGGCGGCGCCCGCCGCCGGGCGGTGGCCTACCTGCTCGTGCTGGTCCTGGCCCTGGGGCTGCTCGGCTGGCTCGCGCCGGGCCTGCTGTTCCTGCTCTTCCTCGCTTACCCGCAGGTGTGGTTCGCCGTCCAGGGCACGCTCACCGGGGTCACCTGGACGCTGCTGCTCGGGCTGGCCAGCGCCGCCGGCCCGGTGTTCGACTCGGCCGGCCGCGACCCCGCCGACGTGCTGCTCGAGACCGGGATCGGCATCGGGTTCAGCCTGGCGCTGGGCGTGTGGATCAGCCGGGTGCTGCACGAGAGCGCCGAGCGGGCCTCGCTCATCGCCCAGCTGGAGGCCACCCGCTCGGAGCTGGCCGCGGCCGAGCGCGAGCGGGGGGTGCTGGCCGAGCGGGAGCGGCTGGCGCAGGAGGTGCACGACACGCTCGCGCAGGGCTACACGTCGATCGTCGTGCTCTCGCAGACCGCGGCGGCGCTGGTGCCCGCCGACCCCGACGCCGCCCGGGAGAAGCTGGCGGTGATCGAGGAGGTCGCGCGGGACAACCTGGCCGAGGCGCGCGCGGTGGTGGCCGCGTTCCGGCCGGTGGCCCTCGACGGCTCGACGCTGGTGGAGGCGCTGCGCCGGCTGGCCGGGCGGTTCGCCCGCGAGACCGGGCTGGAGGTGCGGGTGGACACCGCGGCGCTCGAGAGCGCGGCTACCGACGGCGGGGCGGGGCTGCGCACCGACGAGGAGGTGGTCCTGCTGCGCGGAGCCCAGGAGGCGCTGACCAACGTGCGCCGGCACGCGGGGGCCTCGGCGGTGGTGCTGCGGCTGGCGCGGGTGGGCGGGCAGGTGTCGGTGCACGTGGAGGACGACGGCGTGGGCTTCGACCCGGCGGCGGTGAGCGTGTCGGGCCTCGAGGGCCTGCGCGGGCGGGTGGCGCAGGTCGGGGGCGAGGTCGACGTCGCCTCGGCGCCGGGCTCGGGCACCCGCGTGACGGTGCGGGTGCCGGGCGCGTGAGCATCCGGGTGCTGGTGGCCGACGACCACCCGGTGGTGCGCGGCGGCCTGGTCGGCTGGCTGGCCGCGCAGCCAGACCTCGACGTCGTCGGCGAGGCCGCCGACGGGCTGGAGGCGCTGGCGCAGGTGGCGGCGCTGTCGCCCGACGTCGTGCTCATGGACCTGCGGATGCCGCGGATGGACGGCGTGACCGCGATCGAGCGGCTGGCCGCCACGCACCCCGGCGTGCGCGTGCTGGTGCTCACCACCTACGACACCGACGCCGACATCGTGCGCGCGGTCGCCGCCGGGGCCACCGGCTACCTGCTCAAGGACGCGCCGCTGCCGCAGCTGGCCGACGCCGTCCGCGCGGCCGCACGCGGGGAGACCGTGCTGGCGCCGCCGGTGGCGGCGCGGCTGGTGTCGCGGATGCGGGCGCCGGCCGTCGAGGCGCCGACCGCCCGGGAGCTCGAGGTGCTGGCCGGGGTGGCGCGCGGGCTCACCAACGCCGAGATCGGCCGCGAGCTGTTCATCGGCGAGGCCACGGTGAAGACGCACCTGCTGCGGGTGTTCGCCAAGCTCGGCGTCGACGACCGCACCCGCGCGGTGATGGTCGCCGTCGAGCGCGGCCTCCTCCCCGGTCCGGGGGCGCGGTGAGCGTCGTCGTCCGTCCGGCCACCGCCGACGACGCGCCGCGGCTGGCCGAGGTGAGCCGCGCGGCGATCGAGGAGTCGGCGGCCGGTCACTACACGGCCGCCCAGCTCGCCGCCTGGGCGGCCCGGCGCACGGTCGCCGCGCACCGCCGGTACGTCGAGGTGACCGCCGTCGTGGTGGCCGAGGCCGGCGGCGAGGTGGCCGGCTTCGCGTCGGTGGCTCTGACCGCCGTGGACGGGCTGGTGCCCGGCGAGGTGGACCAGCTGTTCGTGGATCCCTCCGCCGGCGGCCGTGGGGTGGCCCGGGCGCTGCTCGGCGCCGTCGAGGCGCGGGCCCGGGGAGCCGGGCTGGCGGCGCTGCGGACGCACGCGTCCTGGCGGGCGGCCCCGGTGTTCGAGCGGGTGGGGTTCCGGCAGGTGGCGGTCGAGTCGGTGACCGTGGACGGGGAGGAGCTGACGCGGGCCCGGATGGTCAAGGAGCTCGACGGCGGCGGGTCCGGGCGGCCTCGCTAGCGCTGATGGCCGTCCTCGGCGGCGGCCAGGAGTGTCCGGCCGGCGTCGCTGCGCCAGTAGAGGACCTCCCGACCCGACCGGCGCCGCTCGAGCAGCCCGGCGTCGAGCAGCACCCGCAGGTGCCCGCCGACGCTGCCCAGCGGCAGCCCGGTCCGGGCGGTGAGCGCGGTGGTGCTCTGCGGGGCGTCGAGCGCGGCGAGCAGCCGGGCGCGGGTGCGGCCCAGCAGCCGGACCAGCGCGTCCGGCAGCGGCGCGGGCCCGCCGGCGAGGACGCCGGTGACGGGGTAGACGACGGCGTAGGTGTCGGGCAGCCGCCAGCTCACCCAGCCGCCCGGGCCGGTGGCGGCGATGAACAGCAGGTCGCGGCCGCGGACGTCACGCGGCGGGTACGGGTGCGCGTTGACCTGCAGCCGACCGTTGGCCAGCCAGCGGACGCCGGGGGAGATGCCGTCGAGCGCGGCCGACCAGCCGCCGCTGCTCAGCCGGGCGGTGCGGGAGACGACGTCGGCGCGCAGCACCCGCAGCCGCCGCGGCCACTCGTCGCGCACGGTGTGCTCCCACGTCCAGCGCAGCAGCGCGGCGGCCGTGGCGGCGAGCCCGGTCGCGGTGAGCTCGGGCGGCAGCGGGCCGGTGGCCACCTCGAGGT
Source organism: Geodermatophilus sp. SYSU D01119 (assembly GCF_054049975.1). Classification (NCBI taxonomy): domain Bacteria; kingdom Bacillati; phylum Actinomycetota; class Actinomycetes; order Geodermatophilales; family Geodermatophilaceae; genus Geodermatophilus; species Geodermatophilus sp. SYSU D01119. Next base: position 43,929 of record NZ_JBJGYL010000001.1, on the reverse strand, counting down.
CGGCGCGCACGGCGGCGTCGTCCAGGGACTCGAGGAAGCCGAGCTCCTCGTCGATCGTGAGGTCGGGGGCCGAGGGCGGCACGGTGAGGAAGTCGGCGGTCCAGGTGGCGCCGAAGGCGGCGGCCAGCAGGGCGGCGCCCACCGGGTCGGCGGCGAGCCGCTCGCGGAACGCGGCCGCGTGGGTGTCGGCCCACGGCCGGTGCCACGGCGGGACCGCGGGGGAGCGGAGCATCGTCAGCGCGGCGAGGGTCTCGGTGAGCTGGCTGGTGCCGAAGCGGGCGCGCGCCATGACGTCGGCGTCGACGATGAACTCACCCACCTTTCGACCGTAGGCGAAACGGTGGGTCCCCGGCGCCCCCTGCCGGACGGTCGGCACGTGCTCACCTACCGGTCGCTGTTCGCGTCCCCGGAGTTCCGCGCGCTGTGGACCGCGGGCGCGCTGACGACGGCCGCCTCGACGACGTCGTCGCTGGCCCTGGCCACGCTCGTGCACCGGACCACCGGCTCGGCGCTGCTCACCGCGGTGGCGATGTTCGGCCCGTCGGCGGCGCAGGCGCTCGGCGCGACGACGCTCATGTCCGCGGCCGACGCGAGCCCGCCGCGGCGCACGCTCCTGCTGGTTGCGGCGGCGTCCACGGCGGCGCTGGCCCTCCAGGCACTCCCCGGCCTGCCGACGCCGGCGCGGCTGCTGCTCGTCGTCGGCGTCGCCTACGTGACGTCGGTCGGGTCGGGCGCGCGGTGGGGCCTGCTCGCCGACGTCGTGCCGGCCGCGGCCTACCCGCTGGCGCGCTCGACGATGAACGTCGCCGTCGGGGCGTTCCAGGTGGTCGGCTTCGCCGTCGGCGGGCTGCTGCTCACCGCGCTGACGACGGCGCAGGTTCTCGTGCTGGCCGCGCTCGTGTCGGCGGCCGCCCTGCCGGTGCTGCGGTTCGGGCTGGCCGAGCGGGCACCGCGGCGGTCCGGGCGGGCGGGGCTCGCGGAGACCGTGCGCGGCAACCGGCTGCTGCTGGCGCACCGCGACACCCGCACGCTGCTGGTGGCGCTGTGCGTGCCGAACGGGCTGGTGGTCGGCTGCGAGGCGCTGTTCGTGCCGTACGCGGGGGAACGGGCCGGCTGGCTGCTGGTGGCAGGTGCCGCCGGGATGATGGCCGGCGACCTGGTGGTGGGGCGCTTCCTCACGCCCGACGCCCGGCGGCGCAGCAACACCGCGCTGCGGTTGCTGCTCGCCGCGCCGTTCCTCGCCTTCGCGTCCGGGCCGGGGATCCCCCTGGCCGCCGTGCTCGTGGGCGTGGCGACGGTGGGCTACGCGGCCGGGCTGGCGCAGCAGGAGTGGCTGGTGGCGCTCACGCCCGGGCAGTTGCGCGGGCAGGTGCTCGGGGTGGAGTCGGCGCTGCGGATGACCGGCCAGGGCGTGTTCGCCGCGTTCGCCGGTGCGCTCGCCGACCTGTCCACCCCTGGCGCGGTCATGGCCGGGCTGGCGGCGGCGTCCGTCGTGGTGTCGCTGGCGCTCGTGCCGGGGCTGCGCCGGGCCGCGCGCGCCGCCACGGCCGTGCCCGCGTGACCGGGTGGCGGGCTCCGGGTCTGGCTACGCTCGCGCTGCACCCGGGCCGCACCGCGAGGGGATCCCCATGGACGCCGGCGTCGACACCCTGCAGAAGGCGTTGCAGGTCAACCTGGACCCGCGCTGGTACGGGACCATCGCGGAGATCGGCGCGGGCCAGGAGGTCGCCCGCTGGTTCTTCCGGGCCGGTGGGGCGGCGGGCACCGTCGCGAAGACGATGTCGGCCTACGACATGTCGGTGAGCGACGCCGTCTACGGCAAGAGCGACCGCTACGTGTCCAAGGGCCGCCTGCAGGCGATGCTCGACCACGAGTTCCAGCTCAACGTCGACCGGCTCGGTGACCAGCGCGGGGACGACACGTCGTTCTTCGCCTTCGCCGACACGGTCGTGGCCCGCAGCTACCGCGGCGGCAACGAGTGCCACGGGTGGATGGGCGTGAAGTTCCAGTCGCACCCCCGTGACGAGCCCAGCCAGGTGGTGCTGCACGTGCGGATGCTCGACGACGAGGCCGCGCTGCAGCAGGAGGCCCTCGGCGTCGTCGGCGTCAACCTGCTGCACGCGGCGTTCTTCCAGCACCACCAGCCCGAGACGCTGGTGGAGAGCCTGCTCGACCGGCTGACCACCGGCCGCATCGAGGTCGACCTCATCGAGCTGTCGGGCATCGAGTTCCGCGCCGTCGACAACCGGGTCATGGCCCTCAAGCTGGTCCAGCTGGGGCTCTCCGGCGCGGCGATGTTCGGCCCCGACCGGCACGTCCTGCAGCCCAGCGAGGTGCTGCGCAAGAAGGCGATCCTGGTCGAGCGCGGCAGCTTCCGGCCGCCCACGGTGGTCAACATCGCCATGCTGGAGGCCGCCCGCGCGCGGTTCGAGGCCGACCCCGCCGTCGCCGGCCGGGAGATCCTGCTGCTCGGCGAACTGACGATGGCCAACCTGCGGGCCGGCGGGGACGTCGTCGACCGGCGGGACTTCCTCGCCCGCGCCGACCTGCTCGCCGCGTGCGGGCTGACGGTGCTCATCTCCGACTACGTCGCCTACCACCGGCTGGCCGCGTACCTGGCCTGGCGCACCGACGGCCGCATCGGGATGGTCATGGGCGTCCCGAGCCTCGTCGACCTGTTCGACGAGGAGTCCCACGCCGCGCTACCCGGCGGGATCCTCAAGAGCTTCGGTCGGTTGCTGAAGAACGACCTGAGGCTCTACGTCTACCCGATGCTGCAGGAGGGCCGGGTGGTCACGGTGGACACCGTCGAGGTCGCCCCGCAGCTGCGCCCGCTGTTCGACTACCTCAACCAGCGCGGCAGCTTCGTCGGCCTCGACCACGAGCCGGACCACCTGCCGATCCTCAGCCGGGACGTGCTCCGGCGGATCCCGACCGAGGACACCGGCTGGGAGAAGATGGTGCCGGCCGAGGTGGCCGCGCTGATCAAGAAGCGGGGCTTCTTCGGCCACGACCGCTCGCGCTGAGGCACCTGGCGGCCCGGGCACCTCCGGCGACCCCGCCCCGTAGGCTGGATCCTCCCGAGCGAGCTGGCGAGCTCGGGCACGAGCACAGCAGTCCGACGAACGCGGACGACGAGCGAAGCGAGGAAGTACGCGTGAGTCTCACCATCGGGATCGTCGGGCTGCCCAACGTCGGCAAGTCGACGCTGTTCAACGCGCTGACCAAGAACGACGTCTTGGCGGCCAACTACCCCTTCGCCACGATCGAGCCGAACGTGGGCGTCGTCGGCGTGCCCGACGAGCGGCTGGGCAGGCTGGCCGAGCTGTTCAGCTCGCAGAAGGTGGTGCCCGCGACCGTGTCGTTCGTCGACATCGCCGGCATCGTCCGCGGCGCCAGCGAGGGCCAGGGGCTGGGCAACAAGTTCCTCGCCAACATCCGCGAGAGCGACGCGATCTGCCAGGTCATCCGCGTCTTCACCGACCCCGACGTCGTGCACGTCGAGGGCAAGGTGTCGCCGTCGGACGACATCGAGACGATCAACACCGAGCTCGTCCTGGCCGACCTGCAGACCCTGGAGAAGGCGATCCCGCGCCTGGAGAAGGAGTCGCGGAAGGACAAGGAGCGCGCCGCGCTGCTGTCGGCCGCGCAGGCCGCCGTCGAGGTGCTGAACACCGGCCAGACGCTGTTCGCCGCCGGGGTGGACCCCGCGCCGCTGCGCGAGCTGACGCTGCTCACGACCAAGCCGTTCCTCTACGTCTTCAACGTCGACGCCGACGAGCTGGCCAACGAGTCGCTGATCGCGGAGCTGCGGGAGCTGGTGGCGCCGGCCGAGGCGATCCTGCTCGACGCGAAGACCGAGTCGGAGCTCGCCGAGCTGCCGGCCGAGGAGGCCGCGGAGCTGCTGGAGTCGATCGGGCAGAGCGAGCCGGGCCTCGACCAGCTGGCCAAGGTCGGCTTCCGCACGCTGGGCCTGCAGACCTACCTGACGGCGGGCCCGAAGGAGGCGCGTGCCTGGACCATCCCGGTGGGCGCGACCGCGCCCCAGGCCGCCGGCGTCATCCACACCGACTTCCAGCGCGGCTTCATCAAGGCCGAGGTCGTCTCCTACGACCAGCTCATGGAGGCGGGCTCCATGACGGAGGCCCGCTCCCGCGGCTGGGTGCGCATCGAGGGCAAGGACTACGTCATGGCCGACGGCGACGTCGTGGAGTTCCGCTTCAACGTCTGAGCGGCCACGTCCACACCCGGTCGCCGCCGGAGCGCTCGCGGCGACCGGGCATGTCACACGGAAGTCACCTGCGGAGAGCGCGGGGGCAACACTCGGACCGTCTACTGCTGCCGAACAGTGACCACTGTCAGTAGACGAAAGGTGTGCCGTGGACGTCGGCAGCACTGCATTCATCCTCGCGGCCACCATGGCGGTCGCCCTCATGGTCCCGGGGCTCGCGCTCTTCTACGGCGGCATGGTCGGGTCCCGCTCGGTCCTGAACATGATCATGATGGTGTTCGGAGCCGTCGCCGTCGTCGGCGTCCTGTGGACCCTCTTCGGCTTCTCCGCGGTCTTCGGGAACAGCTACGGGAGCCTGGGCCTGCTGGGGAACGTCACCGAGTACCTCGGCCTCGGTGACCTCGTGGCCGGAGACGAGGCGGCCGCCCTGCCGCCGGCCCTGGTCGCCGTGTTCCAGGCGCTGTTCGCCGTGATCACGACCGCGCTGATCGCCGGCGCGGTGTCCGACCGCGTCCGGTTCGGCCCGTGGCTGCTGTTCACCGGGCTCTGGGCGGCACTGGTCTACTTCCCCGTCGCGCACTGGGTGTTCGCCTTCGACTCCGCCGACGGCAGCGTCCAGGGCGGCTGGATCGCCAACACGCTCGGCGCCGTGGACTTCGCCGGCGGTACGGCCGTCCACATCAACGCGGGCGTGGCCGCCCTCGCCCTGGTGCTCGTGGTCGGCAAGCGCACCGGCTGGCCCCGGCAGGCCCGCCCGAACAACCTGCCCTTCGTCGCCCTCGGCGCCGGGATCCTGTGGTTCGGGTGGTTCGGCTTCAACGGCGGATCGGCCCTCGCCGCCGGCAACAGCGCCTCGGTCGTCATGCTGACGACGTTCAACGCCACCTGCGCGGCGATCCTCGCCTGGCTCCTGGTGGAGCGGCTGCGGGACGGCCACGCCACGACGCTCGGTGGCATGTCCGGCGCCATCGCCGGGCTGGTGGCCATCACCCCGGCCTGCGGCGCCGTCACGCCGCTCGGCGCCCTGGCCGTCGGGGCCATCGCCGGTGCGATCTGCCCGCTGGCCATCTCGCTGAAGTACCGCTTCGGCTACGACGACGCCCTGGACGTGGTCGGCGTCCACCTCGTCGGCGGCGTCGTCGGCACCCTGCTGGTCGGCCTGTTCGGCTCGGCCGGGGCGCCCAGCGGTCAGGCCGGTCTGTTCTACGGCGGCGGTCCCGGGCTCCTCGGCACGCAGGCCGTCGCGGTCGTGGCGGTCGTCGCCTACTCCTTCGTGGTCAGCCTGCTGATCGCCCTGGCCGTGAAGTACACGGTCGGTCTGCGGGCCTCGAAGGAGGGCGAGCTCACCGGGCTGGACCTCACCGAGCACGCCGAGGCTGCCTACGACCTCGAGGGCTCGGTGCACTCCCCGGGCAGCGGCCCGACGCCCGAGGCGGTCATCGCCTCGGCCGAGCGGCTGGTCGCGGGCTCCGCGCCGGCCCCGCACGCCGGCAGCGGCACGCCGGGCTGACCGCCCCAGGACGACGGAGGCCGGTCCCGCACTCGCGGGGCCGGCCTCCACTGCGTCCGGGCGGGGTCAGGCCAGGTGGCCGTAGGCGGTGACGCTGAGGAAGCGGACCGGCAGCTCGACGAGCTCGACCGGGCCGTGCGGCCCCTCGCCGTCGAAGACGAGGGAGTCACCGGGGCGCATCTCGTACCGCGCCTCGCCGTGCCCGTAGACCAGGACCCCCTCCAGCATGTGCAGGAACTCCGTCCCCGGGTGCTGGAACAGGGGGAACACCTCGCTGGCCTCGGTGAGGGTGACCAGGAGCGGTTCCAGTCGCTTGTGCTCGCCCCGCAGCGAACCCAGCAGCTGGTACAGGTGACCGACGTTGCTGCCGCGGCGGACGATCTGCGATCCGTGCCCGGCGGGGGTGAAGACGGCCTCCCGCTCGGCGTCGATGCCCCGGAACAGCGCGGTGACCGGCACGGCGAGCGCCTCGGCGAGACGGGCGAGACTGGACAGGCTGCACGAGGTCTGCGCGTTCTCGATCTTGGACAGCATGGCCTTGCTCATGCCGGTCAACCGGGCCAGCTCGGCCAGCGAGATGCCCTGCGCCAGCCGGAACTCCCGCACGCGCAGCGCGATGACGTCCTCGAGATGACCGCTCGGCGCGTCGTCCTGCGCGCCGGGACCCGGGGAGACCTCCACCCGGCGAGCCTAGGCCGCGTGCGCTCCGCCCAACCGCCTGGCGACCAGAACGTAACGGACGGGTAACCCGAAGGAGGGTCCACCGCTCGTAGCCTCCGTTTCACACCAGTGGACGACTCTCCAGGAGGACCCATGCCCGTCACCGGCACCATCGGCCACGTCACCGGGGGCTCGCTCGGGTTGCCCAGCATGGAGGTCGAGGGGGTCCGCGCCTCCATCGGCGACGTCTTCGCGAATCCCGGCGGAGCGGCGATCTGCAGCGGCTTCTTCGAGTTGTTCGCCGGCGCGCCGCTGGACTACGAGTACACCTACGACGAGATGAAGGTCGTCGTCGAGGGCGAGTTCCACCTCACCGACCTCGACTCCGGTCAGCAGGTCGTCGCGCGGCCGAAGGACGTCCTGTTCTTCCCCGCCGGCTCGCGGATCCGCTTCGAGACGCCGGACCGCGGGCTGGGCTTCTACACCGGCCACCGTTCCTCCGCCCCCTGACCGGCCGTGGGAGCCGAACACACGAGCGTCCCGCGCTGGCCGGCGAGCGTGCCCCGGGTCGACCCCGCCGGCCGGACCGTCTCCGTGCTGGGCTTCGGGGACCGCGGAGGGTCGATCGCCGAGGACTGGGTCGCCGCCATGCCGCACGGGCGGCTCGTCTGGAGCCACGTCGCCGAGCGGGCCGACGACGTCACGCTGGCGGCGCTCGCCGAGCAGGTGCGCGGCGCCCGGGTCGGCTGGCGCCTCATGCTCGCCGGACCCGAGGTCGACGTCCTCGCCGCCCGGGCCGTGGCCACCGGCCTCGGTCTCCTCGACGCCGAGCTCCGGACGGCGGTGACCGGCGCGGACCGCAGGCGGGTCGCCTGCCCGCACTGTCACGTCACGACCGAGGCGGAGGTCCCGGTCGGTGCCGAGGTCCCCTGCCGGGGCTGCGCCCGCCGGCTGCACGTCCACGCGCACGTCTCCCGGCGCACCGGCGCCTACCTGGGCTTCATGGCCGACGCGGAGGAGGTCGCGTGACCGCCCTCCTGACCGCGCCGGCGACGGCGGCACCGGGGGAGGTCGCGCCGCCGCAGCTCGAGGTCGTCGCGGTCGCCGACGCCGCACCCGGCATCCGGACGCTCGTCCTGCGGCACCCGGACGGTGATCCGCTGCCCGGGTACGCGCCCGGCAGCCACGTGGTGCTCAGCTGCGGGGAGCGGCGCAACGCCTACTCGCTCACCGGGGACGGGCTGCCGGGTGAGGAGTACCGGATCTCGGTGCTGCTGTGCCCCGAGGGCCGGGGTGGCTCCGCCTTCGTGCACGGTCTCGCCGTCGGCGACCGGGTGGCCGTCTCCCGCCCGCGCAGTGCCTTCGCCCCGGTCGCCACCGCGCGGCACCACGTCCTCGTCGCCGGGGGCATCGGGATCACCCCGATGCTGTCCCATGCCCGGGCCGCGGTCCGTTGGGGACGCTCCTTCGAGCTGGTCTACGGCCACCGGCCCGGGGCGGGCGCCCACCGCGAGGAGCTGGCGGCCCTGTGCGGAGAGCGCCTCACCGTGCACGAGTCCACGCCGGGGATGCTCGACGCCCTCGCGGGGGTGCTCGCCGACCGGCCGATCGGCACGCACGTCTACGTGTGCGGACCGGCGCCGCTCATCGGGTTCGTCGAGCGGACCGCCGAGGAGCTGGGATGGCCGTCCGACCGGGTGCACGCCGAGCGGTTCAGCGCCGCCGACCTCGACCCGGGGGAGCCGTTCACCGCACGCCTGACCCGGTCCGGCCTCCGGGTGCCGGTGCCCGCGGGCACCAGCCTGCTCGCGGCACTGGAGGGTGCCGGCGTCGCCGTCCCCAGCATGTGCCGCCAGGGCGTGTGCGGCGAGTGTCGTGTCCCGGTCGCGTCCGGCCGGCCGCTGCACCGCGACCTGTACCTGTCGGGGGCCGAGCGTGCCGCCGGCGACGCGGTCATGTGCTGCGTCTCGCGCAGCCTCGACGACGACCTGGAGCTGGACCTGTGACCACGACGCTGCCGCCGCGGGTGTCCCGCTTCCCGTTCCCCTTCCCGGCCGACGCCTACCGGTACGCGACCAACGTCGAGCCGGCCCGCCGTCCCGTGGGAACCGCCGCGGGCACCTGGGGCGAGCACGTGATCGACGTCGACGACGACTACGCGCTCGAGCTCGCCGTCCGCCGGGACGTGCTGGCCGCCGATCCCTCCCGGTGTGCGCAGTTGCCGCACATGCGGGTCGCCGCGTGGGACGCGCTGGGCACGCTGCTCCCGGAGCTCGCCGCCACCCGTCCCGACGTCATGGCGCTGCACCGGCGCGGCGACCGGTGGCACTGGCGCAACGACCTGCTCGGGACGTCGACGTCCTTCGTGTTCGGCGACGACGACTCCCTGCTCGGCGGCCCGCTGGCCTTCCTCGGCAGCCAGGTCCAGGAGGACGTCGTCCTGCTCGACCAGCGCGAGGGCTCGCTGTGGGCCGACGCCGGGCTGGTCACCTTCGCCGCCGACTGGTCCCTGGGCTTCGACGTCGGCATGCGCTTCCTGGAGGTCCACGGGCCGGTGCCCCGGGTCCACGAGACCGGCGTGGTCGCCCGGGCCGAGCAGTTCCTCATGCGCCTGCAGCCGGGCGACGCCTACCGCCGGACCAACTGGACGATGACCGTGGACCGGCGGCTGGACACCTCCACGGAGACCTATCCGGAGTGGGGCCGGGACCGGCGGCTCGTGGTCGACGACCCCGCGCTGCCCGACCGGCTGCACCTCCGGGTGGAGGTGCAGCACCTGCTGCGGCTGGGTGTCTCGAACGCCGTCTGCTTCCTCATCCGCACCCACCTGCTGTCCCTCCGCGAGCTCGCGGAGGTCCCCGGGTGGCGGCGGAGGACGGCCGCCGTGCTCGCCGAGCTGCCCGACGACATGGCCGCCTACAAGGGCATCGAGCGCTACCGGCACGCGGCGGCCGCCTGGCTGGCCGCCGGCTGACCGGCACCGGCGCACCCGGCGGCCCGTCGTCCTCCTGGGGACGGCGGGCCGTCGCGCGGTCGGCACCGGCGCTGACTCCGGCACGGGTGGGGAAACAGGGATCTCCCCGGACGGTCACGTCGAGGAAACACGCGACCTGTTCACTGCGAGGCGACAGAGGTTCACAGCAGTGGACAGCTCGCATCACCGGGAGGACCCGTGTCGCTCACCGTCACTCGCCCCGAGGCCCCGCCGGCGCCCGTCGAGCTGCCCTCCGGAGGGGAGCTGGCCCGCCGCGCCCGTGCCGACGGGATCGAGTTCGTCATGGCGCTGTTCGTCGACCTGACCGGCAAGCCCTGCGCGAAGCTGGTCCCGGTCGAGGCGGTGGAGGAGCTCGAGACCGAGGGTGTGGGCTTCGCCGGCTACGCGGTGGGCGCGATGGGGCAGGAGCCGAGGGACCCCGACCTCATGGCCGTCCCCGACCCGTCGTCCTACATGCCGGTGCCCTTCATCCGGCCGGGCCTGGCGATCGTGCACTGCGACCCGCACGTCGAGGGCCGGCCCTGGCCCTACGCGCCCCGGGTGGTCCTCAAGGCCCAGCTGGCCCGCGCGGCGGAGCTCGGCCTGGAGCTCAAGGTCGGCGCCGAGGTCGAGTACTTCCTCGTCGAGCGCGGCCCGGACGGCGCGCTGCGGCCGGCCGACCCGAAGGACACCGCCGCGCGGCCCTGCTACGACGCCCGCGGGCTGACCCGCATGTACGACCACCTCACCGAGGTGTCCAAGGCGATCAACTCGCTGGGCTGGGGCAACTACGCCAACGACCACGAGGACGGCAACGGCCAGTTCGAGCAGAACTTCGCCTACGCCGACGCGCTCACCACCGCCGACCGGGTGGTCACCCTGCGCTACCTGCTCTCGGTCCTCGCCGAGCAGCGCGGCATGACCGCCACCTTCATGGGCAAGCCCTTCACCGACCGGACCGGCAGCGGGCTGCACATGCACCTGTCGCTGTGGCGGGACGGCGAGCCGGCGTTCCCGGACCCCGCCGACCCCCGCGGCCTCGGCCTCTCCCCGCTGGCCTACTCCTTCGTGGCCGGCCTCATCGAGCACGCCTGCGGCCTGCAGGCGGTGCTCGCCCCGACGGTCAACGCCTACAAGCGCACCGGCGCGAGCTCCACCCGGTCCGGTGCGACCTGGTCCCCGCGCACGGCGTCCTACGGCGGCAACGACCGCACCCACCTGCTCCGCGTCCCCGACGGCAACCGTGTGGAGCTGCGCGGCGGCGACGGCTCGGCCAACCCCTACCTGGCCGCGGCGGCCGCGCTGGCCGCCGGTCTCGACGGGGTGCGGCGCGGCCTGGACCCCGGCGACCCCGGTGCCACCACCAGCAGCCAGCTGCCGCCGACGCTGCTCCACGCGGTCGAGGCGCTGCAGGCCGACCCGGTGGTCGCCGCGGCCCTCGACGCGGCCGGGCCCGGGGTCTGCGAGTACTTCGCCGGCCTCAAGCGCGAGGAGTTCTTCGAGTGGCACGGGCAGGTGACCCCCTGGGAGGTCGACCGCTACGTGACCGCGTTCTGACCCGACCGACCGACGAGAGGAACCGTCCTGCGATGTGCGGGATCGCCGGGCTCCACCTGCGGGAGCCCTCCCTGTACCCCCGGCTCGGCGAGCTGCTGACCGGCATGCTCTGCCAGGTCACCGAGCGCGGCCCGGACTCCGCCGGCGTCGCCGTCTACGGCGACCCGCGCTGGTCCCCGCCCGGCGAGGCGTCGGTCTCGCTGCTCACCGGTGACCGGACCGCCGGCGACGTCGCCACCGCCGTCCGCACCCTGCTGCCGGAGGCGGGGGTCGTCGACGCCGGCCAGACCCTGGTCGTCCACGCGGCCACCGGCCCCGACGCCCTCACCGCCGCCGTCCGCGAGACCGTGCCGGGCGCCGTGGTCATCGGGGCCGGCGAGGAGGTCGCCGTCCTCAAGGGCGTGGGCCACCCGCAGTCCCTGGCCGCCGAGTTCGGCCTGGCGGCCGCCCAGGGCTGGCAGGGCGTGGCCCACACCCGGATGGCCACGGAGTCCGCGGTGACCCCCGCGCACTGCCACCCCTTCTCCGTCGGGACCGACCAGTGCCTGGTGCACAACGGCTCCTTCGCCAACCACGCCACCGTCCGCCGCGAGCTGCGGGCCGCGGGTGCGGTCTTCGACAGCGACAACGACTCCGAGGTCGGCGCCCGCTTCGTCGCGGCCCAGCTGGCCGCCGGCTACGACCTGGAGAAGTCGCTCAGGCTGCTGTGCGAGCGCTTCGACGGCTTCTACACGCTGCTCGTCAGCACCCGCGACAGCTTCGCCGTGGTCCGCGACGCCATCGCCTGCAAGCCCGCCGTCGTCGCCGAGACCCCGCAGTGGGTCGCCATGGCGTCGGAGTACCGCGCCCTGGCCGGCCTGCCCGGCGTCGAGGCCGCCCGCATCTTCGAGCCCGAGCCGGAGGAGGTCTACGCATGGCAGCGCTGAGCACGACCGACGTCACGGTGGAGCCGGCCGTCGTCGACCTGTCCCTGACCGGCGTGCGCGAGCTCAACGCGGCCCTGCACGCCCCGGACGTCCTGGACAAGGCGTCCGCGTGGCGGGTCACCTCACCCGCCGGCCGGCACAACATCGCGGTCGGGCTGGACGCGGCGGTCGACGTCCGCATCGAGGGCCACGTCGGCTACTACTGCGCCGGGATGAACCAGCTCGCGACGGTGACCGTCGAGGGCAACGCCGGGGTCGGGGTCGCCGAGAACATGATGAGCGGCACCGTGCGGGTCCGCGGCAACGCCTCCCAGTCGGCCGGGGCGACCGCGCACGGCGGGCTGCTGGTCGTCGAGGGCTCGGCGTCGGCCCGCTGCGGGATCTCGATGAAGGGCGTGGACATCGTCGTCGGCGGCGACGTCGGGCACATGAGCGCCTTCATGGGACAGGCCGGCCGGCTGGTCGTGTGCGGCGACGCCGGCGACGCGCTCGGCGACTCGCTCTACGAGGCACGGATCTACGTCGCCGGATCGGTGAAGAGCCTCGGCGCGGACTGCGTGGAGAAGGAGGTGCGGCCCGAGCACCTGGCCGAGCTCACCGGCCTGCTGTACGCCGCCGGCATCGACGCCGACCCCCGGGACTTCCGGCGCTACGGCTCGGCCCGCCGTCTCTACAACTTCCACGTCGACAACGCCTCGGCGTACTGAGGAGACCGTCATGCTCCGCGAGTCCGCGACCTTCGACCGCGCCACCATCGCCGAGATCCAGCGTGCGGCCGAGACCGGCATCTACGACATCCGCGGCGGCGGCGCCAAGCGCCGCGTGCCGCACTTCGACGACCTGCTCTTCCTCGGCGCGAGCATGTCCCGCTACCCGCTGGAGGGGTACCGGGAGCGCTGCGACACCGACGTCGTCCTCGGCGACCGCCACGCCACGTACCCGCTGCACCTGTCCACCCCCGTGACCATCGCCGGCATGAGCTTCGGCGCGCTGTCCGGACGGGCGAAGGAGGCGCTGGGGCGCGGCGCCAGCGAGGTGGGCACCTCCACGACCACCGGCGACGGCGGCATGACGCCGGAGGAGCGCGGCCAGTCCAAGCACCTCGTGTACCAGTACCTCCCCTCCCGCTACGGCATGAACCCCGACCACCTGCGGGCCGCCGACGCCATCGAGGTCGTCCTCGGCCAGGGCGCCAAGCCCGGCGGCGGCGGGATGCTGCTCGGCCAGAAGATCACCGAGCGCGTGGCCGGCATGCGCACCCTGCCGATGGGCGTCGACCAGCGCAGCGCCTGCCGTCATCCGGACTGGACCGGCCCCGACGACCTGGAGATCAAGATCGGCGAGCTCCGGGAGATCACCGACTGGGAGAAGCCGATCTACGTCAAGATCGGCGCCAGCCGGACCTACTACGACGTGAAGCTCGCAGCCAAGGCCGGCGCCGACGTCATCGTGCTCGACGGCATGCAGGGCGGCACCGCCGCGACGCAGGACGTGTTCATCGAGCACGTCGGCATCCCGACGCTGGCCGCCCTCCCGCAGGCGGTCCAGGCGCTGCAGGAGGAAGGGCTGCACCGGCAGGTGCAGCTGGTCGTGTCGGGCGGGATCCGCAACGGCGCCGACCTCGCCAAGTGCATGGCGCTCGGTGCCGACGCCGTCGCGATCGGGACCGCGGCGCTGGTCGCCCTGGGCGACAACGCCCCGCACCTCGACGAGGAGTACCGGGCGCTGGGCTCGGCGGCCGGCTTCTACGACGACTGGCAGGCCGGCCGGGACCCGGCGGGGATCACCACCCAGGACGACGAGCTCGCCGCGCGCCTCGACCCGGTCGCCGGTGGCCGGCGGGTGGCCAACCTGATCCGCGTGATGACGATGGAGGCCCAGGTCATCGCCCGCGCCTGCGGCAAGGCCCACCTGCACTCGCTGGAGCCCGAGGACCTGGTGGCGCTCACCATCGAGGCCGCCGCGATGGCCCGCGTGCCGCTGGCCGGCACGTCGTGGATCCCCGGGCAGAGCGGGCTGTGAGGGTCGACGTCGCCGTCGTCGGCGCGGGGCTCACGGGTTCCGCGACGGCGTGGCAGCTGGCCCGGCGCGGAGTGTCCGTGGCGCTGGTCGAGGCGTTCGACGCCGGGCACGTCCACGGCAGCTCGCACGGCACCTCCCGCATCGTGCGCCGGGCCTACGCCGACCCGTTCTGGGTGCGGCTGACCGGCCGCGCGTACGACGCCTGGGCCGAGGCCGAGGACGACACCGGGGCGGCGCTGCTGCGCACCACCGGCGGCCTCGACACCGGCGCCCGCCGCGACCCCGTGGGGCTGGCCCGGTTGATGGCCGCCGAGGGCGTGCCGCACGAGCTGCTGACGGCGGGGGAGGCGGAGGCCCGCTGGCCGGGGATGCGGTTCGACGGTCCCGTGCTCTTCCACCCCGAGGGCGCGGTGCTCGACGCCGACGCCGCGGTCTCGGCCTGGGTGCGCCGCGTCCGCGAGCTCGGCGGCACCGTGCTCGAGCGGACCCGGGTGCTCGCCGTCGAGGCCGACGGGGACGGCGCGCGGCTGGTCACCGACGGCGTGCACCTGAGCGCGGGCAGCGTCGTCGTCGCGGCCGGTCCCTGGCTGCCCGAGCTGCCGCTCGGCCTCCCGCTCCCGCCGCTCACCGTGACGCAGCAGCAGGTCTTCCACTTCCGGCAGCGCGATGCCGCCGCCGTCTGGCCGACCTTCGTGCACAAGGGCGACCTGCAGCTGTTCGGCCTGCCCTCCGGTGCCGACGGAGGGCCGCGTCCGGCGATGAAGGTCGCGCAGCACGACGGCGGCCGGCCGACGACGGCGTCCACCCGCGACGGCGTCGTCGACCCGGCGTCGCGCGAGCGGGTGAGCGCCTTCGTGCGGGAGTGGCTGCCCGGCCTGGACCCCGAACCGGTCGCCCAGGGCAGCTGCCTCTACACCGTGACCCCGGACGAGGACTTCGTGCTCGACCGGGTCGGCCCCGTCGTGGTCGCCTCCCCGTGCTCCGGGCACGGCGCCAAGTTCGCCGCCCTGATCGGCGGGATGGCCGCCGACCTCGCCCTCGGGCGGGCGCGAGCGGAGCCGAGGTTCGCGCTGAGCCGGGTGGGCTCGCTGGTCTGACGTGGCGCTCCCGTCGACCCGGAGGACGTCTGGACACGCGCGAGCGCGTCGACGTCGGACGACACCTGGTCCGCGGGACTCCCGATCGGTCCGGTCCTCTGCCGTGGACCACCGACAGGGAGGAGCCAGCTCAGTCGCGGGTTCCCACCGCAGGGAGCCGGTGCCGACCGTGCTGGGCGCGTTCCGCTCCACCGTCCGACGACGCGCGTCGCCGCCAGGTCGTCCCGCACCGACCGCGGGACGAGGCGGTGCCGGCGGTCACCTCGCCCGGCGGATCGACCGCACGCCGAGGACGACCGCCCCCAGGACCAGCAGGACGCCCAGGCCCTGCAGTCCGGGGGAGTCGTCCGCCTCCCCGAGCACCACGCCGGCGATCCCGACGGCCACGGCGAGGAGGACGGCGACGACGACGACGGCTGCTCTCATGTGCCGACGGTACATCGACCAACGCCCATTATTCATCGACAATCGATAGATCAGCCACGCGTGTCCGCCGCTCGAGGTCCGCGCGGACCCCGTCAGCGGTCACCGGCGCAGGGCGACGGGCTCGTCGAGGCGGCTCAGCTTGTGCGGGTTGCGCGTCGCGTACATGCGCGAGATCCGGCCGTCCTCGACGACGAAGGTGATCGCCGTGTCGAACGGGCCACCGCCGTCGATCCGTGCCGCCACCGAGCCGTTCACCAGCGGGGTCGTGATCGCCACGCCGGGGGCGAGCTCGGCGAACCGCGCCAGCGCCCGGGCGACCCGCAGCCGGCCGGTCACCGGGCGCAGCGCCGCGGGGGCCAGCCCGCCGCTGTCGGCCACCACGACGACGTCGGGCGCCAGCACGTCGAGCAGCCCGTCGAGGTCGCCGGAGGTCACCGCGGCCAGGAAGCGGTCCACCACCCGCTGCTGCTCGGCCCGGCTGACCGTCGTCCGGGGACGGCGCGCGGCCACGTGCTCGCGTGCCCGGTGCGCCACCTGCCGCACCGCGGCGGCCGACTTCCCGACCGCCTCGCCGATCTCGTCGTAGGGCACGTCGAACACCTCGTGCAGCACGAGGACCGCCCGCTCGGTCGGCGACAGCGTCTCCAGCACGGTGAGCATCGCGATCGACACGCTCTCCGCCAGCTCGACGTCGTCGGCCACGTCGGGGCTGGTCAGCAGGGGCTCGGGCAGCCACTCGCCGACGTACTCCTCGCGCCGGCGGGCCACGGTGCGCAGCCGGTTGAGCGCCTGGCGGGTGACGATCCGCACCAGGTAGGCCCGCGGGTCGCGCACCGCCGCCCGGTCCACCTCCGCCCACCGCAGCCAGGTCTCCTGCACCACGTCGTCGGCGTCGGCCGCGGAGCCGAGCATCTCGTAGGCGACGGTGAACAGCAGGCTGCGGTGGGCGGGGAAGGGGTCCTCGGTCATGCGGGGACGACGCCGTCCGCCGACCGCGCCGCCAGCGGCGCCAGGCCGCACGACGCCGCGAACTCCTGCGAGCGGATGCCGAGTGCCACGTTGCCCCGGGCGCTGGAGTTCATGAAGCCGATCCTGGCGGTCAGCTCCACCAGCGCGGCCGGACCCAGCTCGTCGAACAGCGCGGCCGACAGCTCGTCGGTCACCGCCGGCGGCGTGGCGCTCATCGCCTCGGCGTACTCCATGACCCGCCGCTCCAGCGGCGTGAAGACGTCGGACTCCCGCCAGCGCGGCACCTCGCGCACTGTGGCCTCGTCGAGCCCGCGGCCGCGGCTGAGGAAGTGGTGCAGGTCCAGGCAGAAGCCGCAGCCGATGGTCGCGGCGGACGCCATCGCCGCGTAGGTCGCCAGGGCGGGGTCGAGCCGGTTCCACCCGTCGACCTTGCGGCCGAAGGACATGGAGTCCTTCAGCACCGCGGGGTGGTGCCACATGACCGCGGCGCCCTCGGGCACCTGGCCGAACACCCGGCGGCTGACCGCCTTCAGCAGGGCCCCGTACAGGCCGGTGATCCGGGTCGCCGGGACGCGGGTGGTGCTCGCCATGTCTCCTCCTCGGGATGCGGCGCTGTCGTCATGGAGACACCGCCGCGGCCCCGGGTGTGACAGGCGCGGTTGCACGCGGCCCCATCCGCGTTGCAGACGGCCTGCAACGCGCGGGGTCCACCGTCGCCGCATGGCAGGACACCTGTACGAGGCCGACACCACCGACACCCTGGAGGAGCCCGAGGACGTCCGCGCGCAGCCGGCCGAGGACGCCGGCGAGGCGGGACTCGGTCCCGGTCCCCGGCGCCTGCTGGCGGCCTTCGCGCTGTTCACCGCCCTGGCCGCGCACCAGCTGCTGCGGCTCGGCGGGCACACCGAGCACTCCTGGGCGTGGACGATCCAGGCCCGGCCGACCGTCGCCTTCCTCGGCGCCGCGTACGCCGCCGGGTTCGTCCTCTCGGTCGTCGCGCTGCGGCAGCGCTCCTGGGCGCACGTGCGGGTGGCGGTGGCGACGGTCACCGTGTTCACGGTCCTCACCCTGGCCGCGACGTACTGGCACGCGCACAAGCTGCACCTCACCGCCGCGGACCCGCTGGCGCGCGCAGCGGCCTGGGTGTGGACGGCGGTCTACCTCGCCGTCCCGGTGGCCGGCCTGGTCGTGCTCTTGCGGCAGCCGGCCCACCGGGACGGAGCCCACCGCGTCCTGCCCGGGTGGGTGCAGCGGGTGCTCGCCGCGCAGGGCGTGGTGCTCGGGACCGTCGGCGCCGTCCTGTTCGCGAGCGGGCTGGGCGCCCACCACGGCACCCACGTGACGGGGCACGCCTGGCCCTGGGCCCTGACCCCGTTCAGCGCCCAGGTGGTGGGGGCGTGGCTGGTGGCCCTGGGCGCCGGCGCCGCCCTGGTCATCCGGGAGACCGACGTCGGCCGGCTGTACGTCCCGGCGGTCACCTACACCGCGTTCGGGGTCTTCCAGTGGGCGGTCCTGCTCCGGTTCCGCGACGTGCTGGACGCCGGCCCCACCACGGGGGCCTACGCGGCGGTGCTCACCGTCGTCGTCGCAACCGGCGGGTACGGCTGGTGGCTCGCCCGCCGGCCGGGGACGTCGTCCCCGGCCGGCGAGCGGGAGCCGCGGTGACCGCTCAGCGGGTGGTGCCGCCGGTGGACTTCGACGGCGGCACCAGCGGGTCCGGCACGGCGCCGCCTCCGGCCGCGGCCTGGCCGGAGGCGGCCTCCGCGATCGTCTCGACGTCGGGCGTCCCGAGGGCGGCGGTCCCGCCGCCGGAGGAGCCCGTCCCGGCCGACGACGTCCCGGCCGACGACGAGGTACCGCCGCCCGAGCCGGAGGACGACGTGCCGGACGACGACGTGCCGGACGACGACGTGCCGGACGACGTGCCGGACGACGACGTGCCGGACGACGACGTGCCGCCGCCCGAGGCCGAGCTCGCCAGCTTGTCGATGCTCCCCTGCAGCGGGGCGGGCGCCGCCTCGCGCGCCCGGTCCAGCGTCTGCTGCACCTCCGGTCGGCCCAGGAGACCCTGCGCCGACTGGACGATCCGCTCGTAACTCTCCCGGCCGGCCCGCGCCCCCAGCACGTACCCGATGCCCAGCCCGATCCCCAGCGTCAGCTTGCCCATGGCTCCTCCTGTCTCCGCCGGCCCGGCGCGGTCCGCCGGGCTCCGTCCCGGACGCCGCTACCCAGCCCGCGCCGCGCCCACCCCCGCGTCGGTGCCGGGCGCCCCGCGGACCCTGTGCACCGCCCCGTGCCGTCGCTAGGGTCGGCCGCGCCGGGAGCGGTCCGCGTGCGGGACGAGGCGGCGATGACGAGCGCGGCACACGTGCACTTCCGGGTCCTCGGGCCGCTCTCGGTCGAGGGCCCGGGAGGGGCGCTCGCCGTCGGCGGGCACAAGCCGCGCACCCTGCTCGCCGTACTCCTCGTCGCCCGCGGCGAGGTGGTGCCGGCCGACCGGCTGGTCGCCGCCCTGTGGGGGGACGGCCCGCCCGACGGCGCCCTGACCGCCCTGCGGGCCTACGTCTCGCGCCTGCGTGGGGTCCTCGGGGACGCCGCCCCGCTGCGGCACCGCCCGCCCGGCTACTGCCTGTCCCTGCACACGGCCACGCTGGACGCCGCCGAGTTCGAGCAGCGGGTCCGCAGCGCCCGGGCCGCGACCGCGACCGGTGACCACGCGCGGGCGCTGACCGACCTCGACACCGCCCTGGCGCTGTGGCGCGGCGACGCGCTCGCCGAGTTCGCCGACGAGGAGTTCGCCGCCGCCGAGGCCGCCCGGCTCACCGAGCTGCGCACCGGCGCCACGGCCGACCGTGCGGACGCGCTGGTGGCGCTGGGCCGGTCCGCGGAGGCCGTGCCCGAGCTGGAGGCGCTGGTGCGCGCGCACCCGTCCTGGGAGCGGCCGGCCGTGACGCTCATGCGGGCCCGCTACGCGACCGGGCACCAGGCCGACGCGCTCGCCGCCTTCCACGAGCTGCGGGCCCGCCTCGACGACGAGCTCGGCGTCGAGCCGGCCGCGGCGGCGCAGGACCTCTACCGGCGGATCCTCGTCCACGACCCCGCGCTGACCGCGACGCCGCGACCGGGCAACCTGCCGCGGCGGGCGAGCGGCTTCGTCGGCCGGGACCGCGAGTCGGCGGGCGTGCTGGCCGCGCTGCGCGAGGGCCCGCTGGTCACGCTGACCGGCGTCGGGGGAGCGGGGAAGTCGCGGCTCGCGGTGGAGGTCGCCGCCCGCGACCGGGCCCGCTTCGACGACGGCGCGTGGCTGTGCGAGCTCGCCGCCCTCCCGGAGGGCAGCCCGGTGGGCGACGCGGTGTCGGCGGCGCTGGGCATCCGCCAGCGGTCGGGCCTGTCGGTGGAGCAGACGGTGCTGGAGTACCTGCGCCCGCGGTCGCTGCTGCTCGTCGTCGACAACTGCGAGCACGTGCTGCCGCACGCGGCCGCCCTGGTCGGGGAGATCGTGCAGCGGTGCCCCGGCGTCGTGGTCCTCGCGACCAGCCGGGAGCCGCTCGGTGTCGACGGCGAGCAGGTGTGGCCGGTGCCGCCGCTGCCGCTCGCCGACGCGACCGCGCTGTTCGTGCAGCGTGCCCGCGCGGCGACGCCGGACTTCCGGCTCGACCCCGCCGCCGCGGGCGCCGTCGCCGCCATCTGCGCCCGCCTCGACGGCCTGCCGCTGGGCATCGAGCTGGCCGCGGCCCGGATGCGGGTGATGAGCCCGGCGGAGGTGGCCGCCCGGCTCGAGGACGCCCCGCTGCTCGGCGGCGGCCGCGGGGCGGTGCCCCGGCACCAGAGCCTCGCCGCGGCGATCGAGTGGTCCTACCGGCTGCTGTCCGGGCCCGAGCAGCGGCTGTTCCGCGGCATATCGGTGTTCGCCGGCGGGGCCGACCTGCGGGCGGTGCACGGCGTCGCCGACCCCGGCGCGGCCGAGGACGACGTCCTCGACCGGCTGACCCGGCTGGTGGACCGCTCGATGGTGGTGGCCCGCAGCGGCGTGCACAGCCGCTACCTGCTGCTGGAGACGCTGCGCGCCTACGGCCGGTCGCGGGCCGAGGTCGAGGGGGAGACCGCCGCGCTCACCCGGCGGCACGTCGAGTACCACGTCGACTACGCCGAGCGGGCCGGCGCGGGGCTGCAGAGCCCGGACGAGCGGGCGTGGGCCGAGGAGGCCCTGGGTGTCTACGACGACCTGCGGGCGGCCTTCACCCGGGCGGCCGCCGACGCCGAGTGGGACCTGGCCGTGCGGCTGGTCGCGGCCGTGCCCGAGCTCGTGCACCTGCGCGTCGGCTACGAGGCCTACGCCTGGGCCGAGCAGCTGCTGCCGGTGGTCGACCCCGGCCACCCGAGCTTCGCCGCGGCCGTCGGCGCCGCGGCCCGCGGCGCCTGGAACCGCGGCGACTTCCCGCACGCCGTGGCGACGGCGCGGCTGGCCGGGGACCGCCGTCCGCCGCCCGGCACCCCGCGCATCGCCTACCCCCACGACGTGCTGGCCGACGTGGCGCTCTACGAGGGTGACGTCGCCCGCGCGCTGGCGCACTACACGGCCGAGTCGGAGCGCGCCCGCGGCGACGGCGACCGCATCCGGCTGGTCTGGACGCTGTACTACGTCGCGGTCTGCCACGCGGTGGGCCGGCACCCGGAGGAGGGCCTGGCCGCGGCGCGCGAGAGCCTCGACGTCGCGGAGGCCACGGCGAACCCGACGGCGCGCTCGATGGCCCGCTACGCCCTCGGGCTGGTGCTCAAGAAGTCCGACCCCGAGCACGCGCTGGCGCTGTTCGACGAGGCGGAGGAGCTGGCGGCCGCCGTCCGGAACTTCTGGTGGCAGGGCATCGCGATGATGGAGGCCGCCGCCACCCGGGCCGTGCACGGTGACCCGGTGGAGGCCGCGCGGGCGCTGGTCGCCGTCCTCGCGCACTGGGACCGGGTGGGGGACGCCACCCAGCAGTGGCTCAACCTGCGCTACGTCGCCCGGCTGCTGCAGCGGGTCTCGGCGACCGCGGACGCCGCCGCGCTGCACCGTCACCTCGTCGCCGCCGGCAAGCCCTCGCCGCTCGGCCCGCCGGCCCCCGGGAACGGGCGCCCGGCCGACCCCCGCGCGGCCGAGGCCGCCGCCGTCGCCCACGCCCGCGCCGCGCTCGGCCGGGTGCTGTCCGGGGAGCCGGCGACCGGCCGGGCGTGACCGTGCATCCCCGGTGCAGCCGATCTGCAACGCACCGGGGCCACCGTCGTCCCGTGCCGGGGACCACCCGGCAGACGACGGAGGAGACGACAGATGACCGACACCCTCGACGCGACCGCCGCCGACCGCGCGCTCAAGGCGAGGCACCGGGCCATGTGGGGCCTGGGCGACTACCCGTCGGTGGCGCGCGACCTCATCCCGGAGCTGGGCCGGGTCCTGGTCGACGCCGCCGGGGTGCGCAGCGGCGAGCGGGTGCTCGACGTGGCGGCCGGCACCGGCAACGCCGCGATCCCGGCCGCGCTCACCGGCGCGGAGGTGGTGGCCTCCGACCTGACGCCCGAGCTGTTCGCGGCCGGCCGCGAGACCGCCGCGCGCGCCGGCGCGGAGCTGACGTGGGAGGAGGGGGACGCCGAGGCGCTGCCGTACGCGGACGCGAGCTTCGACGTCGTCCTGTCCTGCGTCGGCGTGATGTTCGCGCCGCACCACCAGCGGGCCGCCGACGAGCTGGCCCGGGTGTGCCGCCCCGGCGGGCGGATCGGGCTGGTCAGCTGGACGCCGGAGGGCTTCGTCGGCGAGATGTTCACGACGATGAAGCCCTACGCGCCGCCGCCCCCGCCCGGCGCGCAGCCCCCGCCGCTGTGGGGGGACGAGCAGCACGTCCGCGACCTGCTCGGCGACCGGGTCACCGACGTCGTCGCGCGCCGGCAGGTCGTGACCGTCAGCGGCTGGCCCTCGGCGGAGGCGTGGCGCGACCAGTGGAAGACCGTCTACGGGCCGACGATCGCCGTCTACCGGAACATCGCCGACGACCCGGAGCGGGTGGCGGCCCTCGACCGCGACCTGGCCGCGCTGGTCGCGCGCTACGACCGCGGCACCGACGGCGTCGTCCTCGACTGGGAGTACCTGCTGCTCACCGCGCGCCGCGCCTGAGCAGCCCTCGCCCGGGCACCCGTCGCCCGGCCGCTGTCCCGGCGGCCGGGCGCGGGCTCAGGAGGACAGGGCGGCGACCACGGCCGAGACCCGCCGCGCGCGGGTCTCGGGCTTCTTGGCCTCGGTCACCGACCGCGCGTGCTCCTTGCGGTGCGAGTAGGCGAGCGCGTCGAACGCGTCGCGCAGGCCGGCCGCCGCGAGCGCCTCGGCCAGGTCGTCGGGCACCTCGACGGTCCGCTCGGCGGCGTCGTGGGCGAGGACGACGTCGACGGTGTCGCCGGTGTCCAC
Organism: Geodermatophilus sp. SYSU D01119; assembly: GCF_054049975.1. Taxonomy (NCBI): domain Bacteria; kingdom Bacillati; phylum Actinomycetota; class Actinomycetes; order Geodermatophilales; family Geodermatophilaceae; genus Geodermatophilus; species Geodermatophilus sp. SYSU D01119. The sequence continues at coordinate 21,124 of NZ_JBJGYL010000001.1, read as the reverse complement.
GCCGAGGGCGGCCCGGCGCTCCTTGCTCAGCCCGACGAGGTTCTCGCCGCCCATCCGCGCGAGCCGCGCCTCGACGGTCGCGGCACCGATGGTGATCCGCACCGGGAAGGCCTTCGCGCCGCCGCCGAGGGAGGCCGCCTGCTCGTCGGTGAGCACGATCGCCGCCGCCGGCCCGCGCCGCTCGAGGGTCGTCGTCAGCCGCAGTTCCGAGGTCACCCGGACACCCTGACGTCTGCCGGGCCGTCGCGGTAGCCCCCGCGCGGGTCAGGTCAGCGGCACGAGCCCGGACTCGTAGGCCGCGATCACGGCCTGGGTCCGGTCGCGGGCGCCCAGTTTGCGCAGCAGGGCGCTGACGTGGGTCTTCACCGTCTGCAGGCCCAGGTACAGCTCGGCGGCGATCTCGCCGTTCGACAACCCGCGGGCCATCAGCACGAGGACGTCCCGTTCCCGGGACGTGAGCTCCGGCGCCTCCCGCCGCGGGATGGCGGGCAGCGACCGGGCGGCCAGCCCGCGGATCGCCGCCGGGAACAGCAGGCTCTCCCCGCGGGCCACGACCCGGACGGCGTCGGCGATCTCGGCCGGCCGCGCCCGCTTGGGCAGGAAGCCGTCGGCGCCGGCCGACAGCGCCGCGTGGACGTTCTCGTCCTCCCCGAACGTCGTCACCACCAGCACGCGCGGGGGATCGGCCAGCCGCCGGCGCAGGTCCCGGGTCGCCTGGATGCCGTCCACCAGCGGCATGCGGATGTCCATGACCACCACGTCGGGACGCAGGCGCGCGACGAGCGGGACGACGACGGCGCCGTCGGCCGCCTCGCCGACCACCTCGATGTCGTCGCGGGCGTCGAGGATCGCGCGCAGGCCGCCGCGCACCAGTTCCTCGTCGTCGACCAGCAGGACCCGGATGGTCACGTCGCCCCGCCGACCGGCAGCCGCACCTCCATGCGCCAGCCGTCGCCGGCCGGTCCGGCCTCCGCGGTACCGCCGAGCACGGCAGCGCGCTCCCGCATCCCGCGCAGGCCGCTGCCCGCGCCGGTGCGCAGCCCGGCCGCCGCCGATCTCGGCACGGGGTTGGACACGGTCAGGCGCAGGGCCCCGCCGGCCACCTCGACGTCCATCCGGACCGGCCCCGGACCCGCGTGGCGCAGGGCGTTGGTCAGGCCCTCCTGCGCCATCCGGTAGGCCTCCCGCGAGACCAGGGGCGGCAGCTCCGGCACCGGCCCACTGACCCGCACGTCGAGGTGCGCGCCCGCCGCCCCGGCCGAGCGCACCAGTCCGTCCAGGTCGTCGAGCGTCGGCGAGTCCGGCGGCGGCGGGGCGTCCCGGAGCAGCGCCAGCACCCGCTCGAGGTCGGTGGCCGCCTGCCGGGCGCTGTCCTCGATCGCGCCGAGCGCCCGGGCGACGAAGGCCGGGTCGGACCCCGCGACCTCCCGGGCCGCCCCGGCCTGCAGCAGCGTGACCGTGAGCGCGTGGCCGATCGAGTCGTGCAGCTCGCCGGCCAGCCGGGTCCGCTTCAGCAGGCGCTCGGTGCGGGCGGACGAGGCGGCCAGCCGCTCGGTGAGCGACGGCGACAGCAGCAGCCGGGCGGCCCGCGCGGCGAGCGCTCCGAGTCCGGCGAGCACACACGTCAGCACTCCGGCCGCCAGGACGCCGAGCGGCAGCGCCGCCCGTCCGCCCCCCACGACGACGGCCACGGCGCCCGCCGCGGACTCCGCGGCCAGCAGCCCGAGCTGCACCCGCACGACCAGCCACAGCAGCAACCGGCCGCGGTCGCGCCACGTCCGCGCCGGCTCGACGGTGACGTCGTCGTGGCCGGGCACGAGGAGGGCGCGCGCCTGCAGCCCCTCGCTGCGCCGCACGGCCGGCACGCAGGCCAGGACCGCCAGCAGCGGCACGGGCGCCAGGTGCAGCCCTGCCAGCGTCGGCGCCGACATGTCCTCGAGGCCCGGCCAGACGAGGCCGCAGGCCACCGCGGCCCAGGCGCCGACGGCGAGGTGGACCGCCCGCGTCCAGGTCGACCGGCCGGCCACCGACCGCAGCACCGCGCGCACCCGCCGAGCATGGCGCGTCCGGCGGGGGAGGACCTCCCGCTGGGGAGGGAGACGTCCGGACCGCGCGGGGGACGCCGCCCGGCCGGCATCCGGCCACGGTGGAGCCGTGATCGAGGTACGCGGGCTGGGCAAGCGGTACGGGTCGGTGGTCGCCGTCGACGACCTGACCTTCGACGTCCCCGAGGGCAGCGTGACGGCGCTCCTCGGCCGCAACGGGGCGGGCAAGTCGACGACGCTGCGGATGTTGCTGGGGCTCGACCGGCCGTCGGGGGGTACGGCCCGGATCGCCGGCCGGGCGTTCGCGGACCTGCGGGCGCCGCTGCGCACGGTGGGCGCGCTGCTCGACAGCAGTGCCGCCCATCCCGGGCGCACCGCCCGCGACCACCTGCGCTGGCTGGCGGCGAGCAACCGCATCCCCCGGGAGCGGGTGGGCGCGGTCCTCGAGCTCACGGGGCTCCGCGGGGCCGCCGACCGCCGGGTGCGCGCCTTCTCCCTGGGCATGCGGCAGCGGCTCGGGGTCGCTGCCGCCCTGCTCGGCGACCCCGCGGTGCTCCTCCTCGACGAGCCGGTCAACGGCCTGGACGCCGACGGCATCCGCTGGCTGCGTTCGTTCCTCCGGGACCTGGCGGCGGAGGGCCGTACCGTCCTGCTGTCCAGTCACCTCCTCGGGGAGGTGGAGCGCACCGCCGACCACCTGCTGGTCATCGGGCGGGGACGCATGCTGGCCGACGCGCCGCTGCCCGCGTTCCTGGCCGAGCACGCCGGCCGCCGGTCGCGTGTCCGGACGGCGCAGCCCCGCCGCCTGCGGGAGCTGCTCACGGCGGCGGGAGCAACGGTGGCCATCGACGGCGACGCCCTGCGGGTGGACGGGCTCGACCAGGACGCCGTCGGCTCGCTCGCCGCCCGGCACGGCGTGCCGCTGCTCGAGCTGGTGGCCGACGGCCGGTCCCTCGAGGAGGCATTCCTCGCCCTGACCGACGGGAGCGCGGCATGACCGCCGCGCTGCACGCCGAGTGGATCAAGGCGGTGACGGTCCGCTCGACCTGGCTGTGCCTGGCACTCTTCGCCGTCGCGGTGGCCGGCATCGGCGTCGCCGTCGTCGCCTCGGTCGGCGGCGCGGAGGTCGCCTCGCCCGACTACGACCCGGGGACGATCGCCTTCTACGGCCTGAACTTCGGCCACGTCGCGGTGATCGTCCTCGCCGTGCTGCTCAGTGCCGGCGAGTACGCCCGGCGGACCGTGCACGCGTCGTTGGTCGCGGTGCCCCGTCGCGGGGTCTTCCTCGGCGCGAAGGTCGCCGTCTGCGCGGTGCTGGTGCTCGCCGTCTGCTCGGTCACCGTCCCGGTCACCCTGCTGAGCACCCAGGCGTTCCTCGGTCCCGACGCCGTGTCCCTCGCGACGCCGGGGATGCTGCGCTCGGCGGTCGCCGCGGCCCTCTACCCGACGCTGCTCGCGGTCTTCTGCCTCGGCGTGGCCGTGCTGGTGCGCGACCAGACCGCCGCCCTCGGGCTGCTCGTGCCGTTCTTCTTCCTGCTCTCGCCGCTGCTGGAGCTGGTGCCGGTGCTCCAGCGCGCCGCGGTCTTCCTGCCCGACCGGGCCGGCGCGGTCGCCGTCCGGCTGGACCCCCGGCCGATCGACGTGTTCGGTCCGGGAACCGGCCTGGCGGTCCTCGGGCTGTGGGCGGCCGCGGCGGTGTCGGCCGCCTGGTGGTCCCTGCGCCGGCGGGACGCGTGACGACCCCGCCGTTTCGGCCGGAGTGGTGCCGGTCACATCCCTCCCGAGATGTCCGATGACGGAGGGATGGCGATGACCACCAAGGTGGAGAAGTCGATCCAGGTGGACGTGCCGGTGCGCACGGCCTACGACCAGTGGACCCAGTTCGAGGACTTCCCGCACTTCATGGGCGGGGTGAAGGAGGTCCGGCAGCTCACCGACGAGCGGCTGCACTGGGTGGCCGAGATCGCCGGCGTGCGCCGCGAGTGGGAGGCCGCCGTCCTCGAGCAGGACCCCGACCGGAAGGTCGCCTGGGCCGCCACCAGCGGCGCGACCAACGCCGGCGCCGTCCGCTTCGAGGCCGCCGGGCCCGACTCGACCATCGTCTACCTGGAGCTCGAGTACGAGCCCGAGGGCCTGGTCGAGCAGGTGGGCGACAAGCTCGGCATCGTCGAGCGGCAGGTGCGCTCGGACCTCGAGCGGTTCAAGTCCCTCGTCGAGAGCCAGGGCTACGCCTCGGGCGCCTGGCGCGGGTCGGTCAACGAGCACATCGACGTCGGCACCCCCGGCGTCAACGACGCCTACGGCTCCGCGGGCGACAAGGGCAAGGCCGGCGTCTCCCCGACGGCGGTCGCGGCGGGGGTGGCGGCGGTGGCCGGGGCCGCGGTGGCCGGGGTGGCCGCGGCGACGTCCGGCAAGCAGGAGACGACGACGCCCGCGCAGACGGCCACGCCCACGGAGACGGTTCCGCCCGGGACGACCACGGAGCAGGGCGTCGTCCAGCCGCAGGAGGTCACCGTCGTCGACCAGCCGCCGCCGGACGCGATCGTCCGCGACGACGTCCTCGTGCCGGAGTCCGACGACGAGGGCTACACCGCCGGCCCGTCGACCGAGGGCGTCGAGCACGGCACGCGCCGGGACGGCGACGACCCGATGCTCGGCGGCGGCAGCCGCTGACCGCTCCCGGCACGGAGTAGGCCCGCGGCGGGGCCTCGACGACCGCTCGCTCCTCCGGTGGGAGCGGGCGGTCGTCGTGCTGCGCGCCGCCGCCTGCCTCGGGGCTGCCCTCGCCACCGCGGGGGTGCTGCCGTGGTGAGGTCCCACCCGGTGCGCGGGACCGGGGACGACGGCCCCACCGAGTTCGTCCTCGAGCGCCGCGCCGCCCTGCTGCGCACCGCCTGCCTGCTCACCGCCGACCGCGGGCCCGGCGAGGACCTCGTGCAGGTGGCGCTGCTCAGGAGCCACGCGCGCTGGGGCCGGGCCCGGGCCGCCGACCCGCGGCGGCTGTCCCCGCGTGTGCACACCGCGCTCGTGCTGCGCTGAATTGCCGACCACAGCGAGGCCGGGACCGCCCGGCTGACGGGCTGCTCGGTGGGCACCGTCGGCAACCACGTCGGGCTGACCGAGCAGGACGCGGCCGAGGGCGCGGCGGCCTGTCCCGTGCCGGGGTGGGGGTCAGCCGACGGTGAGCCCGCCAGGGACGCCGTCGCCGAGGAAGGCGGCCAGCCGGGTGCCCTCCTCCTCGAGCTCGGCGCGCTCCGCGGCGGTCAGTGGGCGCAGCGGGGACACGGTGACGTCGACGCCGCCGTCGTCGCGGCCCGCGCTGGTCCAGGTGGCCGACACCGCGCCGTCGACCAGCACGAACCGCGCCCCGGCCACGCTGAGCCCGCGGTGCTCGTCGGCGATCACCCGTGACCGGTCGTCGTAGCCGAGGACGGCGTTGTCGAAGGCGGGCAGGAAGCGCACCGGGGCCGGCTCGGCGGGGTCGGGCAGCGGGCCGTCCTCGACGTCGAGCAGCTCGCGGCCCCGCTCGTCGCGGAACGACCGCAGCCGCGGCCGCAACCGGGTGACGACGGCGGGCAGGCCGGACAGCCCGCACCAGGCGCGCAGGTCGGCGCTCGCGGCCGGGCCGTACGCGCGCAGGTAGCGCAGCACCAGCGCCTCGAGGACGTCGTCGTGCGGCCCGCCGGCCAGGTCGCGCCCCAGCCAGGCGCGCACCGTGGTGTTGCGGGCCGGTGCCGGCGTGCGCCACAGCCCGCGCGGGGTCGTCTGCACCAGCGGCACGAGGCTCGACAGCGCGTCGCCGAGGTCGCGCGCCGCCGCGCCGGGCCAGCGCTCGGCGAGCAGCCGGCCGACCTCGGGCAGCAGCCGCGGCTGCTCGGCGAACAGCGGCTCGCCCGTAGCCGCGAGCTCGGCGAGGTCGACCCCGGGCAGCCGGCGGCCGAGCGTGCCGGTCATCCGCGCGAGCAGCATCGGCTGGTGCACCGGCCGCAGGGTCAGGCAGTCCTCGGCGGTGACCAGGTGCAGCGTGCGCCGCATCAGCTGCGTGCGGACGACGCGGCGCGACTCCAGCAGCCCGTCGAGCCCGGCCGGACGGAACCCGGCCAACCGCGACCACAGCCCGACGTGCGGCTCCTGCGGCTCCTGGGCCTGCAGGCCGGCCAGGTGGTCGACGGCGGCCAACGCATCGCGCCGGTCGCGGCGCAGCAGCAGCTGCCGGGCGAGCGTCGCCCGGTTGAGCGCACGCCGGCCGAGCACCTCGGCTCCCCGGCGCGCGCCCACCCCCGCTGTCTACCGCGGGGGACCGACAGCCGTCAGGCGGCCAGCGGGTGGTGGTGGCAGCGGCCGGCGCTGGTGGCGCGCGCGGCGCAGGGCGCGCCGGCCTTCGTCACGCCGCCGGTGTCGCCGCAGCGGGCCGGGGCGGCGGGCGCCTCGACGACCTGCTCGGCCGGCAGCGCCGGACGCGGGAAGGGGAGGACGACGGCGTCCTGCTCGACGACGGCCGGCGGCTCCGCGACGGCGGGTGCGGCGGGGACGGCGGCCGGCGCGGCGACCGGGCGGGCGGCCCGGCGGTGCAGCGCCGAGGCGGCGGTCAGGCCGGCGGTGAAGGCGGCGAGGGCGGTGGCGACGTGGCTGGCGCGCATGTGCGTTCCATCGGCGGACGGCGCTCCCGCGCAGAACGCGGTCGTCCCACCCGTCACTCGTGTCCCTGCTCACCCGGTCAGGTGTGTCGCGCCTGCTCGGCGGCCTGCCCGGCGCCGGGTCGCCTTACCGTCGGAGCCGTGACGGTAGACGCGAGCGGTGCCCGCCGCCGGGCCCGCGCGGCCTGGCCGGTGTGGGCGGTCAGCGTGCTCGCCCTGCTCGCGCTCGCCGTGTGGGCCGACGGCGCGGACGTCGTGTACCTGGCCGTCGGCGCGGTGGCCGGGGGCCTGGGCGCGCTGGTCGCCGTCCGGCTGGCCGGCCGCCGGCGGCGCCGCCACCCGACCGCGGTCCGGTGACGACCGGCGTCCGGTCGACGAGGCGGCGGGTCCTCGTCGTGGCCGCCGTCGTCCTGCTCGTCTGGGCGCTGGCCGTGGTCCTCGCCCTGCTGCTGCGCGACTCGGGCTGGGACGAGGAGCCGGCGCAGGTGCCCCTCGCGTTCCAGGTCGCCGGCTTCGTCGTGGTCGCTCTCGGGGGTGTCGTCGTGCTCGTCGGCCTGGTCGCGGCGCCGGTGAACTGGCGCCGCCTGGCCGCCACCCCGGACCCGCTCGTCGGTCTCGACCGGGTGGAGCGTGCCGACCTCCTGGCCCAGGTGCGCGGACGCCGTCCGGTCGTCCCGGACCGGATCGAGCCGGCCCGGTCGCTCGCCACGCGCACGGCCGCGCAGTGGCCGTTCCCGGTCCTGTTCTCCGGGAGCCTGCTGTGCACGGTCCCCGGGTCGCTCTCCTCGCCCACGCCGGTGCGGCTCGTGCTCATGGCCCTCTCCGGGGCCTTCGTCGTCACCGGAGGGCTCTACGTCGCGCTCGAGGTCCGGCGGGCGCGGCGGTTCCTGGCCGCGCACCCGCCGGACCTCGAGGTGGTCAGCTCCGGCCGGTGACCTTGCCCGCGAGCTGCTGGATCTGCCCGTAGTCGCCGTAGCCGGCGCCCACGACGTACCCGGTGCCCAGGCCCGCGCCGAGCGCGGTCAGCCGCACGAGGCGCTTGCCCTTCTTCTTCAGCCGGTGGCCGGCCTCGGCGACCTCCTCGGGCACCTGCCCGACGGCGCGCTCGGCGCGCATGGCCGCCCGCAGGCCGCTCTGCCCGAGCTCGGCCCCGGCCTCGGCCGCCTTGGTCACCGCCGCGGCGGCCAGCCCGGCACCCGCCTCGAGCGCCTGCCGGGCCACCTCGGCGCCGGCGTTCGCGCCGGTCTGCAGCGCGTGCCCGGTGGTGGCCAGCAGGGGAGCGGCCGCGGCGGCGCCGGAGCGGGTGGCCCCGAGGACCTGGGCGGCCGCGTTGCTGACGGCCGGGCCGGCGGCCGCGGCGCCCGAGCGGGCCGTCTCCCGCACCTGGTGCACGGCGCCGCTCACGGCGGGGACGGCGGCGGCCGCGCCGGAGCGGGTGGCCTCGCGCACCTGGTGCACGGCGCCGGTCACCACGGGCGCGGCGGCGGCCGTCACCTGCTCGAGGCGGGCGCGCCCGGTGGCCGGCACGGAGGCGGCCGACCGCCGCGCCCTCGCGGCCTTCCGCCCGGCCTTCCGCCCGGCCCGCGAGGCCGTGCGCGACGCCGAGCGCTGCGCCTTCCGCGCCGTGCGCCGCGCGCCGCGCGACGCCCGGGCCGGCGGCTTCTGGCGGCGGCGCAGCAGCGTGAACACCACGGCGCCGACGGCCAGCGCGGCGGCGACGGCCGCGCCGATCCGGCCCGCGCCGCCGCCGGCCGGCTGCTCGGCGCGGCCGAAGTCGCGGTCACCGGGCTGCGCCACCGGCGGCGGGGCCGGCAGCTCCTCCGCGACGGGCGCGGCGTCGGCCGGCGCATCGGGCAGCGGCACCGGGTCGGTGTTCGGGCCGCCGACGGTCGTCGTCGCCTCGGGCTCCGCGCCCTCCGCGGGCAGCAGGCTGTCGGACTCCGACGTCGTCGCCTCGATCCCGTAGTGCCGGTAGAGCGCCGCCTCCTGGTCGGTGCTGAGCTCCCGGCTCTCGCCGTAGCGCGGCGCGCCGTCGACCAGGCCGCGCTCCACGGCCACCTGCACGTGCTCCCCGGAGCCCGTGGCGCCGACCAGCGGGACGACGACGGTCGACCCCGCGTGGTCGGCGTACAGCCACTCGGGCTGGCCGGTGTCGTCGTCGGCGAGCAGTGCCGTCACCGTGCCGATCTCGTTGCCGTCGCGGTCGACGACGGTCTTGCCGATCCAGTCCGTGACCTGGTCCCTGTCGGGCAGTGTCATCGCGTCTCCCCACCTGAGGACCGGGCCCTCCTGGCCCGGTCGCACCGCGTATCCGACGGCCCCTACCCCGCGACCCCCGGGCCAACCGGCCCGGAAAAGCAGCGGCGGGACGGGGACGACCGTGGCACGCTCCTGCGGCCCGTGGTCAGCAGCCGGGCGGCATCGCCGCCGCAGGTCCTGCGCGTCGGCCTCGGGCACCTGTAGGGGTACTGCGCTGTGGACGCACGGGTTCGACTCCCGACGCCGTCCGGCGCCCGGCCATCCCGGCCCCCGGCGGTCTGCGGCGCTGCGCGCGCCCCCCGCCGCGGGCCCGGCCGGGCGCCGGGCGGTCGCGTGCGGCGCGGCCGGACGGATCGGGAGGAGGCAGGGGACGTGCGGGTCGTCGTGCAGGAGTGGGAGCGGGTCCTGGTCTACCGGGACGGCCGCTTCGCCGAGGAGCTGGGTGCCGGGCGGCACCGCAGGCCGCGCCGCAGGCGGCGGTTCGTGCGGGTCGCCGTCCGCCCGCGGCTGCTCGTCGTCCCCGGCCAGGAGGTGCTCACCGCCGACGGGCTGTCGGTGCGGGTGAGCCTCACGGTCACCGCCCGGACGGCGGACCCGCGGCGCTGGCACGAGGCCGTCGACGACGCCGACGCGCTGGTCTACGCCACGGTCCAGGTGGCGCTGCGCGAGGCGGTGGCCGGGCGCACCCTCGACGAGCTGCTCGCCGCCCGCGCGACGCTGGCCGACGAGGTCCGCGAGCGCGTCGGTGCCGCGCCGGAGACGGTCGGCGTCGTGCTCGAGCGGGTCTGGCTGCGCGACGTCATGGTCCCGGCGGAGCTGCGGCACGCCGCCGCGGAGGCCGCGACCGCGCGGGCGCAGGGCCAGGCGGCGCTGGAGCGGGCGCGGGCCGAGGTCGCCGCCACCCGGGCGATGGCCAACGCCGCGCGGATGGTGGCCGAGCAGCCTGCGCTGCTGTCGCTGCGGACGCTGCAGGCGGTCGAGGCCGGCCGGGCGACCGTCGTCCTCACCACCGGCACGGCGGCCCCGGGCGGCGTGCCCGGTGGCGCGCCCGGCGTCGTCGAGCCGGACTGACCGCGGGCCGGTGGCCGGGGACTCACCCGGCCACCGGCTCCCGGCGGGCGGCGGTCTCGTCGGCGCGCAGCCCGCCGGCGGTGACCGCCACCAGCGCCAGCAGCGGCGGCACCGTGCCGGCGAGCAGGAACACCCACCCGGTGCCGAGCAGCGACCCCAGCGGCGCGGCCAGCGCCATCGACACCGGCAGGAACGCCAGTGACACGAAGAAGTCCAGGCTCGACACCCGGCCCAGGTACTCCGGCGCCACGCGCACCTGCAGCAGCGTCCCCCAGACGACCGCGCCGGCCGAGTACGTCGCCCCGACGACGGCCGTGCACAGCGCCACCAGCCAGACCTGGTCCACGACGCCGACCAGGGCCATCGGCGCGGTGCCCAGGCCCCACACCAGCGCGAGGAACGACAGGTCCCGCCGGGGCAGCGGCCGGGAGGCCACCAGCACCGCGCCGACCACCCCGCCGGCGCCGAACGCGGCCAGCACCGCCGCGAACGCCCCGGGCCCGCCGCCGGCGTCGGTGACCACGAACGGCAGCAGCACCTCGATCGGGCCCTGCACCAGCACGAGGATCGCGCTCGCCAGCAGCAGCGTCGTCCGGATCCAGCGGGTGCCCAGGCCGTAGCGGACGCCGTCGCGCACATCGCGCAGGCTCCCGCCGGAGTGCCCCTGCCCGTGCGCGGGAGCTGCCGGGCCCGGGGCGGGCCGCGGGAGGCGGGCGGCGGCCAGCGCCGCCGCCACCTGGGTGGCCGCGACGACGGCGAACGACCAGCCCGGCGACGTCTCGCGCACCACCAGCCCGGCCAGCGCGGGCCCGGCCACCAGCATCGCCACCGGCCGCAGCACGCCCTCCAGGCCGTTGACGGCGAGCACCTGACCGGCCGGCACGGTGCGCGGGACCAGCGCCGAGTAGGCGGGGAAGAAGAAGCCGTCGGCCAGGCCCAGCAGCAGCGCCAGCCCGGCGAGCACCGGCGTCGTCAGCGCCTCGGACAACGACAGGGCGGCGAGCAGCGCCGTCCCGCCCGCCTTGACGGCCGCCACCCCGGCGAGCACCGCCCGCTGGCTGCGCCGGTCGGCCACCGCGCCGCCCACCAGGACGGCGAGCAGCACGCCGACCGACGCCGCGGTGGCCACCGCCGAGACGTCGCCGGCGTCGCCGCCGGTCCCCACCAGCTGGAAGACGTAGGTGACCGTCCACGTGCCGGTGCCCACCAGCGACAGCGCCAGCACCGCCGCCAGCCACCGGTAGGGCCCGCCGCGCAGCGGGGCGAGGATCCCGGCGGGATTCGTCGGACCCGTGTGCACGGCGCCGCTCAGGCCTGGCCGACGGGCGCGGGCGCCCCCACGCCGTGGCGGGCCAGGAAGTCGAGCACGGTGCCGGCCACCTCGGCCCACCCGGAGTCCGCGCCGAGGGAGTGCCCGCGGTCGGGGAAGGTCACGAACTCGGTGACGCCGGTGCCGTGCCGCCGCTGGATGCGGTACGCCGCGCGGGAGGCCGCCTCGGGCACCGTGCGGTCCCGCCCGGCGCCGATGACGAGCACCGGCCCGCGCTCGCGCCGGGTCTCGACCGCGGCCTCGCTGCGCGGGGTGAACGCGGCGAGCCCCGCCTGGAACAGCGGCCGCGCGGGGGAGGGGATGGCGAATTCGGTCCAGAGCCGGTCGGCCTCCTCGCGCGGCACGGCGCTGGCGAACCCGCGCGCCCACGTGTCCGGGGTGTGCGCCCAGGTGCGCCGGCGCAGGCCGGGGCGCGACAGCACCGGCCAGGCCGTGCGCAGCTGCGCCGGCGGGAGCACCAGGTTGCCGCGGAACTGCGCCGGCGAGAGCGCCACGCACGCCCGGGTCAGGCCCATCCCGTGCAGCTTCTGCGCCACCAGCCCGCCGAACGAGTGCCCGACGACGACCGGCGGCGACGGCAGCCCGGCGATGACCTCGGCGTGGTGCCGTGTCACGTCCTCGATGCCGACGCCGGCCACCGCCTCGGGGTGCGCCCGCGCCTCCTCCGTCGTCGGCGGCTCGCCCGGCCAGCCCGGCGCGACGGGGTCGTAGCCACGGGCGGCGAACAGCTCTCCCCACGGCCTCCAGCTGCCGGCGTGCAGCCAGAGGCCGTGCACGAAGACGACGGGAACGGGCGCGGCAGCGGTCACGGCGGGCCTCCGGGGTGGGGGTCGCGGCTCCCGGTCGGGCCGCGGGTGCCGCGGACGCTAGGGGCGCCGGACCGGCCGTGCTGTGCCCAGGCTGACCGGCACCGGACCCTGGGTGCCCGCCGCGGCGGGCCGCGCGCGACCGGCTTCCGCCGCCCGCCGGGCCTGGCCAGGATCACCGACGACGCGCGACGACGACGTCCCCCAACCCCCTGCCTCCCGGAGCCGCCGTGGCCACCCTGGTCGACACCGACGGGCTCGACCCCGCCGACCGCCGTCCCGGCCGGGTGGCCGACCTGCTCGAGGCCACCATGTCCTCGCGCATCCGCTTCCCCGACCCGTCGGTGCCCGCCCGCGCGCGGCTCGACGGCTGGGACCTGGCCGGCGTCTCGGTGCTGCGGCTGGACCTGACCGGCGAGGTGACCCTGCTGCGCACCGCCCGGCACGCCCGCGCCGACCCCGAGCCCGTGCTCTCGCTGGCCGTGCAGGAGGCCGGCACCGCCCGGCAGGAGCAGTCCGGTGCCCGGCGCGAGGTGGCCGGCGGCGAGCTGTCGTTCACCGAGGTCTCCTCGCCCTACGAGTACCGCTGGTCGGGGCGCGGCGTGTGCCGGGCGCTGCGCATCCCGGCCGCTCGCCTCGGGCTGCCCATCGACACCGTCCGGCGGGCGCTGCCGGTGGCCGCCACCAGCCCCCTGTACGACCTGGTGCGGGCGCACGTCACCCAGCTCACCCGCGACGTCGCCCAGCTGGCCGCCGAGCCGCTCGTGCACTCGCTGGCCTCGGCGACGGTCGACCTCACCCGGGCGCTGCTGGCCTCCGCCGTCGACGGCGCGCGCGGCGCCGAGGACGTGCTGGGCGAGACGCTGCTGACCCGGGTGCGCGCCTACGTGCGGCAGCACCTTCCCGAGCCCGACCTCGACGCCGAGCGGATCGCCCGCGCGCACGCGGTCTCGGTGCGCCACCTCTACCGGACCTGCGCAGCGGCGGGGCTCAGCCTCGAGCAGGAGGTGATCTCGCAGCGGCTGGAGGGCGCCCGCGCGGAGCTGGCCGGGCCGGGCACGCGCTCGATCGCCGTCGTCGCCCGCCGCTGGGGGTTCACCGACCCGTCCTACTTCGCCCGCCGCTTCCGCGTCGAGTACGGCCTCAGCCCGCGGGAGTGGCGCGACGTGGCGCGGGGGGAGGCGCTGACCGGTGCTGCTGGTGGACACGGACCTGCTGCCGCGCGGTGAGCGGCGGGGCGCGCTGACCGAGGCCCTCTACGCCGCCACCAGGGCCACCCGGCTCGGGCTGGGGGAGGGGCCGGCCGGTCCGCGGGCCCGGCTCGACGCGTGGCCGTTCGGCCCGGCGGCGTTCCTGCGCGCCGAGGGGCTAGGCCTGGCGATGGCCCGCTCGGCCGCGGCGGCCGCGCACGACGACGAGCCGTACGTGTCGGTGGCCGTGCACCTCGCGGGCGCCGGGCGCAGCGAGCACCTGGGCCGTCGGCGGCTGCTGCGTCCCGGCGACCTCGCCGCCATCGACCTGCGTGCCCCCTACTCGTTCGCGTGGGAGGGCGAGGCGGCGAACCTCGCGCTCGACGTGCCGGTGGCCGAGCTGGGGCTGCCCGCCGACGTCGTGCAGCGCGGCAGCGCCTCCCTCGAGCGCAGCGCCGTCCACCCGACCGTGCGGGTGCACCTGCAGCGGCTGGCGGCCGGCGTCGAGGCGGTGACCGCCGACCCGCAGGCGCCCGCCGTGGCCGCGGCGACCCTGCGGCTGGTGCGGCTGCTGCTGGCCGGCGCGGCCGGCGACGGCGCCCGCGCCCGGGACGCCCACGACGCCGCCCTGCCCGACTTCCTCGACGCGCACCTGCGGCGCACCGGCGACCGCGACGCAGTCCGCGCGGCCCGGGCGCTGGGCACCGGGCCGCGCTACCTCGTCCGCCGCTGCCCGGGTGCCGTGCGCTGACGGTCAGTCGCGGCCGACCACCGCGGGACCCACCGGTGCTCCCTGCGCGGTGATGTGCACCTGCGGCGTGTTCCGCCGGGGGAACGCGCCGCAGGTGCACATCACCGGGCCGGCCGACGGGTCAGCCGTAGCGGGTGGCCAGCAGCGAGACCTCGGCAACGTTCGTGGTCGGCGGCATCGTCGTGGTGAACACGACCGTGCGCGCCACGTCGGCCGGGGTCAGCGCGGCGCCGTCGGCGGTGGTCTGGGTGGCCACCCACCCGACGGCGACGTGCCGCACCCGCACCAGCGTGCCGCCGAGCTCCACCCGCAGCGTGCGGGCGAGCTGGGCGGCCCCGGCGGCGGTGGCGGCGTGCACCGCGAACGCGGGCACCAGCTCCGACGCCGCCGCCGACCCGACGAGCACCAGATCGGCCGGGCGGTCGTTGGCCGCCGCGGTGAGCAGGTCGTCGAGGAACGCCCGCGCGGCGAGCACCGCGTCCCCGGCACCCTGCTCGACCATCTCCGCCCAGCGCTCGGCCCGCGTCAGCCCGAACGGGCCGCCGCCGATGCCGCCGAGCGCCGCGACCACCAGGTCGACGCCGCCCAGCCGTTCGCGCACGCCGTCGGCGTCGGCCACCACCTCCCGGGCGCTGGCGACCTGCTCCACCTGCGCGCCGCCCGCGCGCAGCTCGGCGGCCACGGCGTCGGCGACGAGCGGCAGGCCGATCACCACCGCGCGCCGCCCGGAGACCGGGGCGCTCACGCCGGCTCCCCGACCGGCGGGCGCACCGGCAGCGCGTCGTCGAGGTCGTTCTCGTCCTCGGGCTCGGGTGCCGCCGCCTTGACGCGGGTGCGCCCGGCGGTCATCTCCAGCGCGGTGCGCATCGGGGCGACGTCGAGCGGGCCGTCGTAGAGCTGCCCGTTGACGAAGAACCGCGGCGGCTCCTCCAGGCCCATCGCCCGGCCCTCCTCGTCGTCCTCCCGCACCCGCGCGGCGAAAGAGCCCTCGGCCACCGCCGCGTCGACCCGCGCCAGGTTCAGCCCGGCGTCGACGGCGCAGCGCCGCACGGCGCGGTCGTCCAGGCGGCCGGCGCGGGCGGCCAGCGCGTCGTGCATCGGCCAGAACCGCGACTGTGCGGCGGCGGCCTCCGCGGCCTCCGCGGCGCGCCGCGACACCGGGTCGTCGGTGAGCAGGTGGCGGTAGACGAAGACCAGGTCGTCGCCCAGCGAGCGGCGCAGCTCGTCGACCACCTCCGCGGTCCGCCCGGCGTTGGTGAACACGAACGAGGCGTAGACGACGAGCTCCATCGGCGCCCCGACCCGGCCGCGCACGTGGTCGCGGGTGGCGCTCACCGGGCGGCTCAGCCGCTGCCGCCCGGGCAGCCGGGTGCGGTCGATCGCCCGCACCACCGCGACGACGCCGAGCGCGACGACGGCGGCGGTCACCGAGGCGGCGAGCACGCCGATGCGCGCCTGCGACGCCAGCGCCGGGTCCTCGAGCGCCAGGTCGATGATGAACAGCGAGATGGTGAACCCGACGCCGCTGAGCAGGCCCGCGGCCACCACGTGCCGGGCGAACAGGCCCGACGGCAGGCGCCCGACGCCCAGGCGCACCGCGGCCATCGACGCGCTGGCCACGCCGAGCACCTTGCCGAGCACCAGCCCGGCCACGATCGCCCACGTCAGCCCGGACGTCGCGGCCGCCGCGAGCGTCTCGGAGGTGAGCACGACGCCGGCGTTGGCCAGCGCGAACACCGGCACGACGACGAGGTTCACCCACGGCCGGAACAGCCGCTGCCCGCGCTCGTTCACCGACACCGAGCGGGTCAGGCTGAGCACCGCCCGGTGGGCGCCCCCGGAGGTCGGGGTGCGGCCGTAGTCGCGCGCCGCGGCCTCGGCGGCGTCGACCTCGTCGGGGCTCGGCGGGTGGATCGGCAGCAGCAGGCCGATGGCCACGCCGGCCACCGTCGGGTGCACGCCCGAGGCCAGCACGCCGAGCCACACCGGCACGGCCAGCAGCAGGTAGGCCCCGCCGCGCCACACCCGCATCCGGCTGAGCCCCACGACGGCGACCAGCCCGACGACGGCGACCGCCAGCGGCAGCAGCGTGAGGTCCTCGGTGTAGGCGATCGCGATGACGGCGAGCGCGCCGACGTCGTCGACCACCGACAGCGCCAGCACGAACGCGCGCAGGTTCACCGGCACCGACCGGCCGACGACGGCCAGCAGGCCGAGCACGAACGCGGTGTCGGTCGAGATGACCACCCCCCACGCGGTGCGCGCCTCGGCGGGCTGGTCGGTGAGCCCGGCGATGGCGAGGAACACCAGCGCGGGCACCACGAGCCCGGCGACCGCGGCGACGACCGGGATGCGGATGCGCCGGGTGTCGCGGAACTCGCCCAGCACCAGGTCGCGCTTGACCTCGAGGCTGATCAGGCAGAAGAACAGCGCCATCGCGGCGTCGTTGACCCAGTGCCGCAGGTCCATCTCCAGCACCGCGTCGCCCAGACTGATCGCGAACGGGGTGTGCCAGACGTCCTCGTACGCGGAGCCCGGCACGTTCGCCCACAGCAGCGCCAGCAGCGTGGCGAGCAGCAGCACCCCGGCGGCCGCGGCGTCGGAGTCGGCCACGCGCATGGCCCGGCCGAGCAGCGACGGCCGCTCCTCGTCGGCCCGAACGACCCCCCTCACCGCAGCCGCTCCGCGCGCCGGCCGGGCAGGAACTGGTCCTGCCGGGTGGGCAGCACCAGCAGCTCGGCGAGGTTCACCTGCGCCGGCAGGCCGGCGCCGAAGAGCACCGTCGCGGCCACGTCGGCGGGGTCCATGGGCACGATCACCTCACGGTGCTCGGCCCAGCCGCGGGCGGTGCCGTCGTGGCTGATGTCGGAGCCGAAGTCGGTGTCGGTGAGCCCGGGCGCCACGACGTGCACGCGAACGCCGCGGCGGCCGTACTCGGCGCGCAGCGTGCGGGCCAGCTGCGCCACCGCCGCCTCGACGGCCGAGTAGACGGCGTAGCCGGGGAAGCGCACCTGCCCGGCGAGCGCGCCGATGAGGAACAGGTCGGCGGCGCGGCCCTCCTCGGCGGTGGCGAGCAGGTCGCGGGCGAAGGTCTGCGCGGTGCGCAGGATGCCGCCGAGGTTGACGTCGATCATCTCGATCCACTCGGCCGGCACGCCGTCCTCGAACGGGGCGCCGGTGAGCACGCCGGCGCCGGCGACCACCAGGTCGGCCGGGCCGAACCGGTCGTGCAGGGCGTCGAGGGCGTCGGCGAGGTCGAGCCCGTCGGAGACGTCGGTGGCGACGACGAGCGTGCGGTCGGGGTCGGAGGTGCTCTCGGCGACGGCGGCCATGCGGTCGCCGCGGCGACCGAGCAGCGCGACGCGGCAGCCGGCGTCGACCAGGGCCCGCGCGGTGGCGGCGCCGATGCCGCTGCTCGCGCCGGTGACGACGGCGACCCGGCCGTCGAGCCCGCCGCGGGTGGCGGCGGCCGCTGGCGCGGTCGCGGAGGACGGAGGTGGAGGTGGGGGCACGGGTCTCCCTCTCGGAGGACAGCAGGGGGACGTGACGATCATGCCGTCCCGGGGGCGTCCCAGTCGATGCGCTCGGCGAGGGCCCGCAGGCGGGCGCCGAGCACCGGGTCCACCGAGGAGGCCCAGGCCACGCGCCCGAGGACGTGCTCGCGGAACGTCGCGGGGTCGCGGTCGCGCACCTGCGACGCCCAGCCGGAGACGGCGCAGTTGTGCAGCAGCGCCCGCAGCGCGTCCCGCTCCGTTCGGGGCAGCGTGGGCCGGACGTTGACGACGGCGCCGAGCACCGTCTGACGGCGGCCGCGGCCTGCGCTGCGGGTCTTCCCGGGGTGCACGCGGAAGCCCTCGTCGGCGGCGATGGCGGCGACCCGGGCGGCGAACGCCGGCCGGCGGAGCGCGGGCGGGCCGCTGAGGAACAGGTCGTCGACGTAGCGGGTATAGGTCGCGCCGGCCGACGCAGCGAGGCCGGCCAGCCGCCGGTCGAGCCGGGCGCACACGAGGTTGGCCAGGGCGGGGGAGGTGGGCGCGCCCTGCGGCAGGTGCGGCACGGCCAGCCGGCGACCGAGGCGGGCGTGCCGGTCGCGGGCGGCGGGGTCGGCCGGCACCGGCACCCGCCGCCACACCGCGGCCGGCACCACCGTCGTCACCAGGCCGGTCACCGCGTGCGCCACCGGCTCGGTCAGCCCGGTCACGCCCTGCAGGACGCCCCACACCCGGCCGGCGGTCACGGTGGCGAAGAACGCCTCGAGATCGAGGGCCAGCACGGTGTCGGCGCCGGCGTGCGGGGCGGCCGCGGTGCGCACCGAGCGGCCCGGGACGCAGCCGTGCGCGGCCGGGTGCGGCGGCACGGGCGCGACCAGGTGCCGCAGCAGCCGGCGCTGGACCTCGCGCAGCCGCGGCTTGGGCGCCGCGAGCAGCCGGACGCCGCCGGGCCGCTCCACCACCCGCCACCGGTAGTGCCTCAGCGCCTCGTCCGGGGCGGTGCGCTCCAGCCCGCGGACGTCGGCGAACCAGGCCAGCTCGCCCTGGTCGACGTCGAGCAGGCGGGCCAGCGCGGCGAGGTCGGGCACCTCGGTCAGGCCGGGCCGGGGCCGCACCACACGGGTGGGCACCGGCTCGCGGCGCCGCACCCGCGGGGCGACGTCGGCGGCCTGCCCCTGCGCCCAACCGCGGGTCGAGGTCAGGAAGGCGGCCAGCTCGCGCGGCCGGTCGGCCGGGGCGTCCCGGTAGGCCTCGAGGACCTCGCCGACCAGCGTGCCCACCCACCGCGGGGCCCGGGCGTAGCCGAGCGCTACCGCGACCCGGCGGACCGCATCGCGCCGCCGCCACGGGCCGGCGAGCAGCGCGGTCGCGGTGCCGGAGGCGGTGGCGGCGGCCTGGCGCGGCGTCGTCACCGGTGCGCGCGGTGGGGCGGGCAGCCGCTCCCCGTGGGAGGCGCCGTCAGGTGCGCGGAGCGCGCCGTCCGGCGGGTGGTGCCGATGCCGGCCTGGACCTGCTGCCCCGGGGTTCCCCCGGGAGACCGGTCGCTGCCGGTCGTCCTGCCCGCCCCACCGCGCACGCGTCGCACCGTAGCGGCGCGGGACGACGTCGTCCGGCCGCCGCCCGCTGGGACGCCTGGGGCGGGTGCGGTGGCCACCGTGTCGCCGGCGGCACGGCACTCCCCGCCCGCGCGGGCGCGCCCCGACAGTGGAGCGCCACCGGCAGGGAGGAGAGGGACGTGAGCGTCACCCCCGAGGACGTCTTCGCCTGGGTGCAGCGGGTCCGCGACGACGGGCCCGGCGTGTGGGCGGTCGTCGACTCCCTCGACGCCGCGGAGACCCGCGACCTCGTCGGCCACCTGCTCGCCTACCTCTGCGCGCTGACCACCGCGCAGGACGGCGCCGCGGCCGCGCTCGGCGCCCGCTTCCGCGCCGAGCCAGGCATGTCCGACGCCCGCCGGCTCGCCGTCCTGCGCGCGTGGCTCGACGCGCTGCCGCTCGGCACGCCGGGCCTCGCGGGCGTCATCCGGGGGATCGGGGAGGCCGAGGCCGCCTGACCCGGGGCCGCCTGACCCGGGGCCGCCTGACCCGGGGCCGCCTGACCCGGGGCCGCCCGACCCGGGGCCGCCTGACCCGGGGACGCCCGACCCGGGGCCGATGAGTCCCGGGCGCCGGGGCGGTCGACAGCGGCATGGCAGCCCAGGAGCTCGACGCCTCGTTCACCGCGCCCCTCGAGAAGGACGGCGCGTTCCCCACCTTCGTCACCGTGCCCGACTCGGCCGCGCTGTTCGGCACCCGCCGGGCGGTGAGGGTGGAGGGCACCGTCGACGGGCACCCGTTCGCCGCCACGTGCATGCCGTCGGGCGACGGGCCGCACTGGCTGCCGCTGCGCCGGGCGATCTGCGTGGCGATCGGCAAGGACGCCGCCGGCCAGGAGGTCGCCGTCCACCTGCGGCAGCGGCTGTCCTGACGCGCGGCCCGGCGCCCGCCGGGGCAGGCTGACCGGGTGAGCTGGCTGGTCACCGGGGGTGCCGGGTACGTCGGGGCGCACGTCGTGCACGCCATGGTGGCGGCGGGGGAGGACGTCGTCGTCCTCGACGACCTGTCCACCGGCGACGCCGGCCGGCTGGCGTCGCTGCCGCAGGTGCCGCTCGAGGTGGGCTCGGTGCGCGACCGCGGCATGGTCCGGCGGGTGCTGCGCGAGAACGGCGTCACCGGCGTCGTGCACCTCGCGGGCAAGAAGCAGGTGGCCGAGTCGGTGGCCGACCCGCTCCTCTACTGGGCGGAGAACGTCGAGGGCCTGGTCGCGCTGCTCGAGGGCTGCCGCGCCAAGGGCGTGACCCGTTTCGTCTTCTCCTCCAGCGCCTCGGTCTACGGCATGCCCGACGCCGACCGGGTCGACGAGGACACCGCCTGCTGCCCGCTGTCGCCCTACGGCCGCACCAAGCTCGCCGGCGAGGACCTGCTGCGCGACTGCGCCGCCTGGGGCCTGGCCGCGACGAGCCTGCGCTACTTCAACGTGGCGGGAGCGGCGGCGCCGGAACTCGGCGACCGGGGGACGGCCAACCTCGTGCCGCTCGTGTTCGAGGCGCTCGACGCCGACCGGCCGCCGCTGCTGTTCGGCGACGACCACCCCACGACCGACGGCAGCCCGGTGCGCGACTTCGTGCACGTCTCCGACGTCGCCGACGCGCACGTGGCCGCCGCCCGCGCCCTGGCCGCCGGGCGGCCCGGGGGCACCTACAACGTGGGCCGCGGCGAGGGCAGCAGCGTGCTGGAGGTGCTGCGGGTGGTCGCCGAGGTGACCGGCGGGGACACGACGCCGCAGGTGACCGGCCGGCGCCCCGGCGACCCGGCGCGGGTGGTCGCCGCCGTCGACCGGATCGCCCGCGACCTCGGCTTCCGGGCCACCCGCGACCTGCGGGACATGATCACCAGCGCGTGGACCGCCTGGCGGGCGCTGCAGCCGCTCTGACCGGGCCTCCCGGAGCGACACGGCTCCTCCGGGCCGGGCCGTGCTCTGAGTCCGCCGCGGACTCAGAGCACGA